>CAXBDS010000080.1:0-20120 GCA_963974355.1 uncultured Opitutaceae bacterium
AGCTCTCGAAGCCGCCTCGGAGCTGAGCGCCTTGCAGGGCTCTCCCGCCGTGGTCAACGTGGAGAGCGGCCACGCCTCCGTCGTGTTCTCGCTCCCCCGCCAGGGTGTTTCACTCCTCGTGCTCGGACCCGCCGAATCGTCCCTATGATCGCGTCACCCCGCCACCTGTTCATCCGCGCTTCCTTGTTCGCCGTGACGGCCGGCCCGCTTGGGGCCGAAGCCACGATCCCTTCCACGGCAAAACCCACGGTGATCGTCGACACGACCGCTGAGCCGATGGCGGCCGGGCCTTTCGAGCCGACGTGGGATTCGCTCGCGCACTACGAGGTGCCGACATGGTTTCGCGACGCCAAGTTCGGCATCTGGGCGCATTGGGGACCGCAGTGTGAACCCGAGCAGGGCGACTGGTATGCGCGCCAGATGTATGCCGAGGACAGTGAGCAGGGTAAATGGCATCGGGAGCACTACGGCCCGCCATCGAACTTTGGTTTCAAGGACGTGATCCACCGCTGGAAGGCCGAGAACTGGGATCCCGACAAACTGCTGGCCCTCTACAAACGCGTCGGGGCGAAATACTTTTTCGCCCTCGCCAACCATCACGACAACTTCGACCTCTGGGACTCAAAATACCAACCGTGGAACGCCGCCCGCCTCGGTCCGAAGAAAGATCTCATCGCCGGCTGGGCCGCGGCCGCCCGTCGCCAAGGCCTGAAATTCGGCGTGAGCGTGCACGCCGCCCACGCGTGGAGCTGGTATGAGATTGCCCGGAGCGCCGACCGCGAAGGTGCGCTCGCCGGCGTGCCCTACGATGGGAACCTCACCGCGGCCGACGGCAAGGGCACGTGGTGGGAAGGCCTCGATCCGCAGGACCTCTACGAACAACGACACACCCCGGGGTCGAATTTCGGGGACCTGACATCGCTCTTCTCCCGCTGGAACTGGGACAACGGCATCACCCCGCCCGACGCCGCCTACTCCGAGCGTTTCTACAATCGCACCGTCGATCTGATCAACCGCTACCAGCCCGATTTGGTCTACTTCGACGACACCGCGCTGCCGCTCTGGCCGATCAGTGACGCCGGTCTGAAAATCGCCGCGCACTTCTACAACGCCAATCTCGCGCGACACGACGGGCGGCTCGACGCCGTGCTCTTCGGCAAGATCCTCGACGAGCAACAGCGCCAGGCCCTCGTCTGGGACATCGAGCGAGGCCAAAGCAACGTGATCGAACCCGAGCCCTGGCAAAGCGACACGTGCCTGGGCCAGTGGCACTACCGCCGCTCGGTGTATGATAACCATGGTTACAAGTCTGCCGCCACCATCATTCATACCCTTGCCGATGTGGTCAGTAAAAACGGCAACCTCCTCCTCAGCGTGCCCGTCCGCGGCGACGGCTCCATCGACGATCGGGAAATCGCCATCCTCGAAAAGATTGGCGCCTGGATGGACGTAAACCAAGAGGCGATCTTCGGCACCCGCCCGTGGCAGGTCTTCGGCGAAGGACCGGCCTCCGCCGGCGCCGAGCTGACCGCCCAGGGTTTCAACGAAGGGAAGGGCATCCCGTTCACCGCCGCCGATGTCCGCTACACGACCAAGGGCAACGTGCTCTACGTCATCGCCCTCGGCCCGCCCACCGCGCCGCTACACCTCGAAGAGTTGGGTCTTGCCGCAGGTCGCCTCGCGCACGACCCCGTCAAGATCGAGTGTCTCGGCACCGATGCGCCCGTCACGTGGTCGCGCGAGGCGGAGGGGCTTGGGCTCGAGTTGAGCGAGCTGCCGGCCACCACCGATGCCATCGTGTTCAAACTCACTCTCGACTGAACGCCCCATGATACTCCGCCCGCTTCTACTCCTGATAATCACCTGGGCTGCGCCCCTTTTGGCGCAGGCCGCCGGCCGTGACTTCTCCATCCGCGACTACGGTGCCGTAGGCGACGGCACCACGCTCGACACAGCCGCGATTCAAGCGGCCATCGACGCCGCCCAGGCCGCCGACCAAGGCGGGCGCGTGGTGATTCCCGCGGGCACATTTCGCAGCGGCGCGCTGTTCCTCAAGGCGGGTGTCGAGCTCCACCTGGAGGCCGACGCTGTGTTGCTCGGTTCGGCCGACATCGCCGACTACCCGAAACGCCGCACCCGCGTTGAGGGCCATTTCCCGGAATGGCGGGTCGCTCTGATCAACGCGTCCGAAATCGACGGCTTGCGCATCACGGGCGATGGCACGATCGACGGCAACGGTCGCGTCTACTGGGAAGCCTTCTGGACACGCCGTCGCGCCAACCCTCGCTGCACCAATCTCGAAGTCGAGCGCCCGCGGCTCCTGTTCATCGACCGCTGCACCGACGTCGTGGTGCGCGGCGTGCGCCTCAAAGACTCCGGTTTCTGGAACCTGCATCTCTACAACTGCCGGGACGTGCTGGTCGAAAACGTCAGCATCGCCGCCGCCGGGCCGGAGGCAAAAATCCGCGCGCCCAGCAGCGATGGCATCGACATCGACAGTTGCCAGGACGTGACCATTCGCGGCTGCACCTTCGCGGTCGACGATGACTGCATCGCGCTCAAAGGGACGAAGGGGCCGCTCGCCGATCAAGACGCCGCGAGCCCGCCCGTGGAACGCATCCTCATCGAAGACTGCACCTTCCTGCGCGGTCACGGCGTGCTGACCTGCGGCAGCGAGGCCACCCTCGTCCGCGACGTGACCGTGCGCGGCTGCACCATCCGCGGAGACGTCGCCGTTGTGCGCCTCAAGCTCCGCCCTGACACCCCGCAACACTACTCCAATCTCGTTTTCGAAAACCTCACGCTCGATGGCCACGGTCGCTTGTTTGAAGTGAACCCGTGGACCCAGTTCTTCGACCTGCAGGGCCACGCCCCGCCGCCGAGTCGCGTCGACGGCGTGGTAGTGCGCAATGTCTCCGGCCACTACGGGCAACCCGGCCGCATCGTGCCGAACGAGGGTGATTCCCTGGCCCCGTTTGTGTTGGAGAACGTCAACCTGACCTTCGACCGGCCGGCCTTCGAGCGAGGTCCGGGCGTGGCAATCGTGGCCCGTCAGTCGACGTTCAACGGCGAAGTCATCGCGCCGTGATTCCCCCGCGTCGAGCTTGCCCTCCCATGATCGCACCGCGCCGAATGCTCGTCTGGTTGATCGTCGCCACCTTGGCTTCGGGCGGCGGCCTGCGCGGGCTTGCCAAAGAGGCGGATACGCCGGCTTCCGCGTATCTGTTTGCCCACTTCATCGGAGAATCCCCGACCGGCGAACAAATCCATTTTGCCGTCAGCGAGGACGGCCTGCACTGGACGGATCTCAACGATTCACAGCCCGTCCTCGTTTCCGAACTCGGTGACAAAGGCGTGCGCGACCCGTCGATCATCCGCGCGCCCGATGGCGAAAAATTCTACCTCCTCGCGACCGATCTGCGCATCGCCAACGGCAAGGGCTGGAAAGCCGCCACGACCACCGGCAGCACCGCCCTCGTGATCTGGGAATCAACCGACTTGATCCACTGGTCCGAACCCTGGCTCGCCGATGTGGCGGGCGCCATCCCCCAGGCCGGCTGCGCGTGGGCCCCCGAAGCCATCTACGACGAAACAACGGCCGATTACTTCGTTTACTGGGCCACGATCAGTCCCGTCGATGGCCAGCGGATGGCGCGTATTTATTCCGCCCATACGAAGAATTTCCGAACGTTTACCGTGCCTCAGCTCTACATCGCGCGGGACGATCACGACATCATCGACACGCAGATCATTCCGGCGCCCGGCGCCCGGCACCGGTTTTTCCGTGTTTCCTGCGACGGCCAGATCACATTCGAGGTGAGCGACGGGCTGACCGGTCCGTGGACGCGCACCGGGGATCTCGCCTACCTCGGCTTCACCGGCCAACAGGTCGAGGGGCCGATCCTCTTTCAGTTCAACGGAGCAAAAAAATGGGGCCTGTTGATGGACCAGTATTCGTCGCACCGGGGCTACCTTCCGTTCGTCAGCGCCGACCTTGACGCGGTCGAGGGTTTCCACGCCGTGGCCGCCCCTGACTACCACCTCGGCGCGAGTCTCAAACGCCACGGCGGCGTGCTCAACATCACCCGCGCCGAATACGACGCACTGCGCGCCCGCTGGCCGTCTCCTTCCCATCCCACACCGTAATCTTCCGTGCCCCCTCCTTCCATCTCCACCCTCACACTCATGAGCGGTCTCATCCTCGGGTCCGGCGTTCACGCCGCCGCCGCCCATACCATCACGCTCGCCCCGCCCGCCGCGACCCGCACGGAAGGCTTTCACTTGGGGACCGCCACCGCGCCCGACGGCTCCACGCTCACCGTGGACAGCCGCTCCTTGATCCTGAACGGACACCGTTGGACGCCCGCCATGGGCGAATTCCACTTCTCCCGCTACCCGGCCGATGAATGGGCCGGAGAACTCAAAAAGATGAAGGCCGGCGGTATCGACATTGTCGCGACCTACGTCTTCTGGATTCACCACGAAGAGGTCCGCGATCAATGGGACTGGCGCGGCCAACGCGACCTGCGCCGCTTCATCCAAACCGCCGCCGAGGCCGGCCTGAAAGTGATCGTGCGCCTCGGCCCGTGGTGTCACGGCGAAGTGCGCGACGGCGGCATTCCCGACTGGGTGCTCGAGAGCGGCGTAAAGGTGCGCAGCGACGACCCCGCCTACCTCGCCCTCGTCAAACCACTCTACGCGCAGATCGCCGCGCAGACGGAGGGCCTGCTCTGGAAGGACGGCGGCCCCGTTGTCGGCGTGCAGTTGGAAAATGAATACCGCGGCCCCGCCGAGCATCTGCTCACCCTGAAACACCTGGCCCGGGACGCCGGCTTCGATGTGCCGCTCTACACCCGCACCGGCTGGCCCGAGTTGAGCACCCCCATGCCCTTCGGCGAGATCCTCCCGCTCTACGGTGTTTACGCCGAGGGCTTCTGGGATCGCGAGCTCACGAGCATGCCCGGCCGCTACTGGTCCGGCTTCCATTTCTCCACACTGCGCGTCGACGCCAACATCGCCAACGAAGCCCTCGGCCGCCGCGACGCCCAAGACCCGCCCGACATCGCCGACTACCCCTACCTCACCTGCGAAATCGGCGGCGGCATGATGAGCAGCTACCACCGGCGCATCCGCATGGAGCCGGCCGACGTCCTCGCGACCACCTTGGTCAAACTCGGCTCCGGCAGCGTCTCGCCCGGCTACTACATGTATCACGGCGGCACCAACCCCGACAGCGCCACCGGCATCACGCTCATGGAGGAGCAGGCCACCGCCATGACCAACTGGAACGACATGCCGGTCAAAAACTACGATTTCCAGGCCCCCCTCGGCCAATACGGCCAGATTCGCCCGCACTATTACGGCCTGCGCGACCTGCACCGCTTCCTCGCCACCGTCGGCGATCGTATCGCGGAGATGGATACAGCATTGCCCGACGAACGCCCCGCCGGCGCCGAAGACCACGAAACGCTCCGCTGGGCCGTGCGGTCCGATGGCCACAGCGGGTTCGTCTTCATCAACAACTACGAACGCGGTGCGACCCTGCCGGATCACGCCGGCGTGCAGTTCACCCTCGCCCGCCCCGACGGCTTGGCGCCGGTCACGTTCCCCACCCGTCCCGTTGACCTGCCGTCAGGCGCGCAGGCGATCTGGCCCTTTGAGCTCGACCTCGGCCATGGCGTGACCCTCGCGTGGGCGACCGCCATGCCCGTCGGAGTGCAGACGTTTGACGAAGGCGTCGTGCAATGGACATTCGCCCGCACCCTGCCGGCCGAAGCCGACACCGACGTCGCCATCCGCCGCGGTGACCGCGTTTCCCTCCATCACCTGAACCAAGACGTCACCGCCGTGGAGGTCATGGCCGACGACGGCACCCTGATTCGCCTCCGCCTGCGCGCGCCGACGACCATCACACCGGCCTCATCGACCGCCCTCGCCGTCGCCTCCGTGCGCTCCGCTGCCCCCGCCCGCGAGATCTCACTCTCCGCCGTGCAGGCCCAAGCGGTCGCCACCGCCCCGGCCGACGACGATTTCGCGCAGGCGGCCGAATGGATCATCGGCTTACCGCCCGGTTTTGACGCCGCCCAACCCCACGCTCTCCTGCGACTCGACTACGTCGGCGACGTCGCCCGGTTCTACATCGGCGACACCTTCATCACCGACGACTACTACAATGGCCGCCCGCTGGAAATCGGCCTCGCCCGCCATGCCGACCTCATCGCGACCGGCGCTCCGTTGCGCGTGCTCATCCTGCCGCTCCGCCGCGACGCCGTGCAGGGCGACCAACCCAAAATCTTCTTCTCCGATCCCTCCGCCGTGCCCGATTTCGCCGGCGCTGAGGCCATCGCTCAACTCAACATCGTCGACCTCGACGCGTCCCTTTAACCGACCATGCCACGTATCGATTGCCGTCTCGCCCTCCTTCTCGCCACCAGCCTCCACGCCGCCCCCCCCGCCGCCGATTGGTTTGCCCGTCCCGCCGACGAAACCCACGCCGCCATCTACCAAGCCGGTTGGTTCGACCTGAACAAAAACGGCACCCGCGATCCTTACGAAGACGCCTCCGTGCCCGAGGCCGAGCGCATCGAGGATCTGTTGTCCCGCATGACGGTCGAGGAAAAGACCGCGCAGATGACCACGCTCTACGGCTTCCCGCGCGTGCTGAAGGACGAGCTGCCCACGCCCGCCTGGGACACCGAGGTCTGGAAGGACGGCATCGGCAACATCGACGAGCACATCAACGGCAATACCGGCTGGACCAACAACCTCACCGACCCCGACCACGATCTACCGTGGTCGAAACACGTCCAAGCCATCAACGAGGTCCAGCGCTGGTTCGTCGAACGCACCCGCCTCGGCATCCCCGTCGACTTTACCGACGAGGGCATCCGCGGCCTCATGCACGCCAAAGCCACCAGCTTCCCGGCCGAGATCGGCGTCGCCAGCACGTGGAACGCGCCGCTCGTGCGCACCATCGGCGAGGTTACCGGTCGCGAGGCCCGCGCCCTCGGTTACACCAACGTCTACTCGCCCGTGCTCGACCTCTCGCGCGACCCGCGCTGGGGCCGCACCGTCGAGTCGTATTCGGAAGATCCCTACCTCACCGGCACCCTTGGCGTGCAACAGGTGCTCGGCATTCAATCCCAAGGCGTCATCTCCACCCTCAAACACTACGCCGTCTACAGCGTGCCGAAAGGCGGCCGCGATGGCCACGCCCGCACCGACCCGCAGGTCACATGGCGCGACGTCAACACCTTGTTCCTCGAGCCCTTCCGCCGCGCCATCGAGGAAGGTGGCGCGCTCGGCGTCATGGCGTCCTACAACGACTACGACGGCATCCCGATCGAAGCGAACAAGCTCTTCCTGACCGACATCCTGCGCGACCAATGGGGCTTTGAGGGCTACGTTGTTTCCGACAGCGCCGCCGTCGAATTCATCCACATCAAACACCGCACCGCCGCCACCCCGGCGGAAGCCATCCGCCAGTCCGTCGCCGCCGGTCTGAACATTCGCACCAACTTCACGCCGCCGGCCGACTACATCGAGCCCCTCCGTGAACTCGTCACCTCCGGCCAGCTTCCCATGGCCACGATCGACGACCGCGTGCGCGACATCCTGCGCGTGAAGTTCCGCCTCGGCCTCTTCGACCATCCCTACCGCGCCGCGCCCGGCGACGCGGAGAAAATCGTGCGCTCGCCCGCCCACCTCGCGACCGCCGACCGCGCCGGCCTCGAGTCCATCATCCTCCTGAAAAACGATCGCCAGGCGCTCCCGCTTTCACCGCACGTGAAACGCATCCTCGTCGCTGGACCGCTCGCCGACGACCCGCACGGTTGGTGGTCGCGCTACGGCGCGCAGAAACTCGACTTCGTCACGCCCCTCGCCGGCCTGCGCGCCAAACTCGGCTCCAAGGTCGAGATACGCTACGCCAAGGGTGTCGAGGTCAAGGACGCCAACTGGCCGGAAAGCGACGTGCTGAAAGCCCCACCCTCAGCCGAGGTCCAGACCGGCATCGACGCCGCCGTGGCGGCCGCGCAGGACGTCGACGTCATCATCGCCGCCCTCGGCGAGACCGACGAGCTCTGCCGGGAATCCGCCAGTCGCATCAGCTTGGAGCTGCCCGGTTACCAGCAGGAATTGCTCGAGGCGCTCTACGCCACCGGCAAGCCCGTCGTGCTCGTGCTCTCCAACGGGCGGCCGCTCTCGCTCAATTGGGCCGACCGCCACATCCCCGCCATCGTCGAAATGTGGTTCCCCGGGGAAAGCGGCGGCGCCGCCCTGGCCGAGGTGCTCACCGGCGACTACAACCCCGCCGGCCGCCTGCCCATCACCGTGCCGAAAAGCGTCGGTCAACTCCCGCTCAACTTCCCTGCTCATCCCGGCTCGCAAGACCAGGACTACGGCCAGGTCACCGGCCCGCTTTACCCCTTCGGCCATGGCCTCAGCTACACGACCTTCCGCTACGGCAACCTGACCATCACGCCGACGAAAGGGCCGACGACCACGGACATCACGGTCACGGCCGACATCACCAACATCGGCGACCGCGCCGGTGACGAGGTGCCCCAGCTGTATGTTCGCGACGACTACAGCAGCGTGATCACCTTCGAGAAAGTGCTGCGCGGTTTCACCCGCCTCCACCTGGCACCCGGCGAGACGAAGACCGTCACCTTCACACTGACACCCCGCGACCTCGCGCTCTACGACCTCAACGAGCAGTGGACCACCGAGCCCGGCCGCTTCACGGTCGAGGTCGGCGGCTCATCGGCGGACATCCAACTGCGCGGCACCTTCGTCCTCCTCAACCCCGACGGCACGACTCCCACCGAACCCCCGCTCGCCGATCCCGCCATCGATCCGCGGTAAACGCGTCCCCGCATCACCCACCAACGCCCCGAATAGCTCCTGCCGGCACGGCCCCATCGCCGCCAACCCGATCGCCCGCTGTCTCGGTCAATGTTCCGTTAAACGTGCGCCACACGAATGAAGCGCCGTCCCTCTCCGCCGCGGCCCAGCGACGGAGCCCGACTTCGCGGACCCCAAAGCACTCGCCACGTTCAACGCCGCCGCGCTCGCCCCCCCCGGCCCTGCCATCCGTCATAAAAAATCGCACCCATGGCTCCCGCTGGGGTCCGTCCCTTGGATGTGGATCTTTTTCGCCATCATCTGCGCCATCCTGCCGCCCGCCGTGGTGGCGATCCGTCGGGGTTTTCGGACGGATTTTTGGCTCAACCTCGTGCTGACCCTACTCCTTTGGCTCCCTGGCGCCCTCCACGCGCTCTACATTGTCTTCAAGACCGACGGCACCAAGTCCATCGCATAACCCTTCTCCTCCCCCGGGGGAACATGGAACCATGCCGCCACGAGGGACCTTATTCCAGTGCGCCCGCGGCAGCCGCGACGCCTGAACTCACGCGTCCACATCCAGGCCGCCGCCAACCGTGACTGATGCTCTCAGTCCGCCGAAAAACGGGGCGCGCAAAAAGTCCTGTGCTCCCGATGCGATCACACGATCCATCCACTCGCAGGGCCGGCATTCTTGCGTGCCATAAAACTCCACGCCCTGCAGCCGAAACCGCTGGCCCTTCAATTGCGCCAGATCCACCCCTCGCACGATGAGGTTGCGTCGAAATACTCCCGCCGGCAATCGCGACAGGGCGAACCGCGCCCGCACCGCCTCGACAACCGCCACGTCCAAAAATGTCACCTGCGCTTTGTGCCCGGGCCGCTTCAAGGCGTAACGGTCGCCCTCGATACCCTGCCCGGCAAGCAAGGTCGCGCTGGCAACCGATTGGATGCCGTGCTGCAAGCGCCCCGCCCCCTCGCGCCCCCAGTAGTCGTGCCCGGGCGATATCAGAATCTCGAGCAGTTCGCCGTTTATTTGAAGGCAGGCCTGACCGTCCGGACGGTCGGAGGCCGCCGGGCTCAATCGCTTCGATTCGACTGGTTTCACATTCATAACGCACGACCCTCTGGAGATTTTTTGGCGGTAAATGGCCCAACCGGCGGATAAGGTCGAACCACACGGGACCTCTTGTTGTCGAGACCACGCCTCAACTCCTATGAACCGCCTGAACCCACTTCCAGTTCCCGTCCCCGCCTTCTTTTCCCGATGAACGCCGCCGCCACGTTAGCCATCGTCGGAAGTGGAGCCACCGCCGTCTATCTCCTCCAAAACCTGGTGCGAGCGCACGACCGCTTGGACGGCGCGGTGCGGCGTATCCTGATTTTCGAGGAACGTGCCACCCTCGGCATCGGCATGCCCTATAGCCCCGAAACGACCGATATTCATCATTTCTGCAATATCACCTCGGAAGAGATCCCCGCCCTCGACGAGACCTTCGCCGATTGGTTGCGCGCCCAATCCCCCGAACGGCTCACGCAAATGGGCATCCGCGACCACGAAATCAGCAACGACGGCATCTACCCCCGACTCGCGCTCGGACAATACTTGCGCACCTGCTTCGACGGTCACGCGGCCGCCCTCACGCAACTCGGCCTCACCATCGAGCGCTTTCCCCGCACCCGCATCGTGGATATCGCGGACAACCCCGCCGGCGATAGCCTATGCCTTTCTGCCGATGACGGCCGTTCTTTCCTCTGTGATCGGGCGGTCATCGCCACAGGCCACCACTGGAGCCAAGACGCCGATGAACCGGCCGCCGGCTATTTCGCCTCCCCTTGGCCCATCGCCAAACTCCTCCCCGCACCCGACCGGCACCACACCTTTCCGATCGGGCTTCTGGGCGCGTCGCTGAGCGCGTTCGACGTTGCCTCCTCTCTCGCCCACCGCCACGGCACGTTCCGCGAAACCGAGGGTCGCCTGCACTATGAGCTGTTCCCCGCGGCTGCAGGATTTCGACTGGTGATGCACTCGTCTCATGGCTGGTTACCCCACCTCCAATTCGAGCAAGATGAACCCCGCCGGCGCATCTATCGTCACGTCAGTCGCGAGGACCTTCTTGGGCTCCGGAACGAGCAGGGGTTTCTCCGCCTGAAAGATTACTTCGATCAAGTCTGCCGGCCGGTCCTCGCCTCCGCCTTGGAAGCCGATGGCGAAGCGGAGCGGGCCCACCGCTTGCGGGAAGGGAACCTCACGCTCCGCGAACTCGTGGAAGCATTCAGCCAGGATCATCTCTATCGCGATCCGTTCGCCGGCATGAGCGTTGAACTCGGTCACGCCCACCAATCGGTCAAAGCGCACCGGCCCGTGCGCTGGAAGGAACGTTTGGACGACCTCATGTATACCCTCAACTTTCACGCCGAATTGATGCCTGCCGAGGATCACCTTGAATTCCGATCCCTCGTAATGCCGTTTCTGATGAACGTCATCGCCGCGCTACCGCTCTCTTCCGCGCGGATGTTACTCGCCCTCCACGACGCGGGTTGCCTCGAGTTGGCCTGTGGCCGCGGGCGCGTCACTTCGCACGACCCCGAGGATGGCTATACGTCCCTCGAAGTCGACGATGACGGCGAGCCGATCTCGCACCGCTATCGGATGTTCGTCGACTGCAGCGGCCAGGCGCCCGTCCAACCGGAGAACTACCCGTTCCCCTCTCTCGTGCGAGAAGGCAAAATATCGCCGGCTTACGCGGACTTCGCCGATCCGGACTCGATCACGCAGGTTGTGCCCTCTTCCCACCAAAAATTCCTGCACCATGACGGTCGGCCGCCACGCTACTTGTTGCCCGGTATCGCAGTCGATGCGCTGGCCGCACCGCTCGATCGTCAGGGGCGACCCCACCCCCGAATTCACGATTTGGTCTATGCCCATACCGCCGGCCTGCGTCCCTATTCCTATGGACTGCAAGCCTGCCACGATAGCGCCGCGCTCGTGGTCCAAGGCTGGGTCGAACGCTCTCACGACCGCCGGACCGCGACGGCCCCCTCACCGCATGCCGCCGCCAAATTGGCGGAAAACGTCGACCACTTGGCCCATCAGCCTAACGACTGAGCCACCCCAACCGCATCGCCTCCCCTTCGCCGAGCCAATTCCTCGGTGTAAGCGATCCTATCATCGCGGACCCTCAGCGCAGATCCCGTCCGGAAGGGAAGCCTCCCCGTAAACAGAGGGGCGGAACGTTACCGGGCGAGCCGGGCTTCAAATAGCGATGTCTGCAGAAGGGCTTAAAGATGGCGAGGGAGCAGCATCCGCCCCCCCCCATACCCGTTTCACGACCAACCAACGAGAACCTCATTTTTTGCCTTGGTCGCGATGGTGACGAAACCGTCGCGCCACCGGGAAAGCCAAAACCAACAGCGCAAACGCCGTAGCCGTGACGGCGAGGGCCAAGCCCAGTAACTTGAGCAACACGCAAAGCAGCAGTGCCCCCGCAGCCACTCCCGCCACGAGGACGAGGACGGCGTTGCGCCAGGCACGCGAGGCCCGGGTTCTGGACGAATGAGCGGACATTATTCCAAGCACCGACCCGCCGTCTCCCCAAAAGTTCGCGGCCACCACCACGCCCCCCAGCGGCCCATCCGATCACGTTGGGCCGCCTGTTTGCACATGTCCCGGCTACGCTTGAGGGGCTCCGCCCAGGACCCACCTTTCGCTAACTGCCCGCAGCTTCCCCCGTCTTCCCGCGACGAATATCGCTCAGTCGCATCATCTCACCAAGGTCCGCCATCGGGCGAATCTCCCAAGGGCCAAAGGTCACGCCGGGGTGTTTTGAGATCAGCTCAACCGCATGGTCCATGTCGCGCGCCTCCAGAATCAAGATCCCGCCGAGTTGCTCCTTCGTCTCGGCAAACGGTCCGTCGGTCACCACGACTTGCTTGTTTTTAAAGTGCAACGTCTTCGCGCTCGGCGGCGGCTGCAGCGCCAAGCCCTGCGTGAAGTGGCCCTTGGCGCGGAGCTCGTCGTCGTAGGTGAAACAGTCGTCCATCATTCCGTGGAATTCGCTCTCCGGCACAGAGGCGAAAGTGTGGGGATCAACGTAACCGAGGCAGATGTATTTCATAACGAGTGCTGGGAGGCGGACCGGGAATCGGGCCGCGCTCATCCCCTAGACGATTGGACAGGATGGGTTTTCGACCCGCTCAATAAAAAAACGAGATCGAAGCGGTCGCCAAGATCGCTCGTCGCGGCCCCCGCCCCCACCACCGATCAATCCGCCCCGGGCACCCGCAGCACCGCGCCATGTTCCGCCCCGCCGACCATGCTCGCGTAGCGCGCCAGGTAACCGCGGCCGAGTTTGCGCTCTCGGGGACGCCACTGCGCGCGGCGGCGCTCCAGCTCCGCGGCGTCGACCAACAGCGACAGATCGCGCGCCGGAATATCGATGGCAATGAGGTCGCCGGGTTCGATCAGGCCAATCAACCCGCCCGCCGCCGCCTCCGGTGAGACGTGGCCGATGGCGCCGCCGCGCGTGGCACCGGAAAAGCGTCCGTCCGTGATCAACGCCACCTTTTCGGACAGCCCCCGGCCGGCCAACGCCGACGTCGGCGCCAGCATCTCCTGCATGCCCGGCCCACCCCGCGGCCCTTCGTTGCGGATCACCACCACGTCGCCGGCCTTCACCTTGCCGACCAGGATGCCGATGCGCGCCTCCTCCTCGGATTCGAAGATCACCGCCGGCCCGCGAAACGTCATCATCGACGGCGCCACGCCGGCCGCCTTCACCACCGCGCCTTCCGGCGCGAGGTTGCCAAAGAGGATCGCGAGCCCGCCGCGCTCCGAATAGGGCGTATCCAGCGGCCGGATAACCTCCGCATCCAACACGGCCGCCCCCGCCACCGTCCCGCCCAGCGTGCGACCCGACACGGTGAGCGCATCGAGGTGCAACAACCCGGGCCGCTCCGCCAACCGCCCGAGGATCGCCGATACCCCGCCAGCGCGCGCGATGTCTTCCATGTGATGCACGCCTGACGGCGCCACCTTGCACAGGTGCGGCGTGCGCGCGGCGATGGCGTTGATCTCGTCGAGACGCAACGGCACCTCCGCCTCCCGCGCCACGGCCAACGTGTGCAGAATGGTGTTGGACGAGCCGCCCATCGCCATGTCGAGCATGAGCGCGTTTTCGAAGGCCTGCCGCGTGAGCAAGTCGCGCGGGCGCACGTTTCTCGCGACGAGGTCGATAATGGCGCGACCCGCCGCCCGGAACAGTTCGTCGCGGCGCGGATCGACGGCGGCGATAGTGCCGTTGCCCGGCAACGCGAGCCCGAGCGCCTCGCACAGGCAATTCATCGAGTTGGCCGTAAACATGCCGGAACAGGAACCGCAGGTCGGGCAGGCGCTGCGCTCGATTTCGCTCAGCCGCGCCTCGTCGATCGTATTGCTCGAAAGCTGTCCCACCGCCTCGAACACCGAAGCCAGGTCGAGCGCCCGGCCGGTCGCCGGATCGCTGCCCGCGAGCATCGGACCGCCCGAGACAAAGACCGCCGGGATGTTCACGCGCGCCGCCGCCATCATCATGCCGGGCACGATCTTGTCGCAGTTGGGGATGCAGACGACGCCGTCAAAACAGTGGGCGCGCAACATCGTCTCGATGCTGTCGGCGATGAGCTCACGCGAGGCCAGCGAGTAGTTCATGCCGCCGTGGCCCATCGCGATGCCGTCGTCGACGCCGATGGTGTTGAACTCAAACGGCACGCCGCCGGCCTCGCGGATCGCGGCGCGCACCTTGCGTCCGACCACGTCGAGATGCGCGTGACCGGGGATGATTTGCACGAAGGAATTGGCCACCGCGATGAAGGGCTTGTCCCAATCGTCTTCGGATTGGATTGCGCCGGTCGCGCGGAGCAGGCTGCGGTGGGGGGCGCGCAGAGCGCCGCGTTTGATGGTGTCGCTGATGGCCATGCCTCCAGCATAGCCGTGAAACTCGCATGACAGAATGACCGTTTTCTGCCTCTATCGATACCGAAACAGTATGGATTATTCGTTGCGAGAACTGGAGTGTTTCACCGCCGTGGCGGAAGAACTGTCGTTTACCCGGGCGGCCCGGCGGCTGCGGCTCTCGCAACCACCGCTGTCGCGTCACGTGCGCGAGTTGGAGGAAAAGCTGGGCGCGCGCCTCTTCGAACGGGAGGGCCGGCGGGTCACGCTGACGGAAGCCGGAGCGCTGTTTTACGAGGGCACGCGTCACGTCTTGGCGCACTTGGCGCAGGCCGGCGAAGCCACCCGGCGCCACGCCGCCGGCGAAACCGCGCGGCTGCGGCTCGGTTTCGTGAGCGCGGTGTTGAGCCCGCGTCTGGTCGAGGTGCTGCGAGTGTTTCGCGAGCGGCATCCTGACGTGCAGTTGGCCGTGCAGGACAGTTCGCCGTCGGAGCAGTTGGCGGCCTTGGCCGGCGGCACGCTCGACGGGGGTTTCGTGGGTTTAAAGCCCTCCGGCGGCACCGCCGGGATCCGTTTTCGAGCATGGAGCCGCGAAGCGCTGGTGGCGGTCGTGCCGCTCGGGCATCCGTTGGCCGAACGAAAGACGCTCCGGTTAAAAGCGCTGGCCGGCGAAGGGCTGGTGGCCGTGTCGTCCGACGCCGCGCCGGCATTTGCGACGCACCTGCGCGAGTTGTGCCGGCAAGCGGGATTCCGGCCGCGCATCGTCCAAGAGTCGCCACGCGCGCAGGCGGTCGCCGTCATGGTGGCGGCGGGGGGAGGCATCGCATTGCTGCCGGCCTCGCTGAGCCGGGTGGTGGGCAACTCGGCCGCGGTGGTGCCGCTGGAAAAAACGCCCGACCTCACGCATGTCTTTGCCCACCGCGAGGGCACCCCTACTCCCACCATGCGCCGGTTTCTGGCCGTGCTCACGGAGATCGGCGTCGCGGACCAAAAATAAAACCGCCGCTGCTCCCGCTTTCCCGCAAGATCGGAACAGTGCGCGCAAGAATCCGGGCGACGTTGCGGAACCGGTCTGCTAGCCTCTGGTCAGCCACCGGGCGGGTGCCTTCTCGCTCAGACAGGGCGACCGCTCGGCGCATCAACCTTCAACCCAGACGCTCGTGATGAAGTCTCCCGACGACCTTGCATTTACCCGCCGCAGTTTCCTGCTCGCTGGCGGTGCCACCCTGACGGTCGCCATGGCGCCTCGCGTCGCCCACGGCCAAACCTCCACCGACGCGGCGAAAGCGCCGCCCCGCGCCAAAGTCACCTTCGAGGTCAACGGCCGGACCCGGCACCTCGAGCTGGACAACCGCACCACCCTGCTCGACGCCCTCCGCGAACATCTGCACTTCACCGGCACCAAAAAGGGCTGCGATCACGGCCAATGCGGCGCCTGCACCGTCATGGTCAACGGTCGTCGCATCAACTCCTGCCTCACGCTCGCCGTCATGCACGAGGGCGATCAGATCACCACGATCGAGGGTCTCGGCACCCCGGAAAAGCTGCACCCGATGCAGAAGGCATTCGTCGCCTGCGACGGTTATCAATGCGGCTATTGCACCGCCGGGCAGATTTGTTCGGCCGTGGCCACCTTGGAGGAAATCAAGGCCGGCATCCCCAGCCACGTCACCGCCGATCTCACGCAACCGCCCCTCGCCTCCGCCGCCGAATACCGCGAACGCATGAGCGGCAACCTCTGCCGCTGCGGCGCCTATTCCAACATCGTCGAGGCCATCACCACCGTCGCGAACCAGGAAGGCAAAGCATGAAGGCCTTCACCTACGAACGCGCCTCCTCCCCGACCGCCGCCGCCACCGCCGCACAAAAGCATCCGGGCGCCAAGTTCATCGCCGGCGGCACCAACCTGCTCGATTTGATGAAACTCGAGATCGAGGCCCCCGCCCACCTCATCGACGTCAACGGTCTCGCCCTCGACCGCATCGAGCCCACGCCCGAAGGCGGCCTGCGCATCGGTGCCCTCGTGCGTAACACCGACCTCGCCGCCGATGAGCGCGTGCGACGCGGCTACGGCCTGCTTTCCCGCGCCCTCGTCGCCGGCGCCTCCGGCCAACTGCGCAACAAGGCCACCACCGGCGGCAACCTGTTGCAGCGCACCCGTTGCCCCTACTTCTACGATTCGAATCAAGCGTGCAACAAGCGCCAGCCCGGCAGCGGTTGCGCCGCGACCGACGGCTTCAACCGTTCGCTCGCCGTGATCGGCGGCAGCGACGCCTGCATCGCCACGCATCCCAGCGACATGGCCGTAGCCATGCGCGCCCTCGACGCCATCATCGAGACCGTGCAGCCGGACGGCGGCACCCGCGCCATTCCCATCGCCGACTTTTACCGCGCTCCCGGCGACACGCCGGACGTCGAGACCGTGCTCGCACCGGGCGAATTCATCACCGCCGTCGTCCTGCCCCCACCCATCGGCGGCACCCATATCTACCACAAGGTGCGCGACCGCGCCTCGTATGCGTTCGCCCTCGTCTCGGTGGGCGTGATCGTGCAACCGGACGGCACCGGCCGCGTCGCGCTCGGGGGCGTCGCTCACAAACCGTGGCGCATCGAAGCCGCCGAAGCCGAGCTCCCGCGTGGCGCCCGAGCCGTCGCCTCCCGCCTGCTCGCCGACGCCCATCCCACCGAACAAAACGCCTTCAAACTCCCCCTCGTGGAGCGCACGCTCGGCGCGGTCCTCGCCCAGGCGAAAGGAGGTGCCCGATGAAATTCGAGACCCCCGCTCCGCCCAATCCCATCGATCGGCAACGCGTGGTCGGTCGAGCCACCGACCGCATCGACGGCCCGCTCAAGACCACCGGCACCGCCACCTACGCCTACGAATGGGCCGACATCCAACCGGCGCCCGCCTACGGTCACGTGCTCGGCTCCGCCATCGCCAAGGGCCGCATCAAGTCGATGAACCTCCGGGCCGCCCGCCACGCTCCCGGCGTCCTCAAGATCGTCACCGCCGACAACACCTGGCAGCTCGGCCAGGGCAACTGGAACACCGCCCGCCTCCTCGGCGGTCCCGAGATCCAGCACTACCATCAAGCCATCGCCCTCGTGGTGGCGGAAACCTTCGAGCAAGCCCGCGCCGCCGCCGCCCTGATCGAGGTCGACTACGATGAGGCCGAGGGCTCATTCGACCTCGCCGCCCTTAAAGACACCGCCGCTGCCCCGGAACGCGGTCGCGGCGCCGAAGACGCCAGCATCGGCGATTTCGATGGCGCCTTTGCCGCCGCGCCCGTGCAGCTCGACGCCACCTACACGACGCCCGATCAAGCCCACGCCATGATCGAGCCGCCCGCCACCATCGCGAAATGGGACGACGACAAACTCACCGTCTGGACCTCCAATCAAATGGTGGCTTGGGGCGTCGCCGATCTCGCGCGCACCCTCCAGATCCCGCCGGAAAACGTGCGGCTCATCTCGCCGTTCATCGGCGGCGGCTTCGGCGGCAAGCTCTTCCTCCGGGCGGATGTCGTGCTGGCCGCCCTCGGCGCCCGCGCGGCGCAACGCCCCGTCAAGGTCGCGCTGCCCCGGCCGCTGATGTTCAACAACACCACGCACCGGCCCGCGACCATCCAACGTATCCGCATCGGCGCTACACCCGACGGCAGGATCACCGCCCTCGGCCACGAGGGCTGGTCCGGCGACCTCCCCGACGGCAAACCCGAGTCCGCCGCCCGCGCCACCAGCTGGTGCTACGCCGGGCCCAACCGCATTTCCCGCACCCGCCTGGCCGTGCTCGACTTGCCCGAAGGCAACGCCATGCGCGCCCCCGGCGACGCGCCCGGCTCGATGGCGCTCGAGATCGCCATGGACGAGATGGCCGAAAAACTCCGCCTCGATCCCATCGAGTTCCGCCGGATCAACGACACCCAGGTCAATCCCGAGACGCCCGGGCGGGCGTTCACCCAGCGTAAATTCATCGAGTGCATGCAGCGCGGCGCGGAGGCTTTCGGCTGGGACCAACGATCGGCGCAACCCGGCACCGTGCGCGACGGACGCTGGCTGGTGGGCTACGGTATGGCCGGCGCGTTCCGCGGCAGTCCTGTCGGCAAATCCGCCGCCCGCGTGCGGCTCGACTCCCGCGGCTGGGTCACCGTCGAAACCGACATGACCGACATCGGCACCGGCAGCTACACCATCATTGGCCAGACCGCCGCCGAGATGATGGGCGTGCCGCTCGCCCACGTGGTCGTGCGCCTCGGCGATTCGGCGTTTCCCGTTTCGTGCGGCTCCGGCGGGCAATGGGGCGCCAACAGCTCCACCTCGGGCGTCTACGCGGCATGCGTGAAACTACGCGAAGCCGTCGCCCAAAAACTCGGCCTCAATCCCGCCGAAGCCGATTTCACCGATGGCAACGTGAGCCAAGGCGGCCGCACCGTGGCCCTCGCCGACGCCGCCCGGGACGGCGAACTCGTCGGCGAAGACGCCATCGAATGGGGCGACATCACCAAGCAGACCCAAGCCGCCACCTTTGGCGCCCACTTCGTCGAGGTCGCGGTCGATTCCGCGACCGGCGAAGTCCGCATCCGACGCATGGTCGCCGCCTGCGCCGCCGGCCGCATCCTGAACCCGAAATCCGCCCGCAGCCAAGTGATCGGCGCGATGGTCATGGGCGCCGGCGCGGCCCTGATGGAGCACCTCGTGGTCGACAAGCGCCGCGGCTTCTTCGTCAACCACGACCTCGCCGGCTACGAAGTCCCGGTGCATGCGGATATCCCGCACCAAGAGGTGATTTTCATCGACGAGATCGACGATCAATCGTCGCCGATGAAGGCTCGCGGCGTCGGCGAGCTCGGCATTTGCGGCGTCGCCGCCGCCGTCGCCAACGCGATCTACAACGCCACCGGCATCCGCGTGCGCGAGTATCCGATCACCTTGGACAAGTATCTTGACCGCCTGCCGGACATGGCGTGATCCCGGTCGGCGCCCGGCTCGCCGATAGGGAGCCCGGGCCCGGCTTTGGTCACCTCGCGAGCGGCTGGACCGCGCCCTTTCGGCTTCATGCGATTGCGCCGCGACGCGCGACGGTTAGCGTCGGGCCCAGGTGCCACGCATACCCTCTTCTCCGTCCTCCTCCGCGACCCCGCCGACCATTCCCGCCAACACCTCGGCGGAGGCGTTTGGCAGCTACATCGGTGGTGACGTGGTGCGGGCCAGCCAGGGCGACGCGTGGCAAGACCTCAAAGCCTTCCTCATCGAACCCGCACGCGACGTTGAGGTGCTGCCGTTGCCCGCCGTGAGCGAACCGTTCATCGCGTGGACCGCCTCCGGCGAGGTCGAATTCGACGAA
>CAXBDS010000081.1:0-20085 GCA_963974355.1 uncultured Opitutaceae bacterium
CCGTTTCGTCGGTTGCGCGCTCAAGGTGAATCTCACCGAGGCGACTCGCATGCTCGGCGAAGACGGGGCGGCGGTGGGTCGGGATGATGCGCTGCGTTTGGTCGCGTTGTTGGCGAAACGTTGCGGCCAACCCGTGTTTCTGACGCGGGGCGCCGACGGCCTGGTTGCGGCGATGAACGGGATTGTCGTCGACGTGCCCGGCATCGAACTCGGGGGCGCGGTGGATGCGGTCGGTGCCGGTGATGCGGCGCTGGCCGCAGTGGCGGCCGCCTTGGCGGCGAAAGGGTCGGTGCTCGAGGCGGCGACGTTTGCCAACCTCGTGGCCGCGATTACGACGCGCAAGATTCGCACGACGGGCACAGCCAGTCCGGAGGAGCTCCGGCGGATCGGGCCCGCACCCGATTATGTTTACACGCCGCGTCTGGCGGCCCAGTCGCGGCTGCGCCGAGTGTTGCCCGATACTGAGATCGAGACCGTGACCGGACGCGTGCCCGAAGGTCGGATTCGCCATGCGATTTTTGATCACGACGGCACGATCTCCGTGTTGCGCCAAGGTTGGGAGGCCGTGATGGAGCCGATGATGGTGCGGGCGGTGCTCGGGTCGCGACTCGAGACGATCGACGACGTGACGCATGCGCGGATCCTGGCGGCGGTGCGCGAGCTGATTGATCGCACCACGGGGATACAAACGCTCGCGCAGATGACAGCCTTGATCGCACTCGTGCGCGCCGAGGGTTTCGTGCCGGCGGCGGATGTGCTCGATGAACACGGCTACAAGGCGATCTATAACGAGGCGCTGCTCGCAATGGTGCGGGACCGGCGGCGGCAATTGGATCGCGGCGAGCTCGCGTCGGAGGATTGGCAAATCAAGAACGCGCGTCCGCTGCTGGAGCGTCTGCGGGCGCGCGGCGTGGTGCTCTATTTGGCGAGCGGCACGGACGTCGACGACGTGCGCGATGAGGCGAAGGCGCTCGGCTATGCGGATCTGTTTGATGGCGGCATTTTTGGGGCCGTGGGCAGCCTGGACGCCGAGGCGAAACGTGACGTGTTGAAACGAATCCTGACCTCGAGCGGCGTCGAACCCGCGGAGCTGATGGTCGTCGGCGATGGTCCCGTCGAGATGCGCGAAGGGCGGCGCCGCGGGGCCTACACGGTGGGCGTGGCGAGCGATGAAGTGCGTCGTCACGGCATCGATTGGCGCAAACGCACCCGCCTCATTCGGGCCGGATCGGATCTTATCGTGCCCGATTTTTCCCAACTCGATGCGCTGCTGCATCACCTGAATCTCGCCTGAACCCAACTGCTCTCCTCCATGTCCTCTCTCACTCCTCGTATCCTGACGGCGGCCGAAGCCCGCGCCGAACGCGACGCCTTGCTCGCCGCCGGCCGCCAACTCGTTTTCACCAACGGCTGCTTCGACATCCTGCACCGCGGTCATGTGACCTACCTGCAATTCGCCCGCGCGCAGGGTGACGCGTTGTGCGTCGGTTTAAACAGCGACGCCTCGGTGAAACGCAACAAAGGCCCGAGCCGTCCCATCAACCCGGAAGAAGATCGCGGCTACGTGCTCGGTTCGCTGGCGGCGGTGGATTTTGTCGTGCTGTTCGACGAGGACGAGCCGAAGGACCTGATCGCGCAGATCCTGCCGCAGGTGTTGGTGAAAGGCAGCGATTGGGCGCACTACGTGAGTGGTCGCGAAGTGGTCGAAGCGGCGGGCGGCAAAGTGGTGCTGGCCGACATGGTGGCCGGCAAGTCCACGACCAATACGATCGCGAAGGTCGTGCAGGTTTACGGTGCGGCAGGCAACGGCCAGGAGGGCTCGGCGTGACGCGTCCCATCATTGTTACCGGCGCGGCCGGGTTCATCGGTTGCAACGTGGTCAGCGAGCTGAATGCCCGCGGTCGCGAAGACCTGCTGCTGGTGGATCTGCTGGGGACCGACGACAAATGGCAGAACCTGCGCGGGAGGGCGTTCGACGATCTGATCTCGCCTGACGCGTTGATGGCTCACGTTGATCGCGGCACGCTCCCGGCACCGGAAGCGGTCATCCACCTGGGCGCATGCAGCGCGACGACCGAGCGCGATGCGGATTTTCTGCTGGCAAACAACACGCACTATTCGCGCCGGCTCTGTGAGTGGGCGCTGCAGCATGATGCCCGATTTGTCTACGCCTCGAGCGCGGCGACCTACGGCGATGGTGCGCAGGGTTACAATGATGCGCCAGAGGAGCTGATGGCGCTGCGGCCACTAAACATGTATGGGCATTCCAAGCACCTGTTCGACCTCTGGGCGCAGCAGCGAGGGCTGTTCGATCGCATTGTGGGGCTGAAGTATTTCAACGTGTTTGGTCCTTTTGAGGAGCACAAAGGCGAGATGCGTTCACTCGTGCACAAGGCCTTCGGGCAGATCAAATCGCGCGGCTGGATCGAGCTCTTCAAGTCGGATCGAGATGGTTACGCGGACGGTGAACAAAAGCGCGATTTTATCTACGTGAAAGACGTCGTCGATGTGACGCTGCACTTCTGGGAGAATCGTTCGTCGGGCGGCCTGTTCAATTGCGGCACGGGACGCGCCGGCACCTGGATCGAGTTGGCGACGGCGCTGTTCGCCGCGCTGGAGTTGGCGCCCGACATTCGCTTCATCGACATGCCTGACGTGTTGCGTGGGAAGTATCAGTATTTCACGCAGGCGGATACGACGCGGCTGCGCGCGGCCGGTTACACGCGCGCGTTCACGCCGTTGGCCGAAGCCGTGGCGGATTACGTGCGCACACATCTTGCGCCGTCGGTCGCGGTCTGAACCCAGTGGGTCGGGCGTAGAGCCCGACCCACTATGCGCGCCCGAATTCCTTCAAACCGCCTCAGGCGAATTTTCGCCACTGCCGATACAGCACGACGCCCGAGATGGCGGCGATGATACCGGGGGCGACGGCGGCACCCCAGAAGCCGAGCGTCAGCTTTCCGATAGCCCAGAACGTGGCGTAGAAACACACGCCGCCCGCGGCGAGGCGCTTCCAGTCGAAGGACAATTGATTGGGCAGCAATGGCACCGGTCCCACGTCGCGGCGAACTTTCGCCCAGCCCGGTCCGTAGGGTTTCACTTGTCGATAGAAACGATGGAGGTGCTCCGTTTCCGTGGGAGGCGTCAGCAGCGTGACGACCAGCGAGGCGATGGTGGCCGAGAGCGCGATGATCACCAGGCGGTAGGCCCAGCCCTCCGGACCGGTGAGGGTCTCGAGAAAGAACGTATCGACGCGCGGGTCGAATGACGCCGGCGAAAAGGCGCGCACGACCCGATGCGTCAGGGCAACGCAGGGGCCGACGTTGAGCATGATGCCGAAGAAGCCGGACGACAGGTAAGCGGTGATTTCGGACCACGCGTTGATGCGCCACCAGAGCCAGCGGAGCACGAAGATGGCGCCGACGCCGCCGGTGAACTGGGCCATCAATTGCGAGAGTCCCAGGACGGACTTCGAGGTCGTCGCCATGTAGCCACCGATCAGCATGATGACGATCGTCACGATGCGGCCGACGCGCACGTAGTGTTTGGGATCAGCCTCCTTCACGAGGAAGCGCCGATACAGATCGTTCACCACGTAGGAGGATTTCGTGTTCAGCAACGTTGTCACCGACGACATGAACGCCGCAAACAAGCCCGCCACCACCACGCCGCGCAGACCGACCGGCAGCACCTTCAAAATCAGCATCGGGTAGGCGGACTCAGGATCGGTGGCGAGTTGGGGGTATTCGCTGATCGGAAAGATGATGAGGGAGCACAACGCGGCGATGATCCACGGCCAGACGATGATGCCGATTTGGGCGAGGTGTCCCCAATAGCGCCCGATCTCGGCGTGCTTTTCGGATTTCGCGGCGAGGCTGCGCTGGGCCATCATCATGCCGCCATCGACCCACATCGAGGACCACCACTGCACGGTGAGACCCACCCAGAAAACGACGAGGACGGGACCGGCGGAGGGAATAACCTCAAAGAATTTCGGCCCGGCTTCGGGCAGGGCGGAAATTTGGGTCCGCAGGGCGTCGAGTCCACCAACGTGATCTACCGCATACCACGCGAGGAGGCCGGTGCCGACGAAGGCGATGATGAACTGAATGAAGTCGGTGATGATAACGCCCCAGAATCCCGACATCGCCGAATAGATGCCCGTGACCAGCAGGCTACCGATCACGATAACGACGGAGCTAGAAAGCTCGAAGCCGGCAATCGTTATGGTGTCGGACAAATCGAACACCGCCTTGGAGATCTTCACCATCGCGAGGATGACCCACGCGAGGGAGAAGAGCGTGCTCACGGTCACCCAGTAAATGGCCCAGCCGCCGCGCACGGCCTTGCCTGCGCGGCCGGAGTAACGCAGCTCGCGGAACTCGGCATCGGACACCACGCGGGTGCGTCGCCACAGATAGGATACCATAAACGCTGCGAGCAGGCCGTTGAGGCTGGCGTTCCAGTAATACCACGCGCCGGAAATGCCGTATTGGCGGACCAGTTTGGTGATGAACAGAGGCGTGTCGGAGGCGAAGGCCGTCGCGACCATCGACGTGCCGAGGAGCCACCACGTCAGTTTGCGGCCGGCGAGAAAGTAGTCCTCCACACTGTCGCCGGAACGGCGCGAGCAGTAGACGCCGAGCGCGAGTTGCGAGACCATGTAGAGGCCGAGAACGATCCAGTCGAATGATTGCATGGGGTAAGGGCGAAAGCGGGCTGACGAGCGGGGCGGAGGCGGTCGGACTCTAGTCCTCCACGAACGGGAATAGCCGGGTGTGCGGCAGTGGCAGCCGATAGAGCCGGGCCACGTTGCCGCCGAGGATGAGATTCAGGTCGTCCTGCGGTATGTTGAGCCGGCCGATCTGTTTCAGGCTCCAGCCCATGACGTCGACCTGATGGCGCACGGGGGGCGTTTTGCGCCGTTGGCAAATGTAGGTCTCGGGGTGTTGGCCGGGTTGCCACTCGATGGGGAGGGACGCGCCCCAGTCGGTGCCCCAAAGCAGTTTCTTCGCGCCGATGTTGGGATCGCGCAGCGGCTTATCGTAGAGCTCGGTCCACCACGTGCCGGTTTCGAGGTAAACGTTGTCGGTGGCGGCGGCGACGTTGAGGCATTCCTCATACCACTTCTCCCACCACCAAGCCTGCACGCCGCCGTGTTCGAAGATGATCGGCACGTCGGGCCACTCGATGGCGAGATCGTGCACCCACATGGGATTGTAGGTTTCGGGGTTGGCCCCGCTGCCGCGGCAGAAGCCGGTCGTGTAGCCCATGGTGAGGCCGACGTGGTAGCGCACCGGGACCTTGTATTTGCGGGCCACGGCCATGAAGTGGCCGATCTCGTCGAGGCGTTGATGGATGTCGATCGGGCGGTGCTTGGCGCCGAGCGTCGGGTCTTGGGGGAAGCCCTCGCCGATGCCAACGAAGTGGCCGGTCGCGAGCAGGTCGTCCAGTTCCTGGGCGGCGGCGGCGGCGGACCACGTTTCGCCGCTGCGTTGGACCTTTTGGCGGTAGGTGTCGCCATAGGCCAGGGCGACGAACTTGCCGGGATGGTCCTGCACCATCTTCACGTTCAACTCATTGGTCATGTTGAACGCGCTCGTGAGCACGCACATGTCGACGCCGTAGCACTCCATGTCGAAGAGGAGGCGGGCGGAGTTGTCGTAGGGTTGCAGCTCGTAGGTGAGTTGCTCGTGCAGCTTGCGATACTCCTCGGATCCCGGTTCGGGGGCGGGGCCGTCGCCGCTGAGTTTGGCCTGCATGGCCTTGCCGGCGGCAAACCGTTGGGCGTGCACGTGAGAGTCGATGATGAAGCGTCCCATTTTCATGGCGGAGGTGTGATCAGGGTTGGCGGGGGGCGAATCCGGCATGGATGTCGCGGCGGAGAATCTCCAATTCGTGGGGCGAGGGCTCGGGCGTGTCGTCGACGGTCGCGAGTTCCTGCAAGTCCCAGCCGATCTCGCGGTGCACATCGTCGCGGGTGACGCCGAAGCGGCCGTGGACCGACTCGAGTGTCATCTCGCCCTCGACGAAGGTGAACACACCGAGATCCGTGATGACCTTGCGCGGACCGGTGCCGGCGGGCAGCCCTGCGTCTTCGCGGGCGTGCGGGGTGCCGTCGAGGTAGCCGGGACCGGTGATGAAATCGACGCGGGCGGGGAAGCGAATCTTCTTCTGGCGCAGGACGGCGACCCAACCTTGGCTGAGGCTGGTGATGTCGCAGGCCCCGCCGCCGCCGGGAAAACGAAAGGCCGGCGCGTCGTAAGGTCCGGCGCAGGTGCTGTTGATGTTGCCGAAGCGATCAATCTGGCCGGCGCCGACGAGGCCAAGGTTGATCAAGCCGCGCTCCGCGATGGTGTTGATGTAGAACGCATCGGAAAGCTTTTCGGCTCCGGCCTGCGACGACAACGTGTCCACGCCTTGCGGCAGCGGGCAGGGATCGGTGCGTATAATGCCGGTTTCGAAGATGATCGTGAGATTCGGCGCGTGGGTCCGGCGCGCCAGGAGCGCCGCGATGGTCGGCAGCCCGACGCCGGTATAGATGACCTCGCCGTCCCGCAGGAGCCGGGCGGTGGCGACGATCATTTGTTCGGGAAGGGAGTAGTTCATGGGCACGCCTTAGTAGCCGCTGGTCACTGGTTCGCTGTGTTGCGGGGTCTTGATCGCCAGTCGTTCCCAAAACGTCGGCCCCTGATCGGCGGCGAGGCGCGCCATCATGGCGGCGTGATCGGCGGTGCCGTGAATGTAGCGATCCACGTAGTGCTGGAACGTCGCCTCCTCGCGGCACATCCGACCGAAAGCCGGCAGGTCGGAATGGTAGCACCCGGCGAGATGCAGCGGATATGCGCCGAATGGCACCTCGACCACGGCGGCGACCCGAAAGCCCGGCACGACGGTGCGGTTGGGGTCGCGGTGAATCACTTCGCTCGGCACAATCTTTTCGGTGGTGATGATGATGGTGCGGCAGGCGTTGATGCCCATCTGGTCGATGCCGAGGGAGCCCCAACGGTGAGCGGCGCCGGTGCGGTCGCATTGCTGGGTGTGGAGAATGCCGACGTCGGGATTGAGGGCGCGCACGGCCGTGAATTTGGCGTCGGTGAATGGGCAACGGGTCTCCGTGAGATTTGGGTTGTGCCGCAGGTAGTCCGAACCGAGTTGCGAACGTGTCGGCAGGAACGGCACGCCCATCTGCCCGGCGAGCAAGGCCAGCGACAGGCTGTAGTGGCTCATTTCCTCGAGCTGCGGGTAGGCGCCGAGGCGGGTGGCGCGCGTGGCGGCGCAGCTCTCTTTGGCGTAGAGATCGATCAAATACGCGGTGACGAGGTGGGCGATCAGTTCCTCGCCAAAGAGCAAGGCAACGGTGTGGGCGAGGGCGGAGACGACCTTGAGGCGCCCAATGCGTTGACGCACGATTTCGTGGATCGCAGCGGACGGTTCGCCGTGTTGCATGCCGCCAAAAAAGACAAAGGAGCCCGGCGCGACGTGCGTGCGAATCGCGTCGGCCAACGAACACGTTTTGTCGGGAGAGCCGGTCACGGGCGGCGAAGGGGAATGGGGGGGGCTATACGCACGGCCGAAGGGGTGAGCTCGCCACTCCAGTGCAAACCGGCGTGAGCACTCCAGCAGCGCCCGCGTTTATCCGTTGACCACAAAGGCGGGCGCGGCACGGCCGGGATTTTCGTTTCGTTCGCGATCGCGTTTGATGCGTGTCGCCGAGGATTCCCTGAGGCAGGGAAACAGCATTAAACCAAACGCCCGCCGACCTTCTGCAGGTGCGGCGGGCGCTTGAACCTAAATGGTGGAGGTGCCGGGATTTTAACCCGCATCGCCCTGGCCTTCGCCTGGAAATTGCCGCAACGGGTCCGATCAGGGCGGACCGAGGCGACCGTTGCAAAAGGTCCATGGTCCGGCGTCTCACCTCAAAATTGATACTAAGGCGCCGCGCTCCCGGTCGCTCCGTCCCGCCTGCCTCGCCGCTCGGACCCAGTTCGAACTCCCCCAAGTCGCCCGACGAGTGCTTTGCTCCGTTACCCCTATTTTGAGGCGAATCCCCGGGCCAGGTGCGGACGAATGTGCGAGCAGGTGATTTGGTGGCGTCGAAGCCGAAGACCGGATGTAGGACTACTGCGTCCGCCCTCCCATCAGGCTACCCCGATCCAGCAAGGCATCCCCGAAAGATCTACCGGTCCAGTCGGCGACGACCACGTCTGGTTGGTAGCTATTCTTAAAGCACTCTGCTCTTCGTAGGCTGCAGAGTCACCGCCATAATTATCGCCAGACTGGAATGCTTGAAGTGTCTTAATTTGTTAACTAACAGTGTTATTATACCGCCAAAAATACCGCCAGAAATTTAGCATATTTGTCCCGATTTTGCCTGCCGACCTTTATTCTTCCCCGACTGCGATGGAACCGCTTTTCCCCGAGCGGGGCGAGGCGGAGCTGAGTGGATTGGTCGCGGAGATTTTCAAGCGTTCCGGCGCTCTCTATGGCCGACTGCCCAATCCGACTCGGGAGGTCGTCGCGGAGATCCTGCGTTTCACCAATTGCTACTACTCGAACCTGATTGAGGGTCACGCGACGCATCCGATTGATATTGTTCGCGCCATGCGGGCCGACTACTCCAGCGAGCCCCAAAAAAAGGATCTCCAGCTGGAAGCCCGTGCTCACGTCGAAGTGCAGAAAGCCATGGAAGCCAAACTCGCGGCTGAACCGGAGCTAAGCCCGTATGCCCCCGAATTCCTTTCGTGGATTCATCACGAATTCTACGAAAACCTGCCTATCGAGTTTCGCACGGTCCGGAATCCCGAAACGGGAACGGTCCACATCGTGGAGCCGGGGGAATTTCGAAAAATAGAAGTGAAAGTCGGTGCCCACGTCGCCCCGGAGGCGACGAGCTTACCGGCATTCCTTCGTCGATTCTCTACCGGCTACATCGCACCAGAAATACCGATGCACCGACGCGTAATCGCGCTCGCCGCAGCGCATCATCGCCTCGCGTGGATTCACCCGTTTGTCGATGGGAACGGACGTGTGGTCCGCCTCTTCAGTCATGCCATCGCCATCCGGCTGGGGATCGATGGACACGGTCTCTGGACAATATCCCGTGGTCTCGCCCGCACGAAAGCTCGCTACTACGAACTGCTGCAACACGCAGATTTACCGCGCCAAGGCGCCCTGGATGGTCGGGGAAATCTTTCCGAAAAGAGTCTCCATGCGTTTTGCACTTACTTTCTGGAACAGATCCTCGACCAGATGCAGTTCATGCATGACCGCATCCGCCCTGGTCAGCTGGAAAAGCAGACGGCAATTTACGTCCATACTCACGACCTATTTGGACGGCATAACGAAATCGCCATACGCCTGATTCGCGAGGCTATCGCCCAAGGCGAGTTCTCTCGCGGCGATGCCTCAGCTATCACCGGTAAAGCAGTCTCCACCTCCCGAGAAATCCTGGGCAAGGTGCTAGCCTCAGGGTTATTGACGTCCCCCTCGGACCGGGGGGCGATACGGCTCGGGCTGCCCATCAAGTGCCTCGACACCCTGTTTCCGGGCCTCTTCCCCGTTTTAGACGTCTCCTAGCCCGCGATCCCCGCGCGCCGAACCCTTCTGACTTGTCTGGCCGGTTCGGGTCGCACGTCACAGATCCCGGCGTCAAACGTCGCCACGCGTCTTGGTAACACGACGTGGATGAATCATAACAAACCATCCTCCGCCGAGCATAAACCCGGCGCTCGCCCGACCATGAATCACGTTCTCGATCTGATTCGAGAACAGGCCTTGATCGATTATATCTCGTGCCGCGCCAATCTCGGCTTCGTCACTCACCTGCTCGGATTGTCCGCCACGCATGCCGCCGGGTGGGTTTGGGACGACAGGAGTTTGCCCCTGCTGATGAGCACCGTGGGCTCGAACGTGAAACGTCTGCGTAACTGGGTCAAAACTTCCGGAAACTGGGAAACGCTTTACGGGCTGCATATCGAACTCGTTGCCGTTTACTGGGCTCATCGCCGAAAAGCTCCGATGGGGAGGATTTGGCTGGAGGAAGCGGCCGCCATCGCCGCGCGGTATCCGGCGCCCGAATCAACGGGGCGGGAATCTGAGTCGGCCGAGACCTACACGATCGCACACGAGATTCAGGATAGTAGTCTCATCGGGGAACGTCTTTCGCAATTCACCCTTCGACTGTGTGCTGGTTTCAAACCGGAGCGTATTTCGGTCGACCATGAAAAATGGTGGACTCAACCCCAAGCCGGTGAACTTGTGATCGGCCTACAACCGGATGGATTTACCATCCGGAGCGTAGTCTTGGGCATCTCGATGCCGGTCATTCGTTCGCGCTCCCACCAAATCGAAGGGGTGTTGGACGGTTACTTTGAAACGGGATCGGAAGGCACTCACTGGGTGGTGCTGGCTGACCAAGATCCTATGCGGGAGGGAATGCATTTCCTTCAGGAGGGTGATCATCTCTCGATTACAGATGAGGTCGGACACGGTTTGTGGTCAGGGGTGATCGCCTGCGACCGCGATACCGGATGGAGGAGCTATCCGCGGAACCCGAAATACGGTCAACCGATCGCCCTAGGGCGTTGGATCCACTGGACCCAACGGGGCTTTTCCCCCGACGCGTGGGCTCGGTTTTTCATTCCGCAACATGGGGCCAAGTTTCGTGGGTTCCTGACGCCAGCCCGAGAAGTAAAGTCCTAGACTGGTTGTTTGGCATTTCTCAGTCGCACAGCTACGATGAGCAGGAAGGGGCCTCGATCTCGAGGCTCTATCCTACTGCTTTCCCGGGAGCGGGGAAACGGGCCACGAATCCGCGCGACGAAATGAGAGCAGGTCGAAGCTCATGATTGCCCCGGATTTCGCCCCATGATTTCGGAAAAGGGAGCATCGATCTGCTCCGTCGTAAACGGAGCGCGGGCCGTGGATGTCTCTCGATCCTTCAATGATCGAACTCCGTTGTATCGCGATACGATCTATTTTGGACCCAGGCTAAAAACGCAGGGGCGCTTTCCCTGCCGTCACTGTTTATACTAACAAACGATGTGGCATCGCGGCGGTGTCGTCTTTTGAAAATCTCTCGCCTTGTCGTCAGATCATTCGAGAGGGGATCTGCAAGCGATACCGAGACCGAAGTGCGAGTTCGATCGACCTCGTGGGCACTGTCGTTCGCGGCGTGCTAGATTTCGTTCATCGCGGCGGCCCGACTGCGGTATTCGGAGGGTTTGCAGTTGAAGTGCTTTTTGAAGGAGGCGCTGAAGTAGCTGACTTCTTGGAAGCCCACTTGATCCGCGACCTCCGAGACCGTGGAATCGTCGGCCAACAACAGTTCCGCCGCTTTCTTCATTCGGATTTTCTGGATGAGGGATTTGGGCGAGTCATTGGTCATGTGTTTAAGTTTTCGATACAGAGTCATGCGGCTCATGTTCATGAGGGATGAGAACTCCTCGACGTCGAATCGGCTGTCGGCGATGTGGGCCTCGACGGTCTGGATGGCCCGGGCCAAAAATTCATCGTTCTGGGAACTGTAGCCGGGTCGTTTGATCTCCAGCTCGGGCGTGAGAAACCCTCGCTTGAACCGTTCGATGAACATTTCCCGGCTGCGGAAGAGATTCTGGATCTTTAGTTTCAACACGTCCATGTCGACGGGTTTGGCGATGTAGTCGTCGGCTCCCGCCGCGTGACTTTGCAGCCGGCTGTCTTCGGGCGCCGCCGTGAGCATGATAACCGGGATATGACGGGACTCGTCTGTATCCTTGATGCGGGCACAGAGATCCAATCCGCCCATCTCCGGCATGATCAGATCGGAGATCACCAGATCCGGCATGGCGTTGTGAATCTGTTCGATGGCGTCTTTGCCGTTGGGCGATTGAATGATGTGGTATTCGGAACCGAGTTCGCGGGCGAGGTAGGCGTTAATGTCGGGGTCGTCCTCGACCACCAGAATGGTCCGGGTTTTCTCCCCGGGCGTGGCGGCGCCGGATTCGGTCCGTGGGGGCGTTGGCCGATTGTAGGGAATCGTCACGGTGACGCGGGTTCCGATCGGTAAAATCGGCGCGCTCTGCAGTTCGATCTGCCCGGCCATCGACTTCACGAGTTGATAGACGAGGGGCAGCCCGAGGCCGGTGCCGCGGATGGGCTTTGTCGCGGGGGGGAGCTGAACCCGATGGAAGGGTTCAAATACGTTGGCGATCTCGGCGGGCGGAATGCCGATGCCATTGTCGGTGACCGTGATGACGAACCGATCAGGCTCGGATTCGCCGGCAAGGTGGAAGTCGATCGTTCCACCGTCGGGCGTGTATTTGATCGCGTTCGATAGCAGATTGTCGACGACGCGGGTGAGCTTTTCTTCGTCGAACTGAATGGTGCCGGCGGGAAAGTCGGCGGTGAAGCGGAGGCCTTGTCCGCGGTCTTGGGCAATGAGGCGATGGGTTTCCACCGACTCGCGCAGGAACTCGGCGAGGTCGGTGGTCGTGAGTCGCGTCGGCCAGCTTCCGGCCTCGAATTTCCGGAAATCAAGCAGGGCATCGACCAGCTGGATCGTCTTCTTGGTGCCCTTCAAGGCGGTGCCGATGAGGACTTCGAGTTCGGGGTGTTTGACGATGCTCAGGGCGCTCTGCAAAGGCCCTACCATGATGCTCAGCGGATTACGCAGCTCGTGAGAAATGTTGGTGAAGAATTTGAGCCGCTCGGCTTCCAGCTCCCGGGCGTGGCGGATGCGTTGCGAGATGATTTTGGCGACGAGGAGCCCGATCAGGATGGCGGTGGCTAGCGCCGGGATCAGGAAGATCGGGCGCAGCCAGAGAGGGGGCAGCACCTGAAAATGAATGTTGGCCGGCGACGGCGTGATGTTGCCGACCAGATCGCGCGCGCGCACCGCGAAGTCGTAGGCTCCGGGTTTCAAGTTGCTGCGCGCCAGGGTGGTTTGGGGCGCGAATTTGGACCAGGGGTCGGCGCCGATTTTGTAGGAATACTCGAGTTGCGGCGCGGGTGTGGCGGTCCAAGGATCGACGCCGGTCCAAGTGAAAAACGCGTTTCCGGAGGTGTCGACGGTGGGTTCAAAATGTTGGATCCGCACGACAGGCGCTTGTTTTTCCGGCCGGTAGCGGATGGTGCGAAACGGACTGTCTCCGACCGGGGCATCGGCGCTGCGGTTATACCACGTGCGATCAAAACTGTTCAGCCAAATGGCGCCGTCGCGACTCTGCGCGAGCGTGCCTTTGTTGCGATCGAGGGCGAGTTCGATGGGGAGCGATTGTTCACTCCATTGGGTCCCGTCGAAGCGGGCCAGCCCGCGATTGGTCGAGGCGATGATTTCGTCGGGGCGCCGGCCTTGCACCAGATGGACCACGCGGTTGCTGCCCAGGCCCGAGTTGTCGTCGAAGAGCGTCCAAGCGGTGCCGTCGAAGCGGTAAACACCAATTCCCCAAAGGGCGGCCCAAAGATTGCTGCGCCCGTCGGTGAGCGTATCGTCGACCCATTCCTTGTCCAAACGATTGGAGGTTTCGGGCGACATCTCGCCGTCCGCGAGGCCGACCTTTTTGAGCGAATTGGAGCCGACCCAGAGAATACCGTCGGGCGTGGAGGTGAGGGTGGCCGCCTGACGCTGGATCCCTTTGGTGAGGCGCCGCACGAAGTGGTATTCGTCGCCTTCGCGGTGATACTGGACGATGCCGCCCAAGTCGTCGCGTTGTTCGGCGGGCAAGATGCCGCTGCCAAAGAAGACGTTGCCGGCGTGGTCGCTGTAGGGCGAAAGGTAGCTGATGCGCGGACCGAGTTCGGGATGATGAAACGTCTGCCAGTGATCCCCGCTGCGATAGGCTATCGCCGCTTCGCCGTGATCAGAGCCGGCCACCCAAATGGCATCGTCGGGGGTTTGGATCAGGGAGTTCGGCGTATCGATGGGGCTCACTAGGGTTTCCCATTGGCCGGTGGTCGGATCGAGCGTGAGAATCTCTCCGGCGCGAGAGAGAAACCACTGCCGGCCATCGTCGGTCTCGGCTTGAAAGATGAGGCCGGGAAACGTTTTCCAACTCTGTTCGTTGAGCTGGATCTCGTAGATGTTGGAGCGCGTGCTCCCCATCACGATGTCGCCGTTGGCGCGCCAGAAATAGAAGGAGTTGATCCGTCGGATATCGTAGTCGGGATAACTCAGTTTCGCCCAAGTTTTGCCGGTCTGATAAAAGAGGGCGTCCGTCGTGCGGATCATGATGTTGCCTTCGGGGCCGGCCTCGATCCACCGCTCGGGGTAACGGGCCGAGCCGGTCTCGAAGTCCAAGGGAATCTTTTCCCACAGATCTTGATCGGTGCGGTAGCGCAGGGCGCCGACCTTGGCGTCCACGCTACTGGCCCAGAGCCCCCCGAGTTTATCGCTGCAAAGGTTGCGGGTGATACCGCTGGTGCTGTCGCCGATGAGATAGCGTCGCCAATCGGCCGGCAGGGACGGGAGCCCGTTCTGAAGTTGAACGCGAACCAGCGCGCCCGTGCCGATCTCGGCAAACCAGAGCTTATCGCCGACGATTTCGAGGTCGGCCGCGCCGCCGCCGAAAAGGAGTTTTTGGCTCAGGCTGTCGCCGGTAAAAACGAGCAATCCGCCGGGCACGCCGACGAGCATGTGATCGGCATCGACGGGCAGGATCTGTCGACCGTGGTAGAACGTTCCCTCGTATTGGTAGAAGGATGTGCCGAAGGCGGCGAGGGACGTCCAGACACCGGCCTTCAGGCGGAAAAAGCCCCCGTTGGTATACAGAAAAGCCGTGTTGTCCTGATCCACATACAAGTCGATGGGCGTCGCCTTCTTTGCCTCCTCGGAGTATTCATACGCCGTGGGCGTGACGCCGTCATAGCGGAGCAGCGCGTGGTCGGAGGCGAACCAAAGGGCGCCGTCGGGCGCTTCATAACCGCAGCGAATTGATTTCCCGCGGAGAGCGGTCAGCTCACTCCAGCGCCACGACTCCCCGATGGCCGCCAGTGAACTCGCAGGATGCGGTTCCGGCGGCGGGGACGCCGGCAGCGAAGAGAGGCAAACCGAGAGCAGGGCCAGGCCATAAAGGCCGCGCCTCCACGGGAATTCCTGGGCGATGAACATAGGGTGGGCTGACGTCGCCGTCGTGAGTTGACGGAAAAAAGGGGAGTCGCGCCGAAGGGAGGGCGGCGCGGGCGGACGTCAGGGTGGTTATGAGCCTCGCTCGTTTTTGTTGTAAAGCGGTAACTTAGGCGGATGAGCTGTGCCGCCCGGGCGGCGCCGGAGGGGCGATCACATCAAGCGGTCCGTCCGTCGGGATCTCCTTAATTTTGTATAAACGATTTATAAATAGAGGATAGTGAAGTTCTAATTCGGTTCGTTGGGCGATGTTTCAGGCTTGGTGTTACGAGATTACTAACTCCGGATCGCGGATTTGGACTAGATTGACGGTGTATCCAGCTCGGCCGTTCCCTATCGCCTGCCGACGGCGTCGAACCTCTCTCTTCCCATGTTTTTCGCGTCATCTGTTCTTAGTGTCGGGCGTGTCCAGTTTTCGTTTCAGCCGCTTTGCCGGCTGTTGATCGTCGTGGCCTGGGCTTCACCGGCGCGCGCCGATGATCAGCGGGAGGACGGCGACGGCGGTCGCGCCGAGGTCTTGGCGCACACGAGCGGGGGCGATTTGCGCGGGGTGGTGGAGGCCGGAGGGGCGGTGGACTCGTTTAAGGGCATCCCTTACGCCGAACCTCCGGTCGGCGAGCTGCGCTGGCGTTCGCCGCGACCCGCTAAAGCGTGGTCGGGGGTGCGGGACGCTTCCCGCTTTGGTCGCAGCGCGATGCAGGCCACGCGGTCGACTTACCTGCCTGACGGACCCTGGACCGAGGAGTTTCTGGTTCAGAATGAAGTAGGGGAAGACTGCCTTTACCTGAACGTATGGGCGCCTCGCGCGCGGTCCGCGGCGGGCCGGCCGGTGTTGGTCTATTTCCATGGCGGGGGACTGGTCGAGGGTTCGGGATCGGTCGCGGTTTACGACGGAACGAATTTGGCCGCGGCCGGGGTGGTGGCGGTGACGATCAACTATCGGCTGGGCGTCTTCGGTTTCCTGTCGCATCCCGAGCTCTCTGCGGAGTCGGAACATCATGCGTCCGGCAATTACGGGATTCTCGACTGCGTGGAGGCGTTGACGTGGGTCAGGCAAAACATCGCGGCGTTCGGGGGTGATCCAGCACGCGTCACCATCGCCGGGCAGTCGGCCGGGGCTTGGATCGTGCACGTGTTGACCGTTTCTCCTTTGGCGAAAGGGCTCTTCGCCCGGGCGGTCGCGTTCAGCGGTTCGAGCCTTGCCCGGTTCGATCCGAATACCCGCTTGCCGGAAGCAGAACGGCAAGGGCAGGCCTTCGCCCAGGCGGCCGGGGGCGGGGACATCGCCGATCTCAGGAAACTGAGTGCGGCGGAACTTTTCGCGCGTCTGCCCGACCGCAAGACGATGCGGTTCGGCGTGGTGGTGGATGGTTTTGTGCTGCCGGATGCGATCTCCGCGCGGCTGGCCCGGGGAGAGCAAAACGACGTGCCCGTGCTCACCGGGCTCACGGCGGATGACGTCGGCTCTCCTCCCCGGCGGGTGACCCGCGATTGGCTGGTGGGACAGGCGGAAAGCCTCTTTCCGGGCAAAGTGGGCCGATTTTTGGCGCTCTATCCGACGGAAAACGACGAGGTCGCGAGCCGGGTAGCCAAGGTGTTTACAAGGGATTTGGGTCGAGCCGAGACGTTCCAATGGGCGACGTCGTGGGCACAGGCCGCAGCATCGCCGGTTTACACCTACTATTTTGACCGGGCGATCCCGTGGCCGGAGCATCCGGAGTTCGGCGCGTTCCACACCGGCGATATCCCGTACTTCTTTCGCAACTTGCCGGTGTTGCAGCGGCCGTGGACGGACGCGGACCACGAAATCGCGCAGATCGCGTCTTCCTATTGGCTGAATTTTATCCGCTCCGGCGATCCCAATGGCGACGGACTAACCCGCTGGCGGCCGTTCGACCCGGCGCGGGCGGAAACCATGCAGTTAGGCCAAGCCGGGGGGATGGTCCCGCTGATGAGCGCACCGCGGTTGCGGTTCCTGCTCGCTCGCTGACGGCCCGCCGGCGGGAACCGGAAGGCGCGTCCAGATGGCGATCGAGCGAGGGCCGGAGGCCGCGGAATTCGGAGATATTGCGGCATGAATTTTCGAACATTCGCGGGCGAAAATCTATAAACGCCCTCGGAGGTGCGGGCTGGGTGAGTCGCTTAAGCCTTTTGTTCGAAGCGTGTTAAGGCGCGATGAACGATTTCTCCGGTTTGCTGTTACCAGATCACTACCGGATGGCGGGAAAGATTCGGTAGATTGGGTCACCTCAAGCCGCCCCGGTTTCGGATAGCGGCCCAAATCCACCCCATGTCCCTGCTCACTTTCGTCACCCCGCGATGCCCGCTCGTCGTTCCGCCGTCATGGGCGGCCGGCTGGTTTGCCCGTTGGGCGCGAGCGATGACGGCCCCGGAGGTCGAGTGATCGCCCCCCGTTTCGTGCCTCAAAGCAGTTAGCCCTCATACCCCTCGTTTATGCCCCTTGGAAAGATCATCCACCGACTTCTGACTGCGCTGATTTTGTGCGTTTGCACTCTGCCCAGCTATGGCCGTCTCCGGACCGAAACGAATGTGCCGTTGGCGACCGTTCAGCTATCGACCGCCACGCCCGGCGTAACGGTGGACATTCCTAGCGAGCAAATGCCGAAAGCGGTTTTGGGGTACTTGGATGCGACCCTCGAACCTTACAACGCCGACCCGACCGGCGCAATCGATGCGACCGATGCGCTGAGGCGGGCGCTGTCGGATACGATGTTTAACAACCTCGTCGTCTACGTTCCCTTGGGCACTTACAAGGTCTCAAGTTCGCTGGATATGGAGCGCCCGTCCAACCTGGCCGCAGGTGGGCAGAGCGACAAAAAGTTCGGCTTCATGATGGTGGGTGAGCTCGGGGCGAACGGAGCGGTGCCGACGTTACAGGCCGTAGATAACAGCAACTTCGTCGTGACTTACGACGGCGACACCAAGGATGTCGTTCTCAATTTCCGTTTTACCGGCGCCGATGGGTCGGACCTGCCGCCATCGCTCTACAGCACGATGGTGAAAAACTTCCATATCGACATGGGAGACAACGCCAGCAGTTCAGGCATCGCGCTCGACGGCGCACAAAACTGCTCCATCGAAAATGTTCGGGTAACCGGGACACACTTTTTCGCCGGCGTGCTAACGACGCCCGGCTCCGGCGGATCGGCCACGGGCATCACGGTTGAAGGAGGCGACTACGGCATCTATTACCCTGGCAACGCCTTCCGCCCGAGTCCCTCGGTGCATGGGATTAAACTCATCGACCAGCGACTGGCCGGTTTCGTCGGACTGGGTTCCCGCGGAAACATCACTGTGGTCGGCGCGGAGATTCGCGCCGGCAGCCACTCCGATCCGGATTGGATTGGAATCCGGGTGGAAAACGCCGCGAACTGGGGCGCCAACTTTGGGTGCGACGCGAACCTGCAGCTCATCGACAGCCTGATTGAGACCAACGCCGACACGCAGGTCGCGATCAAGAATGTCGCGCAGGATATCTACGTTAAAAACGTCTATGTGAAGGCCAAGACCGTGATCGAGTCCGGCGCCTCGTCCGTCCAGCCATTTACCTTGGCGACGAATTCATGGACCCTGTTGCACGAGGTCGCCTACCAGTTTGATGACGGTGTGTTTGATCGGCACACCTTGATCAACGACGTCCTCTACGACGCGTCGAGCCTCTACATCCTCAACGCGCATGAAGCGTTGGCGAGCGCGCCGACGGATCTCTCCTTCATCGCCCGCCACACGGCCGGCATTTTTGAGTTCAGCTCACCCTTGGACGCGATCGCGGCCGATTTCGAGGTGTTCAACATCTTGACCGATGGCGGCGTGCCGGCCACCGCCGATGATGATTCCGACGACGACGCGATCGCGATCAATGCGACAATTCAGGCTGCGGCGGCCTATACGGGATCCAAACCCGTGGTCGTCTTCATCCCGCGCGGACACTTTGAGGTCCGCGACGAGATCCTAGTGCCGGCCGGAATCATGGTGGCGGGTGCGGCTAACAACATTTCCGTGCTCGAAGCCTCCATCAATTGGCATCCCACCGAGTGTGTTTCCATCCTTCGGACCGACACCGGTTTGCAGCCTCTGGTGATGCAGAACTTCGCGCTGTTTAACCACGAGGCCTCAGAGGACAGGGGCTACGAGCATCAAAAATACATTTCGCTCTTCAACGTCGGCACGCCTGACACGTTGATGCTCGACGTGCTCATCACCCGTATGGAGCACTACAAGGCGAACAGCTTTTTCGCTCCGATGGGAGTCTTTGCCGCCGGCGCCGGCGGCAGGGTTTACAACCTCAACTCCGACGACATCTCGCAATACATCAAGGACGAGAAGAACGACGGCAATATCGACCCGTCCGAGGATGTCGGCGAGATGAGTCCCTCCTTTCGTCAAGTGTTGATCGATGGGGCGAGCGGCCTGTCCTTTTATCATTTCAATGTGGAGCACTCCTCGGGGGAAACCCAAGTCGAGGTGCGTGGCTCGGCGGATGTCTCCTTCTTCGGCGCATCCTACGAACCTCCACCTGAGAGCACCTATCCGGGCACGACGTGGCTGCGCATCCGGAATTCTTCCGGCGTTCACGTTTTCGGTGGCTCGGGGATCTATGGCATCGCGGACCCGGCGAAAAGCATCGTCGATGTCGACGTGCTTTCGACCGACTACACGTTGGTCAATTTCAGTCGCCAGAAAACGAGCACCGCAGCCGCTTTCGGCTTCTTCGATGACGGCATTAACCTGCTTGATCGGGATCACAGTATTTTCCTGATTCGCACGGGTAACGTGACCGCCAGCGCTGGTACGCCCCTCGGTTCGGGCTACTGGATCACGATCCGTGCGCCGGATCTCGTCCTCGATCTTTCGACCTGCTTGCTGCCGACCACCACCGTCGGGAGCACGACGGCCGATATCGGCTTTCGCGGGCCACTGCCCACCGATATCACGCAATATAGTCTAATCATCCGCGATCT
>CAXBDS010000082.1:0-20074 GCA_963974355.1 uncultured Opitutaceae bacterium
GAAGGGCGCGCGCAATCGCGGGTGGACGCCGGTCGCCCCCCCGCTCGCGTTAAACTCGGTGCCCTACCACGGCCGCGACGCCTGCATCCGTTGCGGCGAATGCATCGGCTTTGCGTGCCCGAGCGACGCGAAGAACGGTTCGCACAATTCCCTGCTGCCACGCGCCCTCGCCACCGGACGCGCGCGACTCCGCTCGCGCACGCAGGCGATCACGCTGACGACCGATCCGAGCGGCCGCGTCACCGGCGCGCGCTACGTGCAGGAACATGACCATGGCCCGCCGACGATCCACGAGATTCGCGCCAAAGCCGTCGTGCTCGCGGCCGGCGCCATCGAAACCGCGCGGCTCCTGTTGCTCTCCGCCTCATCCCGCCACCCGGCCGGCATCGGCAACACTCACGATCAGGTGGGCCGCCACATTCAAGGGCACTACTATCCGGGCGCCCAGGGCCGCATGCCGTATCCGTTAACCAACGACGGCCTCGGCCCCGGCGTCTCGATTGCGCTGACCCGCTTCAACCATGACAACCCCGGCGTGATCGGCGGCGCGATGCTGGCCAATGAATTCGTCAAACCGCCCATCCAATTCTGGCGCGACAGCGTGCCGCCCGGCGTTCCGCGCTGGGGTGCGGCCAACAAAATTTTCATGCGCGAGACGTATCCGCGCCACGTGCACGTGCAGGGCCCGGTGCAGGAAATCCCTTCGCCCGAATCCCGCATCACGCTCGACGCCAACGTGCGCGACCGGTTCGGCCTCCCCGTGGCGCGCATGTCCGGCATGACGCATCCGGAAACCGTGCGCACGGCGGAGTTCGTGCGGGCACGGGCGCAAGACTGGCTCGAAGCCAGCGGTGCCGAGGGCATCTGGAGCTGGCCGGTCGTGCAACGCTTCAGCGCGAGCCAGCATCAGGCGGGCACGGCGCGTATGGGCAAGGATCCCAAAACCTCGGTCACCGATTCCACCGGGCGCGTGCACGGTCAGGCCAATCTCTTCGTGGCCGACGGATCGGTGCACGTGACCAACGGCGGTTTCAACCCCGCGCTCACGATCATGGCGCTCGCCTTCCGCACCGCCGCGGAAGCGGCACGCTCGGTCTGAGGTCCAAACAGGTCCCGCCTTCCCTTAGGCCTCGGCTTCGCGTCGAACCTACCCCAAACCGCTCCAGCGAGCGTCGCGGTGTCATGTGCCTGTTACGTATTCTCGGCCGACGCATCCGACGTCGGGATGAAGTTTGCGGCGAGAAACTTCCACGCTGAAACCGTGTCCTGGCCGAGGGCCTGCCACTCTTGTTCGAGCGCGCCCGTCTCGGCCACGGTCGCCTCTTCGGCTTGCACGGCGGGCACCAGCAAGGCCTTCGAATACGTGCCCAGCGTCGATGCGAGTTCACGCAGATCGCGTTCGTTAAACTCTGCCGCCGGCGCACGCGCCACGGCACCCTCATCGCCCCCGTGACCGACCGAGCGCGTGAGCCACAGCGCCCCGACCGCCACCACCGCCACGGCGGCCAACGCGGGCATGGCAAACCCACGCCAATGGGCATCGGCCCAGCGCGAATGTTTCACAGGCCCCCGCCGAACCGCCACCTCCGGCCGCACCGCCGCCCAGATGCGATCCTCCAAGCCCGCCGGCAGATCGACCGGCGTATCCACTGCTTCCTGACGCAAGGACGACTCCAGTTGCCGCGCCCCGGCAAAAAAGCCGGCGCAGGCCGGGCACGTCGCGGCATGCCGGGCAACCCAACCCGAACCGTCCGGCGTTACGGCCGCCCCGTGCCACAAGCCCACCGCGCGTGCGGCGCGGCACGTCAAACGAGGAGAACGGGACGAAGGGGCAAGGGGCGTTTTCATAGATACATTTCCTTTCCTGACAGCAGGCGTTGTCTGGCCCTGAAGATAAGCGTCTTGATGCTGGCCGTCGAGCGACCGGACACATTGGCGGCGGCTTCCGTCGACATTTCTTGACCGAAACGCAGCCACAGCGCCTCGAACTCCGGCACACTCAGCACTCGGCGGGCGTGATCCCAAAGACCGGTCACCTTCTCCCGCTGTTCGACCTCGTGGCGCGGCCCCGGGCCGACGCTGGCTGTCTCCGGCGGGAGCTCCACCCACTGCTTGCGGGCGCGGAGGTGATTGAGCGCGGTGCGACGAGCGATGGTGAACAACCAGTTGATCAACGGCCGGTCCGTATCCACCCGGTCGAGCGAACGAAACGCCTTCACAAACGTTTCCTGCGTGATGTCCTCCGCGTCCTGCGCCTGACCGGTCATGCGGCGCACGTAAGTGAAGATCGGCGCATGAAAAAGCCGCACCAACTCACGCGCGGCCTGCGGGTCTCCGGCCAGACTGCCTCGCACCAGTTCAGCCTCGTGCGCCCGCTGCGCCGCCAGGGGCGACGCGTCGGACGCGGCGGAAGACTGCGCTGGAGCGGCGGCCATCATTCTTGGGCGGGCGGCGAGATGACGCTGATTTTAAAACGCATGAGGCTCTCGCTGTCTTTAAGGTAACCGACCTTGAGCAGATATTCGCCGGGCGCGCCGCGGAAGACGAGTTGGGCGTGACCAGGGCGACGTCCGCCGCCGAGGCGGATCGATTCGCCGCCCGAAGCGGTGTCCACAGAGTCGATACGCGAGTTTGACAGGCGCATGAACTCCGCCTCGAAACGTTCGGCCGCGCCACCGCCGGCCGGCACCAGATCGATGTAATCGATGCGGGAGACTTCGTGGGAGTTAATCACCGAACCGATGTTAAGAATCATGCCCGGCGTGAGCTTGACCGCGGTGGTGGTGTGCTCCACCGGCAAGGCGGCGTCGAACCCCTCGCCGACGGCCGGAGCGTGATCATCCGCGCTCGTCCACTCGGCGACCAGGTCGCCCTCGAGCGTGAATCGCTCCGCTTCGCGTTGGCTATCACTCTCCTTCGCGCGTTGTTCGCGATTGATCTGCGACTCGACCAGCGTGATCAGTTTCGCGCTCGGGTAACCCATCTTCACGGTGACCCGACGATCCGTCTGCTGGACCTTGACGGAATCGATAAAGGCGACGAGATCGGCCTCCTCGCTTTGGGCGAGAGAGAGCAAGGCGGTCATGCCGTTGACGATCTTCGTCAGACGCGTCGCCGTGTCGTTGTCCGCCGCGATGAGCGTGGCATTGGCCACGACATCGTCCCCCACCTCACCGAGGCGGACCGAGGCGGCCTGGGTCATTTTCAGGATGCGGGCCTCCGGGGCATTGCCGTTTTCCATGGTGGCGGCAGGCACGACCGAGGCGCCGTAAAAGTAGTAGTCATTTTCCGCGGGCAACATACCGGCCAGCGCGCCGGATTTCTTCGCGAGCGATACCGCCTTGCCCCGGAAGGCCGTCAACGCGGCGAGCAGACGTTCCGTCGAACGACTGACCAGGATGATCGGCTCGGTCGGGAAACCGACGACGATTTGGTCATGCACGCGGTAGGCTTCAAACGGGAGGTCGGTGAGCTCGGTGATGTGGTCCGGATCGTTGACCATGAAATGGGCGATCACGCCTTCGGCGATGGTGCGAAGTTTGTCGGTGCCTTCGATCACGAGCGCGCCGTCCATCTCCTCGGGTTTGCCCGACATATTGTCACCAAACGCCGTGACGCTGCCAATCGTCTCCATGATTTTGGCGATGTCGGGTTGGACCGGGCCGCCTTCCTCGAGGAGCTTCTTTTCCTTGATCACGGCGAGCAGACGTTGACCCAACACGGACTCCCGCATTTCGGCGAAGTCGGCGTAAGCGATCCACTTCGAGTCGGCCGGCACGATCGCGGGATTGATGGCCGCGAAGAGGGAGGAGCCCACCGGCAAGGCCAGCGCGGCGGCGGCAAGGATCGGATAGAATTTGGATTTCATGAGATTCGGAAGAGTTGAGTTATTTCTATCCTGCTATTCACGGCCAGGGGACGAAGGGTTACGTCTTTCTGCAAATTTTTCGCCCACCGACGAATCGCAGAGACCCGAACCCCAGACTACGCTCATCGGAAACCTCATGCGTCGCCGCCCTTTTCGCCGACGAATTCCTTCATCGCGAAGACCCCGGCGGCGACCGCGATCAGGACCAACGTGATCACCAGCAACCAGCCCGCCGACCCCACCGGACCCGCGCCTCCATCGAACCCGGCACCGCGCAGGATGACCCGCAGGTGCCGCAAGATGGAAAGTTGATTCAGCTGGATCGGTATATTTCCGACCGCCGCCTCGACCAGACCGGCATAGGCAAGACCGAAAACCATGTAACGCGACGTCAACGCGCCAAACGCAAACCCAAGACCGAGGAACGCCAGCGTGCCGCCGACCAACGTGATCGCGAGTCGCGCCACCGGCAGCCACGCCACCTGCTCCACCGCGCCAATCCCCACCATCAGGCCCAGAGCCAGCGCGCCAATCGTGAGCGCCACGGTCGCCTGACTGATGTATTTAAACAAAACATACACCCAACGCGACAACGGACGCGTCATGATGTAATCCACCGCGCCCGGTTTCAGGTCTTCGCGCACCGCGCCCGCACCGGCCATGAACGCCAGCACCGGCATGATCGCCGTGAGAAAGCCGTGCTCGATCCAATCCTCCCACGCGCGCGGGTTCGGGTTGGCCGCGGTCAGATAGGTGAGTCCGCCCAGCGCGGCAACCAGCGCCAGCAGGCTCACGCCGTTGCGCATCGTCCACTGGCGCGACCACGTGAGGCGCAACAGCCCGGCGAACGCGGAAGCCAGCCGCGGCGTCACGCGCGGCATCGCGGTAAGGTTGGCAGAAGAAGCGAAAGGGCTCATGGCAAGGGGGGCGGCTCGATGGCCGCTTCAAGGTGGGAGCCGGGCGCGCTCACTTCGTAGATCGCGACCCCGCTGGCCAGCAGATGCTGATGAAACTGCGTGTAGAAGTCGGCCGGCGTGTGCCAGCGCGCGACGAGCGTGGTCCTGTCGGCATCGATCTCGCACCCGCGCAGCAACCCGTGCGCGAGCAGATATTGGGCGAGGGTCTCGGGCGACGCGCAGCGAATCGTCGTCTCCTTCGGCCAGCGCAACGGGAGCGCGCCGACGCGGGCCGCAGTGTCACCGTCGGCTCCGGTGGGCGCCGTGTCGCTGCGGTTGGCGGCGGCGTTGCCCGCCTTGGGCATGCGCCCCCAGCGCAGCAGGATAAATTCGCGGCACAGTGCCTCCAGGTCCTGCAGGATGTGGCTCGAAATCACCACGCACACGCCCTCGGCGGCGAGGTCGCGCAGGACGTTGCCGAACTCGGCCCGTCCCATCGGATCGAGCCCGTTCATCGGCTCGTCAAGGATGATGAGACGCGGCTCATGCAGCAGGCATTGCGCGAGTTTCACCCGCTGCTTCATGCCTTTCGAGAGCGCGCTCACCGGCTTGCGCCAATGCACGGCCGGCAGGTTAACGCGTTGCAAGGCGGCCGCCGCGCGCGCTTTCGCGTCCTTCGCCGCCAGTCCCGAAATCATGCCGAGCGCAACCAACCAGTCCGGCGCACGCACGCCCGGCGGCACCGCCTCCTCTTCCGGACAATACGCGATCTGCGCCCGCACGTTGGCGTCGTGCCACGGCGAACCGCCAAAGACGCGCAGCTCCCCCGAACTCGGCTTGATCTGTCCGGTGAGCAGGCGGAACAGCGTCGTCTTCCCCGCGCCGTTGGGGCCGACGATGCCGGTGATGCCGGGCCGGATGGTGAACGTCACGTTGTTCAGCCCCAGCACGACGCCGTAGAACCGGCTCAAATTCACGGCTTCGACGATCGCGCTCATTCCGGTTTGATCCTTCCCCAAAGCAGCAGCAGTGAACCGCCCGCCAACACGGCGAGACCCGCCACGACACTGCTGAGTTCGTTGGTCCCCACTTGCGTCGCCACCTGGGTGAGCTCGCGCGCCATGTGCGGGTTCAACATCGGCAACACATCGGCGGCCGTAAGGGTGTCCTGCATCGCGAAGACCTCATCGCGCACCAGCCGCAGATCGTAACTGAAACTCGCGTGGCGCACAAAGCCCGGCAGGTCACGACTGGCACTCGCGATGACCGACATCACGATCCACAAGCCGATCCAACCCAGCCGCGCCGTCGCCGCCGTGCGTCCGAGCGCCGACACGCCAAACGCGATCGCCCCCACCACGACCAGCGCGATGGCGTTGAACAACAGCGCCGCGCCGAGGGCTCGCAACGAGTAGCTGACGAAGATCGGGTCCGGCACGAGCAGCATCGTCACGCCCCAGCCCGCGAGCAGCGGGCCCGTCCACAAGATCAGCAAGACGCCGAGGATGATGCCCAGTTTACCCACGAGGTAGTCGCGGGAGGTCAGTGGCCTTGCCAAGTAAATCGTGAGTGCCTGGCTCGCCCGGTCGCGCGTGATGAGTTGCGGCACGAGCAGCGTCATCGCCGCCAGACTCAGCAGCAGCCCGATCTGCGAGTGCGCCCAAAAGATAGCCTTGAAACCACCCGTGATCAGGATGTCGGGAAACACGAGCAGCAGGGCGCTGATGGCTTTCACGACGGCCGCCGGACGCGGTCCGGCATCGGCCGCCAAGTTGGCCAGCCACCCGCCCTCAGCCAACGTTTGCGCAAAGACAAAACCGACCGCCGCGACGCCCAGCCCGGCCGCCCAGCCAATGAAAAGCAAGGTCTTGAACATGCGCGTGCGCAGGAGCTGCCGCAGCCCCATCGACGTGATCACCCAGCGTCGCGCCCACACGCCGAGGCGCGGCCCGTCCCAGCGGTTGAAATCGAGACCGGAGTCGCTCACGCGGTCGCCCCTTTCTTCGTGTTGCCCGCCGCGCCGCCCGCCGTCTGCGAGGATTCCAACGCCTCCAAAAACAGGGCCTGCAACGCGTCCGGGCTCGAAAAGATGTGCGCCGGCGGCAGGTCGTGCGTCCGCATGAGCTCGAACAACCACGCCGTCGCATCGAGTTCGGTGGCGACGCGCAGGCGCCCGTTCGACAGCACCTCGACCGCGTGGCCCTCCGCGGTCAGCACGGCGCGGTAGCGCTCGTGACCGGCGAGGGGCGCGAGCTCCACGACGCGGCGACGGCGCGCCTTCAGGTTGGCCATGGAATCGTGCTCGAGCACCCTGCCGCCCGCGATGATCAGCACGCGGTCGCAGATGCGTTCCACGTCCTGCAACAGGTGCGACGAGATGATCACGCTGATGCCAAATTCACGCCACAGGCTGCCGATGAGGCGCAGGATGTGTTCGCGGCCGCTGGGATCGAGTCCGTTGGTCGGCTCGTCGAGGATGATGAGCGCCGGATCGTGCACGAGGGCCTGCGCGAGCTTGGCGCGCTGGCGCATGCCGGTCGAATAGGTGTCGATCGAGCGGTAGCGCTCCTGCCCCATGCCGACGAGATCGAGCATCTCGTGGGCGCGTTGGCGCGCGGCACGAAAGGTCATGCCGGAGAGTTGGCCGCAATAGGTGACGTATTCGCAGCCCGCCATGCCTGGGATGTGGCAATCCTGCTCCGGGCCGTAGCCGACGCGTTCGCGCGACTCGCGTTGGCTGGAGCGGATGTTGCGCCCCAGCACGAGGGCCGAACCCGACGTCGGCGTTTCCAGATTCAGCAGACACTTCAGGAAGGTCGACTTGCCCGCGCCATTGGGCCCGAGCAGCCCGATCGTGCCGGGCGGCAGCGACACGGATACGTCGTCCAGCGCGCGCATCGCGCCGTAAACCTTGGTCAACCCCTGAGTCTCAATGATCGGGTCGGCCATCAGGCGGCGGGCAAAACGAGGGCTCGGGCAGGTTTACGCAGACAATGCATCCGGGGCTATCACACGCCGAATCGGGCCGACGTTACAACTTTCTGAGAAAAAGTTTCGAAGGCCCCGGAAGTGAAAGCGGCACACGAAGGCCCGAGGTGGCCGCGCGGGACAAACCCATGTCTAGCCGATCCTCACTGCGACGGCGGTGTCTCCCTCACCGTCGCCCAATCCGCCAACAGCGCGTCGAGCACGACCTTCGTGACCTGATAGGCCGCCTCTTTCGCCGGCAGTCCCCGCGCGGGATACGGCGCCGTCGTGCTCCAACCCGCGTCATGGCCGGGCGGCGGCATCGAAAAGTTACTCGCCGTGCGCAGCACGAGCACGCGGTCGGTATCGACGCGACCGGTCTTCGCGTGGCGGTGCAGCGCGGTCAGCGTGCCGTTGTCCTCCATGTTGCTCATCACGAAATTCGCCGCGCCGCCGGTGTGCAGTTTCATCCAGTCATTCGCCCACTGGTTGAGCAGCGCGCCGTGCCAATACTTGCTCGACCCCAGCGAGTCGCCGATCAGCACGAAAGGCGGGCGCGCCGCATTCGGATATGCCTCCGCAAACTGCGCCCGAAACGCGGCCAGCTCTGAATCGTCGGTGATCTTTACGTCCTTCGTCAGCTCGTAAGCCCAGTGCACCAAGGCTGGATTCAACCGATAGGCGATGGTCTCGACCGTCCACCCGTCTTCGAGCGTATTCGGTTCATGGGCACCGAGTGCCACGAAACCATACGGCCAACTCGGCGGCATTTCGCGGGCGTCGATCTCGTAAGCGAGGTCGCCATCGACCACCCACTCGGCCCACGCCGCTGAACCGAGTGAACAATCTGCCGGATCCGCCCCGGCGATGCCGGCGACCAGCCAATAGGCCTGCGACAAATCAAACCGCGGGTCCACGCCCAGCGCCATGAGGGTCGAGGTCGCGTTGGTGACCCCGCCGCCCGTGCACACGAGCAGCACGCCGTCGTCGCGCCACCACAGGTGCCGCCAGCCGAGCGGAAATTCCAGCTTCTCATCAAAACCGCCCCGCTCCACCCACAGCTGAAACTCGCCCGGAATGTCGTCGGTATCCTCGCCGATCTCAAACATCGAGACGATCACCGCCTTCACCGGGCGCGCCGTCATCTCCGCCGCCGACGCCACAGGGCCGACAGCCATCAATCCCAACAAAAAACCGGCGCGCCAAAATCGTTTCATTGCCCCACTGAAGCAGACCTCGTGCACGCGAACCCAGAACTTTTACCAGCGCGCCCGATCAACGGATGGAAACGGCCCCGCATTCCGGGTGGAGAATTTTATTCAGACACCGGAATAACAAAATAGGCCGCCGCACCGTCTTTCACCAACGTCGGGTCGAGGTGGCGGTCGAAAGTCGCCAAACGGCCGCCGTGCTTCAAGGCGAGCCCGAGCAGATAAAGATCGGTCAGGTCTCTGGCGGCAGGCAGGGACGGAAACACGGTGGTATCGGCGAGCGACAAGTCATCGGCCCATAACTCGTGCCCAGGCATTCCCAACAAGCTGCGAAGCAAAATGCGCGCGGTGTGCGGGGAATCGGGGCCATGGTCCGCGCCGGGGCGACCCATGATGCGCAGGAAGCCGTTTTCCGTCAGCGGGCAGGTCGCCCACCCGCTGGCCCGGATCGACTTGAAACACCGCTTAGCCGCGTCGTGATGCACGTGCGCGCTGTCCACCAACGCGATCAGCACGTTAATATCCAACAGGGTGATCATGACGCCCGGGGAGCGCGCGCGCGCTGAGCGTCTTCCGCGTCGATTTCATCCTGCCGCCGTCGGATCGAATCTGTCGTCACAGGCTGAGCCCCGGAGCGGGATTTGATGACGAGAAAACCCAATTCGTTCACTTCGAATCGCGTTGGATCGGGATTTTCGGTTTCAGCCGTCGGTCGCAATTCACGCCGCAACGCTCTCTCCATGATAGCCTTGAGCGTGGTTCGACGATGGGCGGCGATCATCTTGGCCTCGATCAGCAAGTCCTCGGGGAGGTCGAGCGTGGTTTTCATGCTGGCTAGTAGTATGGTTATATGGGTAAAGAGCAAGCCTTGGCCTATCTACCCAACGGCCAGGCAATACCCAACTCAGTGCACGCAATCTGCTAGGCCCGCCCCGCTCGCGCCCTCGCGGGTGACTCGTTCATGCACTCTTTCGCCGCCTTTCTCATCATCGTTGTCACGCTCTACGCCATCCTTCGTCAGGCGGATGTGAGGCTGGCACTATTTGCCGGCGGCCTCGCTCTCGCCACGCTCGCGCTCCAGCCGCTGGTCGTCTTCGAGGTGTTCCTGCGTGAGCTCGGCAACGGCAAAACCATCGGCCCCATCTGCTCGGCCATGGGTTACTCCTACGTGTTGCGCGCCACCGGCTGCGACCGCGCCATGATCAGTCGCCTGCTGAAGCCACTGCGCCGCACCGGCTGGCTGCTCCTGCCCGGCGGTTGCGCCGTGGCCTTCGCCACCAACATCGCCATCAATAGCCAGACGGCCGCCGCCGCCGCCGTCGGCCCGATCCTTGTCCCGCTGCTGCTCGCGGCCGGTTTCCCGCCCGTCGTCGCCGCCAGCACCCTCCTGCTCGGCACCTCGTGCGGCAACCTCTGCAATCCCGGCGAAGCCGACATCGTGGCGATCCATGACGCGAGCGGTGCCCTCATGCCGCAGATTCTCGGCGCCATGCTACCGCCGCTGTTGGCCGGCTTCGCCGTGATGGTGGGCGTGTTCTCCGCCATGAACGCCCGCAGCCGCACCGACGCGGAAACGCCCGCCACCACGCCCGCGTGGAACGCCGATCCGATGGAAACCACGCTGCCGCCACTCTGGAAAGCCTTCATGCCGCCGCTGCCGGTGCTCATGATTTTTGTGCTGCTGCCGGGCTTTATCTTCGCCCACCTGCCCCCGCCCTTCGAACGCGGCCTGCCGGTGCCCTACGCCATGCTCACGTCGTTGATCATCGTGCTGCTGCTCAGCCGTCAACGCGTCTCGGCCACCGTGAAATCGTTCTTCGAGGGCATGGGCGAAGCGTTCGCGACCGTCATTTCGCTCATCGTCACCGCAAGCTGTTTCATCGCCGGCGTCACGGCGGTCGGCCTCACCGCGAAACTCGTCGCGCTCTCGGCCGGCAACGGTCTCGCGGCCAAAGGCGCGGCCACGTTTTTCCCGGCGTTGCTCGCCGTGATCACCGGATCCGGCACCGGCCCGAGCATCGCCTACACGAAGGCGATCCTGCCCGGCATGCGCGCCGTGGGAGACGTGGCGGCCGGCGTCGACCTCGGGGTGCTCGGCGCCATCGCCGCGAATTATGGCCGCACCGTTTCCCCGGTCGCCGCGGTCGTGTTGTTCGTCACCACCCTCGCCGGCGTAACGGTCTCCGCCGTCGTCAGACGCATGGCGATTCCCCTCGCCGCTGGGTTGACCGTCGTCTTCGCCGTCGTGCTGGTGCGCGGATAATCGGCGCCGGCTTGCGGAATGAATCCGCGCCTGCACGCTCCCACCGTCATGCCCGTCCGCCCGCTCCTCGTTTCGTTCCTGCTGTTTGGCCTGATCGGCCCGTCCGCCTTGCCCGCCGCGTTTACGGTGACCGGCCAACTTCCCGCCAACGACGCCACGACCGTCGCGACTGTCGTGCGCGAGTCCCTCGAAGCCCGCTCGTCCACGCCCGTGGCATCCGCCCGTGTCACCGACGGTGCCTTCACCCTCGCGGTCGATGCGCCGGCCGGTCTCTTCAAACTCCAACTGGGCGGCTCCACGCTCAACTTCGTCGCCGCCGACGGCGATACCCTCACGCTCGACCCGACCGGTAAAACCCTCACCGGCGGCGCCGCCCAAGCCGACTTCCTCGCCTACGAATCGTTTCGCAGCGCCTCCCTCGCGCGCACCGTCTATCCGGTCCGCGCCGCCATCGCCAAGGCCCGGGGCACCCGCGATCTCGCCGAAGTCGAGCGCCTCACGCTCGCCGAAACCGAGGCCTACGACACCCACCGCCGCGAGCTGAACGACTTCACCCTCGCCACGCTCGGCGGCTCGCCCGCGCTCTACGCCGCCTCGCTGCGCTGGGACGGCGACTACCGGCTCGATGAGCTCGCCGCGCTGGTCGAAGCCTACGCCGTCGCCCATCCGACCGAAGAGATCGCCGCGCTGATGCAGGCCCGCCTCGTCCGCTTCCGCGCCACCGCGATCGGTGCCATCGCGCCAGACCTCGCCGGACCCACCCCCGACGGAGGCTCGCTCGCCCTCGCCGACCTGCGCGGCCAGGTCGTGCTGGTCGATTTCTGGGCCTCGTGGTGCCCGCCCTGCCGCATCGAGAACCGCCACTACGTCGATCTGTATCAGAAATATCGTGACGCGGGTTTCGAGATTCTCGCCGTCTCGGTTGATCAAAACGGCACGGCTTGGCGCAACGCCATCGACGACGACCATGCCACGTGGAAACACCTCTCCGACCTCACCGGGTGGAAGACGCCCTTGGCCGCCGCCTACAACGTCGCTGCCCTGCCCGCCAGTTTCCTCCTCGACGCCGAAGGCCGCATCATCGGCAAAAATCTCCGCGGCGCCGCCCTCGACGCCGCCTTGGCCGCATGCTTTCCCTGAGCCCCACGCGGTTCGGTTTAAGGTGGACCGCCCCGTCCCGCGGCGGCCTTTCCCTAAGCTCCCCCCATCCAATTCGACCGCGATCCCAAGGGGGCGTGGGTTGATCCCGCGCGCAGAAATGGAGCCGCGCTGACCCCGGCAAGGTTGTATCGGAACACGTGATACGCCCGCACGGAGGTCCGCGCGACTCGCCACCCCTTGGATACCCAACCCGTCAGCGTCGCCTCTCGGTTCTGCGCGAAACGGCAGTGGAGCCCATTCGAATCCACGTCATACCACTCGCGGCGCTCGGAGACGTGGTTAAACCCAAACCAGTCAATACCTGCCACTCGACCGCCCGCCGCTATGACGCGGTGATCACGACGGTCGTGGACGCGATGACCGCCATCGCGACGATCGCCTGAACCGTCGCCTTCAACGCTTCGCCGACCGAATCACCCGCGATCAACGCCTCGATCCGGGCTTTCCGCGGCTTGAGCGCCTTGCGGCCAAACATCGCATTCAGCCAATCGCCTTGCCGGATGAGCGACAGCAAGACGACGGTGCGCACATCGACCTCGTTCGCTTCGCCAAAAATCGCCGCCTCCAACCGCGCTCGCACCGCCCGCTCGGGGCCACCGTCGGCCTCCGGATAGCGCTCGCGATTGAACACCCCCAGCACCTTGTCCGCCTTGACCGCGAGGATGCCGCGATCGGCCAGCCGCCGCGCGACGCGACCCTTCAGGTCCTTCGTCCGCGCGATTCGCCCCAGCCAATCGGGCAACTGCCGGCGCTTCTTCGCCGCCGCCATGGTTGCCAGCCACTCGTCGATCAACGGTTCGCCCAACGGCGTCGCGTCGCGCACCTCCAGCCAGGTCTTCTTGCGCTCCTTCACCAGCTCCACCCGGCCGCTCAACAACAACTCGGCCAGCACCGCGCCGCCGATCATTTGCTGATACCACGTTGCGCCTTTGATCGTGCCCTTTTCGTCCGACAGGGCCAACAGCAGGACTTCCTCGTGCAACAGCAATGGCGTCTCCATGAGCCCGAGCGTGCCGCCCTTCACCCGAAAGGCAAAGCCCGAGTCCCGCACGCGGCCGCGAGCCATCGAGCGCCCCACGCGGCCCGCTACGATTCCAACAGGTTCTGTCCCGCCTCAGGCTCGCGCGCCGTGCGAGCCTGGCGCTCGATATCCTCTGCATCGTTTTCCAAACCGCCTTCGGCGTTGGTCACGTCGGATTCATCCGCTTCGTGCCGCGGCGGGACCGGCGCAGGCCGGGACACCGGCACCGCCGCAGAACCATCCTCGCCCGTTCCCACCATGTGCACCGGCACGCCTTTCGGGAACACCACTTCGCGCGCTTCGTCGGGCATCGAAATACCGGCGTGGTCAAAGGCCCGCTTCGTCAGGCGGATCACGGCCGAGCGCACTTTTTGGCCGCTGTATTTCGAGATATCCACCCAGAACAGCACCACCAGATTGATCGTGGCCGCGCCCAACGCATCCACCAAGACGAGCGGCTCCGGGTCCTTCATTACCGCCGGGTGCCCTTCGAGGACCTTCATCGCCACCGCCTGCGCTTCCGAGATCGAATCGTCGTAGCCGATCCCCACCGTGAACTCAAACCGGGAACGCGGGTTGGCCGTGAAGTTGACGATGGTGCCTTTGTAGATCGTCGCATTCGGAATCTGCACATGGTTGCCGTCGATCTGCATGAGCAAGGTCGAACGCGTGTTCACGCTCTGCACGTAACCCTTGAAGCCCGCGACCTCGATCAGGTCCCCGCCTTTGAACGGGCGCTGCATGCTGATCAAGATACTCGCCAAGAAGTTCTCCGCGATGTCGCGGAACGCGAAACCGATCACCAGCCCGATCAAACCCGTGCCGCCCAACACGGTGACGGCGAGTCGCGAGAGTCCGGATACCTTCAAAACCAAATACAGGCCCAACAAAAACACCGGCACCGCGATCGCCCGCGCCACCACGCTGCGCAGCAGCGGGCTCTGCATCCGCCGGCTCAATACACGCCCGGCGCCGCGCGAGACGGTCTTCGTCGCCAGCCATGTCGCCAGCAGCAACAGCAGCCCGAAGACCAACAAGGGCAACATGCGCACCGCCCCGGCCGCGAGACTGTGCACTTCCGACCACGCTGGCGCCAAATCCAGCAACGATCCCCCGCGCACCTCGATTTGGTTCACCACCGCGACCACGTCCTGAGTGTTGCCTGCCAAGGTGCCCGCCCACTCCCGATGCGCCGCCGTAGCGGTCACCGCTCTCAAAAACACCACGCCTTGGTCGACTTTGATTTCAATCGCTTCGAACCAACCCGTCGCAGCCAAAATCCGCATCAGCCGCGCTTGGATTTCCGCATCCGTCACCACCGATTCGACCCCGACCGTCCGCCCGCTGCCGGCGGGCGCCGGCGAGGCTTCGTCTTGCGCGGTCATCGGTGAAACGACGGCTAATCCCAGCACCAGCCCGAGCAGGCGCCAACGTTGCCGGAGACCAAGAGCCGGGGAAGAAAACACAGTCATGCAGGGCCTGACCTCGATTCCGCGGGTAAGCTCCCATCTGCGAGCATGATACCATCATTTTTATCGTCTGAACGGAGCTGCTCGACCAAGGAACCCCTCGGCCCTTTTTTGCGGACCGATTCGCCAAACCGGGGACTCTCGCTTCCGCTGGAGAGATGTCCACGCCACCTCCGCTCCCCACGCTCTACGTGAAACCCGGATGCCCATGGTGCGCCGAAGCCACGCGCGAGCTCGACCGCCAAGGCATCGACTACCGCACGGTCGACGTCTTCACCGACCGCGCCGCGGCGGACGAGATGCGACAGCTCTCCGGCCAGTCGAAAGTGCCCGTGCTCAACTACCACGGCGACATTCTCGCCGACTTCGGTGAGGCCGAGTTGAAACCGTTTCTCGCGGCCCGGTTGAAGTAAGGTCGACTTCCCGGCCGGCCCCCGGCCCACTCCCCTTCGTGTCCACGATCTTCACCGCGATCATCGCAACCTTCGCGACGCTGTTCCCCATCACGAATCCGTTGGGCAACGCCGCGATCTTTCTGTCGATCACGGAGGACTACACCTCGGCCGAGCGCCGGGCCCAGGCGCGCAAGGGCTCGATCTACATGTTCGCCATTCTGGTGGTGTTCTTCCTCGGCGGTAACGTGATCATGGATTTTTTCGGGCTCACGATTCCCGGCATCCGCATCGCGGGCGGGCTGGTGATCACGAAGATCGGCTTTAATCTGCTCACGCCCAAGGTCGAGCAAACCCACACGCCCGACGAGCACGCCGAGGCGAAGCAAAAAAACGACATCGCGTTCTCCCCGCTCGCCATGCCCTTGCTCGCCGGTCCAGGCGCCATCGCCGCCATCATGGGCGTCAGCGCCGACCTGCCGAAACGCGATCTCAGCCACTACGGCGCGGTGCTCGCCGGCATCCTCGCCGTCTGCGTATTGTGCTGGCTGATACTTCGGGAATCGGAACGCCTGCTCGGCTTTCTCGGCGTCAACGGCGCCAACGCGTTGACCAAGATCATGGGTTTCCTGCTCCTCTGCATGGGCGTGCAACTCGCCGTCAACGGCGTCACCGCCCTGTCGTTTAAATAGAGGGTTCCGGTTCGAATGTGGGGCGGGCGTTACGCCCGACGGATCGATCAGCGAACGCGGCCCCGACTGTGCGTAAGGCCTGACTTCATGTCAGGACGTTCCGTCGAACGAGTCCTCCGGCCCCGCCACGAACTGACGGCCTTACCAAGGTGATCCCTACGTAAAGAGGCGGCGTGCGACACCCCTTCCGTCGCTCGTCTATCACGGCAACTCCGCCGTGAGCATTGCGCGGTATCCGGCCACGGCCGACGCCGGCACCGAGATCCGCCACGCCCGCGAATCACCGGCCGGCGCCTCCGGGCCGAGAAAGACGAGAATCCGCCGACTCTTGCCTTCCGCGGGCGCGACTTCCAACAGCGCATAAAGATCATCCGGCTCAGGCGTGCCGGCATACTCGCCCGAGCCCCACAACTTCGCCGTGCCCAGCGGCACACTCACCGCCGTCAACGTCGCCACCAGGTCGAGCGGATCCTGAAACATGGGCCGAACCTCGTCCGGCAGCTCTGCCCAAAGCGCATCCGCTTCGGCCACCGCCGCGGGATCGAGCTTCACGAGCGACCTAACCCGCGCCACATCGCCGCCAGCGCTGGCCCACAACAACGTCTCCAGCATCGCCGCCGCACTGTCGTCTCCCCGATCCCGCCACTCGGCCGCCGTGCGTTTCACGTCCTCGATGCCCGGCGGCGGGCGTGAGGCCGCGTCCGCCATCGCGCGGTCGCGCCGCAACGTCGCCACCCGTTGCCGCAGGGTTTCCACGTCGCGTCGCAATCGAGCCACGATCTCCGCATCGCGGTTCGGCGTAGCCTCCAAGGGCGACCCGGGATGGGCGGGCGGTGGCAGCGCCGGCCCTGCTTTAGCAGTTACCGGCTCCGAACCGGCGGGGGGACCCACGGGCAGCCACCACACGACCGCTCCGACCGCGGCCGCCAAGCCGGCGATCGCAACCCATGTTAGGCGATGCTGCGCCCGTGTGGTCATGCGGAGGCGTTTCAGAACCACGTGTCCGGTTTGGCCGGCGGCACGTTCTCATCATCCGCGATGGAGAAAACGATCGGGATTTTCAGGCGTGTATTGACCGGCACCCCGGCCACTTGACCCGCATCAAACTCCCAACGCTTCACCGCCGCCAAGGCCGCGTCACCAAATTCCGGATGCGTGGCCTGCACGACCTGCGCGTCCCGCACCGCACCTTCCGCCGAGACCACAAACGCGATGGTCGCCTGCCCCGTCGTTCCGCTTTCCCGCAAGACCTTCGGGTAGTCTGGCCTCGCCCGAAAACGTGGCGCCGGCATCTTATCCAACTGCTGCGGCGCCCAGATCTTGCCCACCAACGGCGGCAACCCGGCCGCCAGCACATCGGCCTGACGCCGCAGCTCCGTCGCCTCAGCCTCCAACTTGAGCCGTTCCGGATGCGACGACGACGCCGCCGCAGGCGCGGGAACCGGAACGGTCGCGACCGGGGCACTCGGCTCAATCGCCGCCGTGACCGGCGACGGCTCGGGAAGCGCAGAGGACTCGTTTCCGGCGCTCACCCGCCAAGCCGTGCCCGCCACTCCCGCCACCAGCACCGCACCCACCGCCGCCACTTGTAGTTTGGTCATGCCCATAAACCAGAGTGCAGCCACCGTGCCGCCGGCGGACGCGCCAGTCGTCAACGCCACCGTCGTCACGCTCGCGGCCAAACCGGGCGGCACGGCCGTCGTCGCCTGCGCCGACAACGTAGCGCCCAACGCCGCCGCCGTCGAAGCCACCCCGCGCCGCTTTAACGCCGCCTGCAGCTTGTCGAGCGCCCGCGCCACCCGCATGCGCGCCGTGTTCTCCTGCAAGCGCAGGCTCGCGCCGATCGCCGCAAAGTCCCGGCCTTCAAAATAGCGGAGCAACACCGCCTCGCGGTCGTCGTCGGGCAGGTCGCTCAACGCCTCATCCAAGACGGGCCGCACCTGATCCCAGTCGATGGCCGCCTCGGCTTGGTTAGTGATTTCATTCATCGCATAAAACGCCTGCTCGCGCCCCCGCCGCCGGGAACGACCGCGCAACTGCTTTGCCGCCTCGAAGCGCGCCGCCGCAAAGAGCCACCCCGCCAGCCGCACATCGGCCGGCAGTTGCCCGGCCCGCCGCGCCAGATCGCAAAACACCGCCTGCGTCACATCCCGCGCCAAATCCGCGTCGCCAAAGAGACAGCGCGTCGCAACGGCGTGCACCAGACCGATGTGACGTTCCACCAACAGGGTAAAGGCGTCCTCCGCCCGCTCAGCCACGAATCGTTGCAGCACAGTCGCGTCGTCCATCGTCATCACCCCTAAACACCCGCCAAATAAAAGACCGCACAAGATCTTTAAAAAACCCTCCGCGGCGGCCGCGAGCTCGATCACACTTCCGTCCTAAATCCCTATCCGCGGCCCGACGATTCCTCAGGGCCGGACGTCACGCCGGTCGGGAATATTTCGCCAGCCACACCGCGTAAGCGCTCTCGCTCATTTCGCCCGCGGCGAGCGCGAGGGTGCGCAACGTTGCTTCCACTTCGCTCGCGAAAAAGACGAGCCCGTTGATTTCAAGAAAGGCCACGCCCAACATGAAACCGGTGCGTTTGTTGCCGTCCAAGAAAGGGTGGTTCTTCACGACTCCCGCCGCATAGGACGCTCCCAACTCGGCCAAGGTGGGCTGGCCGTAGCTGAAGAGTTGGCGGGGCTTGGCCAAAGCAGATTCGAGCATGTTCTCGTCGCGCACGCCGGACAGCCCGCCATAGTCGGCCAACATCAAGTCGTGCAGCGCCAAGCACTCCTCGCGGGAAAACCAGCGCGGCTCGGTCATTTGGCGAGCTCGCGCAGGGTATTGCGATAGCGACGGTTCAAAGACTCAAAGACCGCCATCGACTTTTCGAATTCCGGATTGGACGTCGTAAGGCGCGCACCATCCGGCGAACTCGACAACGTGATCACGTCGCCGTCCCCAGCCTTCAGGATGGCCAAGGCTTCTTTGGGCAGCACGAGGCCGAGAGAGTTGCCGACTTTGCGAATCTTGAGTTGCACGCTCATGTCGCAAACCGTGACCACAAACGTTATTACGTCAACGCTCGGATACGATCGCCCGTCGGCGGACCCACGCGTCACCCTTGGGCGACCATCAGGCAATACCAGCAGGAGCGATTGATCGATGAGCTCCACATCGCCATCGACCCGGTTTTAGTAGGCGCGGGTGAGCGCTTATTTGAGGACGTCAACCTTGCGGCCTGGGGCAACACCTGCACCCACCACGTCCCCACGCAGCGAGCCACGCACCTCCGTGCTGACCCGGACGTGACCCAACGTCGCCAGACGCCGCCGCGTTACGCCGTGGCGGGCGGCCAAATATGAAGAACCTAACTCACCCGGGATCATCGAACGTCAGGTGACCTTGAGGTGGGGGATGACCGAAAATGACGGCGGACTTGGCGGACGACGCCAATGCGGCAGCATCGCCACCAGGAGCATGACCGTTGACCAAATCTTTTTCGAGGCATGGCAACTCCCCCCAAGGTCTCCGCGCCGAACTACTTGAACGTCTTGGCGGCGCGAAGCATGGCGACGACTCGCCTGAAGTTCCGGCGGAGTGGACCCGGCTCGCCCTCCCACGTTTGGCGACGGTCGAAAGCGGCCGCTCGCAATTCCCCCCCGGGGAGGACGTATGACCCGGATGCGCCAAAGCATCGGCCGGTGAAGCCTTGGTTCTTTGCCGAGGGCGTTGAGCAGGACTTTGCCGAAGCACTCGCGTTTTACCGGGAGGAAAGTGACGCCTTAGCCGGCCGGCTTTACGACGAGATCAACCGCCTCATTACCGATATTTGCGCCGCCCCCCATGTCGCCCCCCATGTCTTTACCGCGTCGTGGCTTCACCGATCCGGCGGCACGTTAGCGAGACCGTTCCTTACGCGGTTCTTTATGTGGATAAACCCGATCACGTCGCCATTTGCGCCGTCGCGCATTTCAAGCGCCGACCCGGCTACTGGCGCGACCGTTTGAAACAGACGCCCTCCGACCGAAAAAGAAGGACCTAGGGTTAACGCATCGATCACGCTTAGCCGCGAGGTCTCGATTCAGCCGGCACGCTATCTGTCGATCACCGCACCTTCTCTCGGCGGTTCGACGTCGCGGCGGG
>CAXBDS010000083.1:0-20052 GCA_963974355.1 uncultured Opitutaceae bacterium
AGACCGGACTCGCCGCGGCCGGGCAAGCGACACGGGTCGGGTTGGTGGGCCTGTCCGCGCAGGTCGCCGTAGGGACGTTCCTGATACCCGTGGTATTGGTCGCCGTTAAAGTGGGTTTTGCCGATCACACAGGTGCGATAGCCGGCAGCGGCGAGGGTCGCGGGAAAGGTGGGGAGGCGATCGTCGAAAAGGTGGCGGTTGTCGTAAACGCCGTGATCGCGGGAATAGGCGCCGGTCATGAGGCAGGCGCGACTGGCGGCGCAGACCGGATTTTGGCAATAGGCTTGGTCGAACACGAGGCCCTCGGCCGCGAGGCGGTCCAAGGCCGGCGTGGCGACGGTGCGGTTGCCGGCGAAGCCCGCGAAGCGCGGACTGTGTTGGTCGCTGAGAAGGAAAAGGATGTTGGGGCGCGGGGCGCTCACGGGCGGGCAGGCGGCAGGGACCACATGTTGGAGAAGTGACCGGCGTCGGTGATCGCGCCGTCGTGCACGCGGACGTAGTCGGGCAGCAGGTTGATCGGTTGAATGTAGCCGGCGCGGAGAGTGTTGTCAGCCACGCTGAGCACGGGCGCGGTCCATACGACGATGTAGTGGGCGGGGCTTTCCGGATTGGGGTGAATGAACACCACGCCCGGATCGGCCATTAGCGAGGCGGGCAACTGCGGCGCGTAGCGGCGAAGGAGCGGGTGCGTGGCGACGGAGCCAAAGAGCAGCAGGTTCTTGGTGGCGATGTCCTCCGCGGTGACAGAGGAGGCGGGCTTCATGGGGAACTCGCCATGAATGACGAGGCGCGTGGCGGGGTTGCGGATGGCGTCGAGCTCGACGATGGCGAGGGCCTTGTCGGCGGGGGCATCGCGGTAGACGGCCAGGAAAGGGGAGGTGATTGCATCGCCGATGGGACCTTGCATGCCGTGGTGTTTCGTGCCGGGCGCGGGGGTGGCGTCGGCGACGACCTGCCAAGTGGACTCGGTGCGGGCAAGGTGCACGGTCGCGCTGAGTTCGCTGGGGGCGATGACGCTGCCATCGATGGTGAGAGGGGGCATGGTGGCGGGCGTGATGCCGGCGTCGCCGAGCCGAAGGGTGAGGGCGGAAATGTTTTCCGTGGTGACGACGAGCGTTGGCGGCGTGCGGGGCGGTTGGGGGCGGCCGCGGTTGAAGGGCGTGGGGGGCAAGGGCGCCGGAATGCCATCGTCGTAGGTCACGTGCAGCGAGGCGGTGGTGGCGGGCGCGGCGAGTTGATCGATGGTGGCCCAGTAGGCGCGGTTGTAGCGCAGGGTGTTGGTGAAAAATTTGATCTCGGGCGGGCTCGCCGGTGTCGGCACCATGGTGGCTTGGCCGGTGAACATGGCGTGGGAAAGTTCGCGGGCCCAGTAGTGCGGCATGCCGGGGAAAAACTCGGTGGTGGAGAAACCGCCGGCGGCGATGATGCCGTCGGTGAAGGCGGTCGAGTCCTGTTGGATGCCGTTGCCGGCATTCTTCAGGTAGACGAGCACGTTGCGGGCGTTGGGGAAGAGGTTGTCCTGTTTGAACATGACCGTCTGCGGGCGCATCCAGGCGGGCAGTTCATCGACGTGGGCAAGCTCGTCGTCGAAACCCATGGCGGGATCGATCGGGGTGATGCTGCCGAAGCGGTCGGGGTAGTGCAGGCCGATCATCCACGCCCCGGCGCCGCCCATCGAGTGGCCCATGAGAAAGATGCGGTCGTCGGCGATGCGCACGCGACGTTGGGTGTCGGCGATGGCCTCGAGCACGTCGGTTTCGCCGATGCCTTGGTAGAACGTGTTGCCGCGGCCGTAGGGGTGGATGACGACGGTGGGCGAGGTGCGATCCACGTGTCGACGCCCTGACCGCGCCAGGTTTGGCGGCGGCCGGCGAGCTCCTTGGGGCCGATACCGTGGAGTTGCACGAGCAGATTGTAGGGGTGGGTCGGGTCGAAGTCGGGCGGGATCCAAAGACCATAGATTTGCACGGAGCCGTCGGTGGCGGAGCGGAAATAGCGCATCTGTAATTCGCCCGGGGCTAGGGGCAGGGCGGCGTCGGCGGCGAGCAGGTTTTGGAGGTCGTCGAAGGCTTCCTCTGATTCGTAGGTGAGGTATTCCACGCCGTCGCGGGAGAAGATGTGGGACTCGCCTTCCATCGGGCGATCGGGTTCGGCGGCGGCACGAAGTCGGCGGGCGGCGACGGCGGCCGGGGGCTCGGCGGCGGCTGCAGTCGGCGCGGGTGGTGGCGTGGGGGCCGCGGCGGTGGCCGGGGGCGCGCGAAGGGATGACGGGAACCGGGCGAACCACGGCAGGATGCGGGCATTGGCGTCGTCGACTTGGAGAATGCCGGGGTGATCGACGCCGGGATAGGTGTAACGTTCGAAGGGCGTGCCGACGGCTTGCAGGGTGTCGGCGAGCAGGGCGGACCATTCGGGCAGGACGCGCGGATCGGCGTCGCCGTGGAGGATCAGGATGGGGGTGCGAATGCGGCGGGCGCGCTCGGCGGAGATGTAGAGGCGCTCGGGATTTTCCTGCACCCCGCCGGCCATGATGACGGCGGCGGCAAGGCGATCAGGATACTCGGCGGTGACGCCGACGGTGAGGATGGCGCCCATGCTGAAACCCCAAGCATAGAGTCGATGCGGGTCGACGTTGGACAACGCGCTGACGATGTCGAGACAGGCTTGGGCGCGGCGGAAGTTCTCCGGGCTGGCGGCGTTGTCGGGGTTGCGCATCTGGCCGGGGCCGGCGTGCGCGTAGCTCACGGCGATGGCCACGTAGCCGGCGTCGGCAAACTGTTTGGCGCGACCAATCAGGCCGGGCCCGGTGCCGCCGAGGCCGTGGCTCAGCAGGACGGCGGGATGCGGCGAGGAAGAGCCGTCAGTGGGTTCGACGAGGATGCCCTCCAGGGTCGAGTCACCCCAGGGAAGGGTCCAGTTGATGCCGTCGCGCACGAGCCCTTCGGGTAGGGCGGCGGTGAGGGTCGAGGCGGTCAGCATCGCGACGGCCAGGAAGGTTTTGAATCGGTTCATGGGAAACGGGGCCGAACGAAAACGGAACGGGAACAAGGGGAGGGAACGGGCCGGGCGGCGAATGAAGGTTTGCCTCCCGGCAGAAAGACGCAGGCCGGGGCTAGTTAGTTTCGACCCTGGCCGCGTTGGACGACCGCGTTGTGCTCGGCCTCGGTCAGGAAGCCGTCGCCATTGGCGTCGAGGCGGGAAAAGAGGGCGGGTGGGCCTTGGAATTCGTCGCGGGCAATTTTGCCGTCCTTGTTGCGATCGGAGCGTTGGAGCAAAACGGGCCACGGCGGCGGACCGCTGCGGTTGGCGTTGGCGGCAGGGCGTTCGCGAGGTTGTTCTTCGATGGCAGTCACCTCGCTGGTGCTGGATTTCGCCCAGTGGAGAGTGTCGGGCTGGCCGCGCAGGTATTGGTCGAAGAAAGCCATGACCAAGGGTTCGAGTTCCTTGCCTGGGAAACCCTGGCCGTGACCGCCGCCAAGCACGGTGATGAAGTGAGTGGGCGTGCCGTTCTGCGTGAGGGAGGCGTGGAGCAGTTCGCTTTGGTGATGGGGAACCATGGGATCGACGTCGCCGTGGATGATGACGAAGGGCGGATCGTCGGACGTGACGTAGGTGATCGGGTTGGCGGCTTGCACCTTTTCGTAGTTGGCGGGTTCTTGGATGGGGCCGCCAATCAGACGGGACTCGGGCGACTTCGGGTCGTCGTGCACGAGGCGGGCACCTTTGACGGCGTTGGCATCCATCTGCACGAAATCGGTCGGGCCATAGTAGTCGGCCACGGCTTGCACACGGCTGGAAACGTCGAGATTGGCCCCGAGGTCAAAGGCGGTGACGTCGCCGCTGGTGCCGACGAGAGCGACGAGGTGACCGCCGGCGGAACTGCCGGCGACGCCGAAGTGGTCGGGGTCGATGCCGTAGTCGGTGGCGTGGGCGCGGAGCCAACGGATGGCGGCTTTGCAGTCTTCGATTTGCGCCGGGAAAATCGCGTGTTGGCTGAGGCGATAGTTGATACTCGCGACCGCGTAGCCACGTTGCACGTAGCCGGCACCGAGGGGCGGGCAGCCGTCCTTGTTGCCCGCGGCCCACGCGCCGCCGTGGATCCAAATCACAAGGGGTAGCGGGCCCTCGCTTTTTTCGGGCAGGTAAAGATCAAGCACCTGACGCTCGTGGCCATTTTCCACGTAGGGCATGTCGCGATGGGCAACGACGCCGTCCGGAAGGGCGCGTTGGGCGGAGGCGGATAGGCCGAAGGCGAAGCTCGCCGCGAGGACGAGGCACGTGCGGGCGAGAAGAGAACGAGAAGACAGGTGCATGAGACAGGGGTTTAAGAGGGCAAAGCCGAGCAGGTTCGTTCCGCCAAGGTGCCGCAAACCCGGCTCTGGTTTATCCGTTCACTCACGATTGCCAATCCTTCCGGCCCTCCTGGCAAAAGTTGAACGGATAAACCTACAAAACCGTCGCTCCGGATCGGGGCGTTTTCGTTGATGAAGCCCAGCCGGTTTTGTCGGCCCTTATGCCAACGTCCCGGCAAAAGCCGGGAGGGTTGGACCACCGGTTTCTTCACCCCCTTTCTCAACCCCGCCCCATGTCGTTTTCCCTGACTTCTTCGACCTCGTGTTTCGCACCGTCGACTGAGTTGAAGGTCAGATCGGTCCGGCGCAGGTAGTCCGTCTTTCACTCCTTCCATGTCGAATTTGCCGAATATCCTCCACCTGCACTCCCACGACACCGGTCGCTATGTGCAGCCGTATGGGCATCCGGTGCCCACGCCTCATCTCCAGCGGTTTGCCGAGGAGGGAGTCCTATTTCGCCAGGCGTTCTGCGCGTCGCCGACGTGCTCACCGAGTCGGGCGGCCTTGCTGACCGGACAGTGGCCGCACGTGTGCGGCATGCACGGGCTGGCCAACCCGCCGTGGTCTTACGCGCTGCACGATGTCACGCATCTGCTGCCGCACGTGCTCGCGAAGGCGGGCTACGAATCGGTCATCGGCGGCGTGCAACACGTTACGCCGAAGGCGACGGTGCACCAGCAAGGTTTCACCGTGCACCTGAATGATCGCAACGTGGGGGAGGACCTGCCCGATTTGCACACGCGCGCTGGGGACTATATCGCCCAGGCGGCGAAGGGCGGGAAGCCGTGGTTCATGTCGGTTGGTTTCGACCAAACTCATCGGGACAACAAGCAGGGGGATCCGACGACCGGCGCGGGCTTTTCGCAACCCGATCCCTACGACCTCGCGGACCTCGATTCACGCTACACCCTGCCGCCGCCCCTCTATCCGGATACGCCGGAAACGCGTCGCGACATGGCGAGCTTCAAGGAAGGCGCCCGCCGGCTGGACGCGCGGATCGGCCATGTATTGTCGAAACTGGATACGGCCGGCGTCGCCGAAAACACGTTGGTCATCGTCACGACCGATCACGGCATCGCGTGGCCGGGCATGAAGTGTAATCTCTCGGATCACGGGCTCGGGGTCATGCTGATGATGCGGGGGCCGGGTGGATTTGACGGTGGTCAGGCGCTCGATGCGATGGTGTCGCACCTCGATATTTTCCCGACCTTGGTCGAATTGCTGGGGCTGCCGAAACCGGATTGGTTGGCGGGTGTTTCGCTCTTGCCGCTGGTGCGCGGTGACGTTGCCGACGTGCGGGACCACCTCTTTGCGGAGCAAGGCTGGCACGAAAAATCGGAAGCCCAGCGGGCGGTGCGCACGCGCCGTTACAAATACATCCGCCGCCTCGATCCGATCGGGCCGAAGGCGGCCAACTGTGACGAAGGACCGACGAAGAACCTGTTGCAACCGCTCGGTTGGTTCGATCGGGACCTGGGCACGGAGTTGCTCTTCGATCTCTACTTCGATCCGCAGGAAGCCTGCAATCGCGTGAGCGATCCAGCGTATCGGGAAATCCTGGCGGATCTGCGCACGCGACTCGACGGCTGGATGCACGAGACGAACGACGCCTTTCTCGCCGGCACCGCCGTTCCCCCGCCGGGTTTGGCTTAGCGTGACGCCGGGGCTTTTAGAGCATTGTCATAAAACGCGTAGCTGTCGGGAAGGTAGGGCGTGCCTGTTGCGTGCGACGGTTTGGGCGACGATGCTAAGGGGCAACCGCGGCCGGCCCGACGGGCAAGCCCGACTTGGCAATGCCGTGAACCGGGCTACAGTTTTGAAGAAAATGCTCTAGCGTCCGGTCAAGCTGGCTCGATTTCGAGCCGCGGAGCGGTCTATCCGAGGCGAACCCGGCGCCCTTCCATGGGAGCTTTCCCCCTGCAATGTATCCTGAAATATGGATACAGTGCGCCCCGTGTGGGGCGGGAGAAGATGGTCGTTGCACCGGTGGGTCCGACCCGGTGTGATGTGTGCAGAAGATCGCCGGGGTGGGCGGTAGGCGCGACCCCGGCGAGGTGCTGAGATGCCTTTAAATCGGGCGGACTAGAATTCGAGCGTGGTCCGCAGTTCCCAGGTCAGTGGCGCTACGACCCGAACCTGAGCGTAGGAGCCGTCGGGTTGGGTGCTGATGGGAACCAGGCTATCGCTTCGCACCACGTTCCGGAGTGTGAGCTTGGTCGTCCAGGCGGCCTTTTTGAAGGTGAGTGGTTTCCGGAAGGAGAGCCACAGATCGACGTTCGTTTCGGAGGGGCCAAAGTGCGGGTGATCGATGTCGGACACCAATTGGCCGTCGGCGTTGGCGATCAAGGGGTAGCCGATGGCAACCTTGTCCTGCCAGCGGATGGCGCCGCCGAGGGAGAAGTGGTGCACCCAACCGTCCCAGTGCTGGAAATCGTAATTGGTGATCAGATTGGCCCTCCACTTGCGTTGCTCCGGTGAGACGCGTCCGTCTTGCGAGGTGACGGTGCGGGAGGGAATCATGATGGTGCTGTCATACCATTCGCCGAAGGGGCGGCCACCGACTCCGCGTGGGAGATTGGCAATGCTGGCCCACGCGCTCGTGCGATTGGCGATGTATTCGGAGACGTCGGCGCCGCCGCCGGTGGAGATGGTCTCCTGTTTACCGAGGTTGAAGGCCACACGCCAGTCCGGCGTCGGGTTGTAGATGGCTTCGACCTCGAAACCGCGGGCCTCGCGGGCGGAGGCACTGCTGGCGTTGGCCGGAATCTGGTAGGTCCATTGGCCCTGGCCGTTGGGCAGCACGTTAAACTTGGCCTGCAGCAAGTCGAGGGTGGCGGTGGGCGGGAGGCCGAAGCCGTCGATCTGCGCCTGCGTGGCGAGACCGGCGGCTTTGTCCTCATACAGGTAGTTGAGGGCGACGAATTCCGCTTGGTTGATAACGTCGTTCCAGGCAAGTCGGCTGGCGTCGGCGTTGGTCTCGTTGGAGACCGTGGCGGTGAACCAGTTCACGCGCAGATTCAGCTTCTTTTCCAGCAGCGAAAGGGTGAAGCCGTATTCCTTCGAGTCGCCGCTGGGGGAGGTGATTGATTTGCCGAAGATATCGACTCGCTTCTCGGTCGGTTGGAAGTTTTCCGACTGGCTGTAGTGGAGGCTGACTCGGTCGACGAAAGGCAGTTGCCACGGCAAGTGAAGCACGGCGCTGTAGCTGAGCACATCCTCGTCCAGAGTGGAGGTGGGCGTGCCGGGTGGAACGAGTTGATCGAGGATTACGGAGCCCTCCTGATCGGTGGGAATCGGGGAGAGCTGGTAGGAATCACTCTGGTCCCGGCGCCAACCAACCATGGTCACGAGCGAGTCGCTGAAGAGGTAGCTTTGCAGCACAACCGCCTGAGAATCGATCTCTTGGCGGTTGACTGTCGCGCTGATGGGTTGCGCGTATTCCTGCGCTGATTGCGTGGTCCAAGCTTGGGTGGCGATGTCCCAGCCGGTGATCGGATAAATCGCGCCGGGTTGCCAAACCGGCGACATCGGAAAGGCGTCGATCGAGACGTCGGCGAGGTTGCCCGCGGTGGCGAGGGACGGACCGAGGTAGATGAAATTCTGCACCCGGCGACGGAAGTTGTTCAGGCCGCCGTTGAGGTTCTCGTGCACGCGGTTGTCGGGGCCGGCGCCGATCCATCCCATGCGCCAATCGAGGCCGCGTTGCTCAATGGTCTGATGATCAAACAGACCGGTCAGCACGTGCCGACCGAGCCAACGGGCGCGACCGCCGGATGCGATACGATTGAAGTCGAGTTCGTAGAACGCGGTCGCCCGGAGGCTCTCGCGGGTGTTGTCCGACTCGTTCATCTGCGGCGTCGCCATCACGTATGGTCGGCCGAAGTTGGGGTTTACGCGTCCGTCCAGGTAGTGGGTGTTGGTGTCGACCCGCACGCGGTAGGATTCTTGTCCGCCGATGGGATTGAAGAACGTGTCGGCATACGACTGATGGTTGTAAGCGACCTCGACGCCGGCCTGGTTATCGAGCAGGTTTTGCTCCCATGAGGTGGAGAGCGATTCGAAGTCGGTCGTGGCGCCGCCGGTGGTGCCGGCCAGGAGGTTTTTCCGGAAGTCGTAGAGCGAGAGATCGGTCAACCCCTGGAGGCGATAGGTGCTGTTGCCCGGCAACTCGGCGAGGTTGGCGCCGCCGACCCACTGCAGGAGATTGGCGCCGGAGGTGGTCACGATGTTGGGCACGCGCCGGCCCTGCACGCCGTTGCCGGTGGGTGCGGTCGCGTCGGGGGCATCCCAAAGAGTGGCCCATTGCCAGAAATACTGTTGCGGAAACATCTCGGATGGTAGCGCGGAGAAGTTCTGCGTTGAGGCATCCCAGCCCGTCCTGGTGCTGTTCATCCACGTGCTGACATTGTCGATGGGGCTGGTCAGGTTGGGGCGATTGGCGTCGATTTGGCCGTTCTCGTAATTGGCGCGCAGGGTGGTGTTTTTCCACGGCCGATAGAGGGCGGCGACGAATCCGCGCGTATCCTTTTCGAACGTCGGTTCCTGCTCGAACTGTTGATCGCTGTGCAGGCCCGCGACGCGAATCGCGAGGGTGTCGTCTTTCATCACGATGTTGGAATCGAGGGAAGCGCGGTAAGAACCGAAGCTGCCGATCGAGCCGCTCAACGACGTGTGCGGCCGGAAGGTCGGCTTGATCGTCCCGTAGTTGACGATGCCGGCGGGGCTGCCGAGGCCGAAGAGGATCGAGTTGGGGCCGCGGCTGATCTCAACGCGTTCGACGTTGTAGCTGTCGAAGGGAATTTCGGTGAGAAAGTAGTCCCGGGTAAGATCGGCCGGAGCGATGCCGCGCACGCGGGTCGCGCTTTGGGGTTGGCGGCGCACGCTGGAAACATCCTGAAGGTTGAAACCGGCGCCGGCGGCCTGTCCACCGGTGAAGTTTCCGCTGGGGCCGGCGGCTTCGGTGCCGACCGTGTAGGTCATCAACTCGTTGACGTTCTTGACGCCGGTGTCGTCGAGAAATTCCGCGGTGATGACGGAGAGCGAAGCGCCAACGTCGCCCAGGCTGGTTTTGAGGCGAGTGCCGGCTAGCGTGGTGGTGGCGAGGTATCCATTATCTTCGGACGCGGAGACAGTGAACGGAGAGAGTTTCACCGTGTGATCCTGCGACTCCAAGGTAGAGTCATCGGTGGGCGCGAGCGATTGGGCGGTGAGCGAGAGCGGGCCGAGCAGCAACGTGCTCGAGACCAGATAAAGGCGAACCAAGGTTCGATAGGGCGGGGGTCTGGGACTCATGCGATTTTAGTAATCGGGGGTTGGAAAGAGCGGTGTCGGCCCGCGCTTGGCGAGCGCGAAAGGGGCCAGCCAACACCGGTGGGATAATCCTTCGAAGGCGTTTTGAGTGAGCCTCCTAGGGGGGCCTGATCACAACCCGAAGGTAGGTTTAATCGTTCACCTATACAGGTCCCTGCTCCTCGAAAGGGGCTAATAGCTCGGTCAGATTTGAACGCTATCGCGGCCAAACTCCCGACCAAAGTTAGGGGCGAACTTCGCGGCAAGGACCCTGGAATAGAGATCGATTGCGGTTGTCGGAACGCCCTCAGGAGCGAAGGTCACGGCACCGTCGGTTGCGCGCCGATCACCGTGGTTTCGCCGATCTCGACTTCGGCCCGTCGCGACGTCTCTTCCCAGAAAAACGGTTGGGCGGTGTCCCGGCCAAAGTTGGGAGCCGCGACGCGCAGCATCGTGGCTAGTTCCGCCGGGAGCGAATGTCGGAGAGAGGGGATGCTGATCCACGTGCGCCAGACGAGCTTCGGCTGCCGCAGCGCGAGGGATTCCGCGTCGAGAGCCGCGACGAGCAGGTAGAGCCGATCCTCCCGCAACACCGTGGCCAGCCGGTCTTGGTCCTGCCGGCTGAGTCGTTGGCGCGAACGCTTGGTCAGACCGGTCAGCTGCGCGAACTCGCGCGCATTGAAGACAACCGAGTTGATCGACGTCTCGCCGGTCGCGTTGTCGGTTTCCTCAAACGTGTCGAGGTCCAGGTTTGCGGAACCCCACGTGCACACGAGGACGAGCGTGGGTTTCGGTCCGCCGAGATCGGTGCGGTGATAGTGCTGCTTCGCGAGCACGCTTTCGAGTTCGTCGCGCACGTGGGGCCAGGCCGGAAGCCGCTCGCCCGCGATGGGCTGACCGAGCGTGCGTTCCTTGCCGCCGAGGAAAACATAGAAGCCGGGGTGCTCCTCGGTCGGGACCAAAAATTCCCCGGCTTCCGCCACGACGTCGGTGACCACGAGGACCTCGGGACTGCTGCCGCACCAAGCGACCTGACCGCCGAACGTGACCATCGCGGTCAAAATCACCGCCACATCGAGCCAGTCTGATCGTAGTCGTGAACGACGGAGCGGGCAGGGCACTGACGGACGGCTCAGGGTTTTGCCGGCGACGCGGAAGCGAAAGACTCGTTGTAAAACACCCACGTGTCGTCGCCGAGGCCGGTGTAGACTTGGCGCGGGTTGTGGGTCGCGCCGGGCACCACCGTGAAGCCGTGGACGATGTGCAACTCGTCCAGCAATTGATGGTAGGCGGTGTTGGCCTCCTGGAGTTGGTCCTGATCGCCAACGGCGACGCGCACATGCGTGCGGCCGCGGATGGCGTCGGCATTTGCGCGAACCACCTGCCACGGTGAGTTCGCCTCAAAGTAGTCGCGATCGCCGCCATAAATGTCCTGCAACGCGGTGCCGCGGGTGGAGTAGCTTTCGAAGTCGTGCAGCGCGCCGGAAATGATGCCCACGGTGCCGAAGAGCTCGGGATACTTGAACCCGATCTTGGGGGCGCCGGCTCCGCCCATGGAGAAACCTTCGATGGCGCGGCCCGCGCGGTCGGCGATCGTGCGGTAGGTCGCGTCGATGTGAGGAATCAACTCTTCGATCATGACGGATTGCACCGGCGACTGGCCGTCAAAGGTGTCGACCCAACTGCCGATGCGCCGACCGTTTACACCCACCACAATCATGGCGGGAGCCTTGCCGGCGGCGAAGGCCTCATCGGCCAGGCGCGCGAACAGGCTGGCACCCGATTGATAGCCGCCTCGGCCGTGCAACCAGTAGACCACCGGGTAGCGTTGGGTGGGGTTTTCGTCGTAACCGGGAGGTAAATAGAGGGCATAGCTCACGTCGCCGCCGACGCGTTTACTGGGGAAGGTGTGATACTGCATGCCGGCCGGCGCGGTGTCAGGATCGAGCCAAGGGCTCAGGCTGAGTGGCGGCCGACCGGCGGGCTGGGCCTGCGCGGACGGGGTGGGCGCGAAGAGTAGTCCGAGCGCGAGAACGAACAGGGCGGAGCGACGGCGTTTCATCGGGGTAGGGTAAGGGGGCGGTGGTGGGGCGGAGTCTTAAGCGGTGGCGGCGGGAAAGAACTGATTTTCCAGGGCAATGCACAGGGTGTGATAGATGGAGAGATGCAGTTCCTGGATGAGGTGCGTTTGCGTCGCGGGGACGCGGATACAGGGCCGCGCCACTTTGCGCAAGATGCCGCCGTGGGCGCCCGAGAGGCCGATGACCTGCAGGCCTTTCAGCTCCGCGGCCTGGGCGGCGAGGAAGACGTTGCGGGCCTTGCCGGAGGTGCTGATGCCGATGAGCACGTCGCCTGGGCGACCGAGGGCCCAGATCAGTTGGGCGTATTCCAGCTCGGCGCTCATGTCGTTGGCGACGGCGGTGCGCAGCGACAGGAAGCCGGTGAGCGGGATCGCCGGCAGACCGCCTTGCAGGTCTCGGAGCCCGGCGGGCAGGCGACGGCCGGGCGGGGCCTTGATGGGGCGTTTCGAGTAAAAACCTTTGAGGAGTTCGCCGGCCCAGTGTTCGCAATCGGAGGCGCTGCCGCCGTTGCCGCACAAGTAGACGCGTCCGCCGCCGGCATAGCAGTCGGCGAGGATCTTTCCGGCCTCACGAATCGTGGGCAGGCAGGCCTTCAGTTCCGGGCGGGTTTGCAGGAGTTGGTCGTACGCGTCGGACATGGTGAAAGGGCTTAAGACTAGGCCGCGTCGGGCGCGGGGGTGTCGTGGAGGGTGCGCGCGAATTGACCGCGGCGGGTCGCGAGGGCGACGCCGATGGCGAAGAGCGCGAGGCCCAGGCCAATGAAGTAGGGCAGGCGGTAGTTGATCTTCCGCGACAGCTCGACCGGAAACAGATCCTGTAGCAGCGAGCGATTGAGCACCGCGAGGTCGTCGCCGACGGTGGGCGCGCGGTCCAGCAGCTTTTGGCTTTGGGCGGAGAGCGCGATGCCCTCGAGCGAGGTGGCGCCGGACAACGACGAACCGAAGACGACGCGATTAAGATCGGCGGTGAGTGCCACCCGCGCGGCGGCGGGGTCGGACTCCGGCGTCGCGAGTAGGCTGAGGGTGCGACCGCTGAGGTGAGCGGCGACGTAGTGCTCCAGCGGTTGGGCGGGCTGCGTGAGGCGTTGCGCGAAACCGTCGACATCCTTCACGTCGGGACTGCGGAAGGGCGTCGGATCGTAGGAGTCGAAGCTCTGCACGGCCGTGCCGAGAATGAGCGAAATGGCGAAGGCGGAGAAGGCGCGGGTGAACTGGATGATGCCGAAGAGTTGGCCGCGTTCGCTTTGGCCGGCGTATTGAAAGACCATCGCGGTCATGGGCATGAGGGCGACGACTTGGGCGACGCCAAAGAAAGTCATGCATGCAAAGAGCGACCAGAATCCCTGCACCCAGAAAGCGAGGCCGGCGAAGGCGATGGCATAGCAGCCGAAGCCGGCGGCCATGACGCCCTTGGGGCCGTAGGTGTCGACGAGGATGCCGACGGGAAAGGCGAGTCCGATGGTGAGGAAAGGACCGGCGACCTGGGCGAGGCCGAGTTCACCTTTGCTCAGGCCGAGGGTGTCGGTGACGTAGAGCGGGGTGAACAAAAACAACGCGGCGGGCAGGACGAGGTTGGCCCCGCAGACGAAAGCGAGCTTCAGGTGATCGCGGCTGCGAAAGAGCAGGCTGAGGTGGGCGATGGGCCGGTAGCGGGCGGGCGGCGGCGGGGCGGTGAGCGGCTTCTCGCGGATGACGAAGATCATCAGCATGAGCGACGCGAAGACGCAGCAGGCGGCGAAGGCGTAGGGGTAGAGTTCGTTTTTGTCGGCCCAGCCGAGGACCCACGTCACCATAAGGAAGTTGGCAGATTGCGTGGCGATCTGGCGGATCGAACTGGCGCGGCCCAGCTGCTCTTGGTTGAAAGTGTCGGCGTAGAGCGGTTCCAGGCTGCCCCAATTCACGTCGACGACCGCCTGCATGAAGATGTTGGCAATGACCACGACGGCGAGGGCGCCGATGGTGTGGCGCGCGTCACCGGTGATCAGCACCGGTAGAAGCCCGACCGCCAGCATCGAAATGATGGTGAGGGGCAGCCCGACCAGGAAAAACGGGCGGCGTCGGCCGAAGCGCGTGTTGATGTAGTCACTTTTCCAACACACGTAGGGCTGCACGACGAAACCGAAGAGACGGTTGCTCGCGAGGATGGCGGCGATGATGAATGCGTTGTCCGTGAAGTGCCGGCATGTGAGCGGGATGAGGTTGTTGGTGATCAGCTCGACGGTGCTGAAGCCGCCGGCCATGGCGGCGAGCACCACCATGTGCCGAGTGTCCCGGGTTTTGCCGGCGAACAGTTTCATGCGGAGGGGGAACGGAAGGATGGCATCAAGGGGAGGGCGGCAGCATCACGAAGCCCTCGGCGGGGACGTCGACGCCATCGTGGTTGATCGCGGCAGAACTGAAATTGACCAGAATGCGGGCGCCGGATGAGAAGCAGGACTCTTGCAGCGAACGGTCGGCGTTGAGGAAACGATGGTCCGTCATTTCGTCGTAGCCGACGGCGCGGAGAACCGGGTTGAGGGTTTTGAAGCTGGCCACGAACTTGTCGCGCAGGCGGTCCCACGTGCCTTGGTCGAGATTCCACTGGGGGGCGTTGGCGTAAAGGGCGTTGAAGAGGTCCTTACGCGCCCACGTGGTCGGTTGCTTGTGGCTGTTGTCGTTCCAACGCCAGGAGGGGACGGTGGCGTCGTGGTAGACCAGCTCGTAGAGGGGCACGCGGTAGGCGGGGTTGAGGCCAATCTGCCAGTAGACATCCGTCGGCTCGTGTTCCCCCAACATCATACTCGGGCGGGCGGTGTCGGACCAGTCGCCGCGGTAGGTGGGTGAGCTGTCATCGCGTCGTCCGCCGGGGCCCCGGCGATCACCGAAGTATTTGTGCATCGAAACGAGACCGTGCATGAACTCGGTGTGAGCCGCGCCATAGTCGGCCCCTGCTTCGGAACCGACGACGAGACCGAGGTCCTCCGCCATGTAGCGGTGAATCTCGACCCGGGCGGCGGCGTCCTGTCGGTGAGTCATCGGGTGCAGCGGCGAGAAACATTCGATGGGACCGGCCGCCAGCGTCACGTCGAGAAACACCGACTCGTGCGGATACACTGCCAGTTCCTTGGTGATGCGGTCCGGCACGTGGGGCAGCATGGCCGCGGTGCACACCCAGTAGCGCATGAGATTCACGTCGGAGCTGCGCACCATGGCCATGGGGGTGTTGTCGGCATTGCGGGCCACGAGGTCCTCGAACAGGCCATGGTAGTCGTAGCGATGGAGCCAGAGGTCCTTCAATTCCGGTCGCTCGGCGGTGCGTTCCGCATACTCGGTGTCGCTGTAGATGTCGCGGTAGAGGTCGTAGACGCCCGCCAGGAAGCCGAGCTCGGTCAAGCCCTGGCTGTAACCGGGTTTCGGGTAGGGCGGGTGATTGGGGTCCCAGCCAATCCAGGCCCGGTCGATGCCGGCGGCTTTCATCTCTTGGGCGAGCGCGAGCGTGCGCCCGTCGTCCCAGGTGTAGACGTGCACGGCGCCGACGAGCCGGTCGATGGCGGGGCGAGTCAGCGCGCGTTCGCGCAAGGTGCTGAACTCCCGCGTGCGTTGCACGTAGTCGCGGTAGTGCTTGGCCTGCGCGACGTAGCCGCCGGCGGAGAAGAAGTGGTAGCGCAGGCTGCGGGCATAGCCAAAGCGGCCGAGCTCCGCTTCCCACAACGGTTGCGGGGCGGGCGCGCCGCCGCGGCCGTTCAGACTAACGGACACGTCGAACGCCGTATCCAAGATCATCATATAGCCCGACTTGAGCGACCCGTCGGTCACGCCGATCCACGGCATCAACAAGCCGCTCATATCGTAGACGGAAATCGGTTCGCGGCCGCGCAGCACGGTGTCGACCTGCTCGATCGGAATGAGCATACCCTCGGCCTCGGGGAAAACGAGATTCCAGTCGGCCGCCGGCGTGGTGAACGGACCGGGAAACGCCAGGGGCTCCGCGAGCGGCGTCGCCGGGTCCGCGGTCAGGGTGACCTCAAGGTCGGAGGCAGTCGAAAGTGTGAGCGTCATCTCCATCGCAAACGGTCCGGTCAGTGCGACGACCAGACGGCCGGGGTCGGCGGTGACGTGATCGACGTTGAAGGCGGTGCCGGCGGGCCGTTGTTGCCAACGCTGCTGCGTGGTCCGCTGCGTGACGGCCATCAGGCCGGTTGCGTCGTCGAATTCCACTCGGGTGGCGTCATCTTGCAGAACCCACGATTTGGCGGTCGTTACGGTGGCGGTGGACAGCACCAGAACAAGCCCGGCGAGGGCGCGACAAGGAGCGAAGGACAAGAACATGAGGTGGGCGGGTTTAACTAGAGGGGTGACGGGGTGACGGTCAATGGATGCCAATGAAGGCGCCCCGGCAAAAGCGGTTTAGGTTTAATCGTTGAACTCGCCAGAGCGGGAAATCGTCGGATCAGAACGGGGATTATTCAGGTCAAGGTGTAAACCTACACGGCGGTTGAGGCGGCGACTCCCCTTGCTCGAGTGTGCGCAAGCCGCCGGACAACCTGGCGGTGTAACCCCAACCCCCCAGAATATGAACTGTCCCAACCCACGGACTTCCCGTTGGCGCGCCGTCTGCGCGCTGGCGTTTGCCACTGCCTTGACCGCCGCGGCGGTGGAAAAACCCACCGGAGTGTTTTCCTCCTCAGGCGCCACATCCAGCGGTATCTACGACAATGACAACCTGCGCGGCGTGTTGGTGCGTGCGTCTTGGTCGGACATTGAAGCCACCGATGATTCGTTTGATTTCTCGGTGATCGACGCGCAGGTGAGTGCCGCCCAAGCCGAAGGTAAGAGCTGGTCCCTCGCGGTCTACGCCGGCGGCACCGGCAGCCCGGCTTGGCTGACCGATTCGATCGGCAGCGGCGGGCTGGGGGCACCCTATATCAGCTACACGTTTCGCGGCGTCTCGGGCTACAGGTTGCCTCTGATTTGGGACACCACGGTGCTGGCGGAGTTGGAGGAACTGGCGGACGCCTTGGCAGCCGAATACGGTTCTGACTCCACGTTGAAACTCGTCTATGTTTCCCAGATGACCGCCAACGGTGTCGAAGGTCACCTGCAGGGCGTCGACATGCCGACCTTTGTGAGTGCGGGTTACACCGATCAGAAGTGGATCGACGCCTCGATCGAAAACGCGGTGAATTTCGCCGAGGCCTTCACCAACAAAGCGCTGGCCTTTGAGGTGCATGAAGTGAACGGCAGTGCCACCGTGCCGGAAACCATCATCAACGATCTCTGGGACGACACGTCCTTGGATCAACGCGTGGGCGCGGCGATGTGGTGGATCTCCGGCAAGACCTCCTACCAACCCGACCTGGTTGACGTGCTCGACGACTTTCCCGGTGACATTTACGGTCAGGTGATCGGCAAATCCTATGACGGCGCCTGGGCGCCCAGCACGGCCTATTCGACCGCGAACCCGACCTATCGTATGCCGACCAGTCCGCCGCTGACCGGGCGTTATCGTTATCTCGTCACCACCGGCGGCACCAGTGGTTCCACGGAACCCACCTGGCCGACGACGGTGGGCGCCACTGTGTCTGACGGCCCCGTGGTGTGGACCTGCAAGGACAGCCGCTTCGAAAATGGCGACTATACAACGGTCTTCACACAGGCCATGGCCCTGGGCATGCGTTACATCGAGCCGTGGGAGAACGAGTTCAAAGACGGGACCGCCGGGGGCGTGGCGCCCGCTTGGGATTCGACCCTGGAAGATTTCAATGATTGGGCCGATGAAGTGTTTTTGGCGCCCGATGCGCCGACGGGCCTGTCGGCCAGCGGATTGACCGCCGAGGTGGCACTGGATTGGACCGACAGCAGTGAGTCGGACCTAGCCGGTTACCTTGTCTACCGATCGACCGGCACGGGAGGACCCTATACTGAGATCACGATGTCGATGCTCACCAGTTCGGACTATGACGACACGGCGGTTTCCGGTGGCACGACCTACTACTACGTGGTCACGGCGGTCGACGATTATGCCAACGAATCGGTCTATTCGGCCGAGGTCTCCGCCACGCCGACCGTTGCTACCACCACCGATTCTTTTGCCCCCGGGGCCGACACCTACGTGAACCAGGCTTCACCCACCTCCAACTATGGGAGCAACACGGTGCTCAACGTGATGGACGCAACGAATGATCGCCGCACCTTCCTCAAGTTCACCGTGACCGGCGTCGGCACCGTGACTGGCGCGACCCTCAAGCTGAAATGCAAAGCCACCCAGTCTGGGACCACGTCCGCGCTGCAGGTGACGGATACCAGTTGGGCCGAAGGCAGCCTCAACTGGAACAATCAGCCCACGGTGGGCACCGTGGCGGATTCCGCCAGCAACGTCGCGGCCGAAGCCTGGATCGAACTCGATGTCACAAGCCTGATTACTGGCAACGGCACGTTCTCGATCGCGGTGGAAGGTAGCAGCAGTTCCCTCGTGCAATACTATTCGAGCGACAACAGTGGCACGAGCAACGACCCGGTCCTCGACGTGACCTCCTACTGATCTCGTCCCCGCCAGTCGGCCGTGCGTCAGTCCTTCGCGACGGGGCGCGCGGTCGACTTGCGGGGCACCAGTTCGGCCCGCACCAACACGCGGCGGGCGGGGGCGTGGCGGTCGCGCAGGCGCGAGGCCATGGTGTCCATCGCCACGTGGCCGAGGCGATCGCAGGGCTGACGCATCGTCGTGAGCGATGGGGTCAACAACTTGGCAAAGCGCAGGTCGTCAAAACCGGTGACCATGATCTCGCCGGGCAGGGCGCGGCCTTGGGCGTGCAAGGTCTGCATGAGTTCGGCGGCCGTGGAGTCGTTGGAGCAGATGATCCCATTAATCACCGGGCGGACAAGGCTGCGCCGCACGAACGCCTCGTCGGTGGGTGCGCCGACCGCAAAATTCAAACTCGCGCCTTTCGTGCGCTCGACCGCGGTCCGCGCGCCGGCGAGGCGCAGGTCCGTCGTGGCGGGGTAGGCGGGCCGCGCGAGAAACAAAAGCCGCCGCGCACCACGATCCAGCAAATGTTCGGCGAGTTCGAAGCCGGCAAAGAAGTCGTCGATGGAAACGAGATCGAGGTGGCTGCGTTCGGGAAATTCGCCGAGGTCGCGATCGAGCAAGACCACCGCGATGCCGTGATGTTCGAGGCGTTCGGCGATGGCACGGTTGAGCGCGGCGCGCACGGGATGGTGCTCGATCGGCGCGAAGAACACGCCGGCCACGCCCCGCTGCCGCCACTCACGGGCGATTTCGTCAGCCGGGCGGTCAGCCACCGCCGGGCCGCGCAACACACTCCAACCCGCCGCTTGGGCCGCCGCCGAAATTTCCGCCGCCAGTGGGTCCATGATCTCGGTGGCGCCGAGGCCGTCGGCCATCAGCCCGAGGAAGCCGGCGGTCGCCACTTCCGGGGCTCGCACGAAGGTGCCCGCGCCCACGTGGCGTTCGATCAAGCCGCGTTGTTGCAACTCGCGCAACGCGTGAGCGACGGTCGGGCGCGACACCCGCAGCTTGCGCGCGAGGGCGATCTCGCTCGGCAGGCGATCCCCGGGCCGGTAGTCGCCGTGCTGCAGGGCCGCGTGCAGCTTCTGAAAAACCACGGCGTGTTTGGTCAGCGCGCACATCAGTCAAGTTGTCATGACAACTTTGTGCCAAATGTCAGGCCGAAACCTTGGGGCCTGCGCGGTGCGGCGTCACCGTCGCGCTTGCCCATGAAACTCCAGCACCCTTCTTTCCCCGCCGAATCCCCCTGGCTGGACCAATTGATCGCCCGACTGCCGACGGCTCGCGTCTCCGTGGTCGGGGATCTTTGCCTCGATGCCTATTGGAATCTTGATGCGAACATCGACGAGCGCTCGATCGAGACCGGTCTGCCGGTGCGGCGGGTGGAGTTGCAGCGCTATTCGCCGGGCGGGGCCGGCAATGTGGCCGCCAATCTTTCGGCGCTCGGGGTCGGGACCGTGACGGTCATCGGCATGGTGGGCGATGACCTGTTTGGCGCGGAGTTGCGCCGACAACTCACGCAGGCGGGCCTGGCGGGCGACAACCTCATGCCGGCGCCGGCGGGCTGGCGCACCTTGGTCTACGCGAAGCCCTACCGGCAGGGGCAGGAGATGGAGCGCTTCGATTTCGGGGGCGGGCACACGCTGCAGATGGCGGACGTTGCACTGTTGTTAAAACGGGTTGAGCAGTCCGCGACGACGTCGGACGTCGTGGTCATCAACCAACAGGTGCCGGGCTTTTGGAACGCGGAGTTGGTCGATGCGGTGAACGCCATCGTGGCACGGCACCCGACGGTGCGGTTCATCGTCGACTCCCGTGATCTGTCG
>CAXBDS010000084.1:0-19798 GCA_963974355.1 uncultured Opitutaceae bacterium
GTCGGCATGAAGGCCGCGCACGATTTGGAGCGGGTGGGCGACGAGACGACCAACATTGCCCGTCGGGTGGTGCGTTTGGCGGCAGATCGACCGGAAGGGCCGTTTGTGGACCTGCCGCGCATGGCGAGCATCGCCATCGAGATGCTGCGCGCGGCCTTGGAGTGCTTTTTGCAGGAAGACGATTCCAAGGCGATGGACGTGTGCAAACGCGATGCCGAGGTCGATGAGATCAATCGCCGGCTCTACAAAGAATTCACCGGCTTGATGGTGTCGCGCCCCGCGACCCTGAATCGCTCGTTGGAGCTGATGTTTATCGCCAAGTCCCTCGAGCGGATCGCGGACCATGCGTCGAACATCGCCGAGGAGATGATCTATCTCGCCCGGGGCCGGGACATTCGCCACACGGACGAGGTGAAGAACACCCCGCCGGGCGAAGTGCGGAAGCCCTGATTTGGGTGGCGTGCGCCGAGGGCGCCTCAATGGGAGACGGTTATCGGAATGGAAGCGACCTCGTCGAGTCTGATGCAGCCGAGCACAGGGAGACGGAGCCACCGAGCCTTACGGGTTCCTTAAAATGGGGCGGCCAACGGGATTCGAACCCGCGACCCCTAGAATCACAATCTAGTGCTCTAACCAACTGAGCTATGGCCGCCGTAAGGGTCGGAGAACGTCACCGGCCAAAATTGCGCTGTCAATACTGGTTTGCCGCCTCGTGGCAGGTTGTCGGCGAACGGGCAATTTCACGCTTCGTTTGGCCGATCGGGACATGGGCGCGACGGTCGGCCCGGCCCGGCTCCGATGGGGGCGATGAAAAGGCCCTTGGCGTCGTCCCGGCGGTCGCGTTTGGTGGAGAGCTATGGCGCGGGTGCGCATCGTTTCTCTCAACATCGCGCACGGGCGGGGACTCAATCCGATCCAAGGCTTAACCACCAAGGTGGGGCTGCAGCGTAATTTACAACGGATTGCGGCGCTTCTGCGGCGCTTGAACCCCGACATCGTGGCCCTGCAGGAGATTGACCAGCGTTCGCGCTGGGCGGGGAATTTCGATCAGCTCGAATACCTGCGCGAGCACACTGAGCTCAACCATTCTGCATTCGGGGTGCACAATCGTCGGGAAGGGATCATCAATCTCGCCTACGGCAACGCGGTGCTTTCCCGTTATCCGATCGTCTCGTCCGAAACCGTGGTATTCGGACAGAAGCGGGTGGGCGAAAAGGGCTTTTTGTTTTCGGAGATCGCCCTCGAAGGCGCGCTCTTGCCGCTGGTGAACCTGCATCTGCACTACCGCTCGCGGGCGCACCGGTTTCGGCAACTGGACCGGCTGCTCGATTTCCTGCGCGACAAGCGGGCGGCCCACGGCGGGCAGTGGCCGATGCTGCCGATCGTGTGCGGGGACCTCAACACGCCGAGCGGAGCCGGGGACGTGACCGCGGCCTTGTGGCGCCATCTCAACGATCTTGCACCCTACACGCAGCACCCGCGTCGCGGGAAGTCATTCCCTTCGGTCCTGCCGGCGCGTCTGCTCGACTACGTTTTCCTGCCGCCGCGCGCCTGCGCTCCTCGTTGTGAGGTGGTGCGGGCGATGGTAAGTGACCATCGTCCGGTGCTGGTTGAGTTCGATTTGGCGTAGCTGAAAAACAACTACGCAGGCACCGCCCCCTTTTCGGGCGGGGTGAGGTGTCTGTTGCGTGACGTCTGTTTCGACGAGGTCACGTTTGCGTTTGCGCAACGGAATGCGGCGGTTGCGGGCTGGCGGAACCCGGGCCGGTGGGACACCGCCTGTGGTTCTGATGTTCCAGTTGAACTCGACCAAACCTGACATGATACCTCGGATTCCTTGTCCCGCCCGTCGGCGCGGCGCCTCTCTTCTGCTCGCCTTGGGCTCGTTCGTGGCTTCGGCCTCGGCGGCGACCATCACGGGCTATGTTTCAGACGAAAATTATGGGCTCTTCATTGAGGGCGCCCAACTGACCCTTGATTCATCGGGCGCCTCGCAATACACGCGGCGCGGCGGATTTTACTCCTTTTCGGACGTAGGGGTGGGGGAGTTCCAGCTGACGCTGCGCGCGCAGGGGTATCCTACGCTCACGCGTCCCGTTTCGATCTCCGCACCGGACGAAGCGGTGACCGTCGACTTCAATTATTCCAGCGACGCCGTCGTCAAGATGGATGCCTTTCGCGTTACCGGAGCAGTCCTCGGACAGGCGAAGGCGCAAAATATCCAGCGCTCCGCGTCAAATCTGACCAACGCGATTTCGTCGGATGCCATCGGGCAATTCGTAGACCGCAACGCCGCCGAAGCATTGCAACGGGTGCCGGGCGTGACGGTGCAGGACAGCCAGGGCGAAGGCACATTTGTGATCATTCGCGGCGCGGATCCCCAGCTCAGCAACGTGACGCTCGATGGCGTCGAGGTGGCGACACCGGAGGAGGACGGTCGCCGCACCAGCTTGAATATCGTGACCGTCGATCAGCTCGAGCGTATCGAAGTTTCCAAGACGTGGCTGCCCAATCAGAAAGCCGGCACGATCGGCGGCACGGTGAATCTCATCACCCGCAGCGCGCTGGACCGCGGGGAGCGCTACGGCTCGGTTGAAGCGGCTTTCACACAGCATGATATCGCTGACGATCCGAGCTATCGGTTCAGCGCGACATACGGCGACGTATTCGACGGCCAAGATCTTTCCTGGCTCGGAGCGGAGCAGGCCATCGGCGTCCAGGTTTCGTTCAACACCTCGGAGGACAATCGGGGGTCCGAGACCCTCACGGCCGCGTGGGATCCCTCACCGGCCCCGTTGTTGCAGGGAGATCCTATCCTCGGATTCGTGCTCAATCAGTCTGATCTGCGCGATTTTCGGATCACGCGGGAGCGCACGGGCCTGAGCGGCCGACTCGAGTTCAAGCTCAACGACTATCACCAGTTCTTTGTCGCCGGCTCGCTCAATAACTTTGACGACGACGAGACGAGCCAGGAGTTCGGTCGCGCGGCCCGGACGGGTGATACGAATACCTACTCCGGCGCCCGCCGTCTTACGCCGGCGATTCTGGCCGAGCTCGGTCTCGATCCGAACGATCAATTCAACATCGACCGCATCAATACCATCGATCCCACGCAGGGATCGCTGACTTACGCGGAAGCCATCGCGCTGGGCGACATCGTCTACGATCCGGTTCTCAATCAATACACCTATTCCCGCTGGGGGGCGACGGTGAATCGGAGCTTCCGGAATTCGATCACGAACGACGAAATCTTCAGCTACCAGATCGGCGGCAAGCACCTCTTCTTCGACCAGCTCAACCTTGATTGGAAATACTACGTTTCCGACGCGCAGAAGGACCGCGAAACCCGCGGCATCACCCTGGCCGGCGCCGGCATCCTCGTCACGCCCCTGTCGGGCGGAGACCCGGACCGGCCGATCATCGTATCCCCCGATCCCTCGGCGCCGCTCGATCCGGACTTGTATTCGATCTCTGAGGACAGCGCGGCGGGACCCTACTACGACCGCTCCCATTCGAGTGACGAGCGGGACGGTTTTGAATTCGACGCGGACTACGCGTATGAGCTCTTCGGCCTCGCGATGGTCACGGATTTCGGCGCGGCGGTCGACTTCCGGGACAAGGACTACGAGGTCAACAACAACGACTACAGCAGCCCGCTGGGCGCGTTTGACGACGCGCTTTATGCCGATAACCGGCTGCGTCTTTCGGATGCCGCGTTCTTCGGCGGCGAGCTTGATGGATTCACGTCCAATTTCGGTGACGACTACACCTACGGTCCGCAGTTCGACGACAAAGCGACCCTCGCGTTCCTGCGCGATCCGGCCAGCGGCGGCGTGACCTTTGGTCAGCTGCCGAGTGAGTTGAACGGCAACTTCACCGACGCGATCACGACCAACTATGCGGCGACCGAAGATGTGCTGGCGGCCTACTTCATGCAGACCTTCGATATCGGGCGGTGGCAGATCATCGCGGGCGTGCGCTTCGAGCACACCGCGAACGAGTTTTCCAACCTGCGTCTGGTGACTCGCACCGATGACGGGCAGTTTATTTCGCCCGCCTACTGGCGCTTTCTCGATCGCGACTTCTTCTCCGATTTGGTGACGACCAAGCGGGACTATGACGACTGGCTTCCGGCTCTGCACGTGCGCCGGAATATCGGCGAAAACCTGGTGTTTCGCGCGTCGGTCACGGAGACGATTTCGCGGCCCACCTTCACGGATCTGGTGCCGCGCGAGGTGCCGGGCATCAGCGGTCCGCTTTTTGGCACAAACGTGACCCTGCCGAATTTCGATCTGCAGCCATGGGAGTCCACCAACTACGACATCTCGTTCGAATACTACTTCCAGCCGCTCGGCGTGTTCTCGATCGCCGGCTTCCTGAAGGAACTCGACGGCCCGATCTACACCGAGGTGCGCCGGGAGGTGGGACCGAACGACGAGACCCTCATCTACTCCCAGCGCTATCGCAGCGACGGCCGCAACGTCTCCCCCTACACCTTTACCCAGACGGTCAACGCCGGGGAAGGGGAGCTGAGCGGCTTCGAGGTCTCGTTTGAGCGCCAACTGGATTTCCTGCCCAGCATCCTGTCGCATCTCTCCGTCAACGCCAACTACGCCGCGTTTGACTCCGAGGTCGAGTTGGTGACGCAGGAGCGCCTCGGCGAAACGGTGCCGCTCTTCCGCCAACCGGATAGCACCGTCAATCTGTCGCTCGCGTATGAACAGGGCCCGTTCTTCGCCCGCCTCAGCTTCAACCGCCGCGGCAGCTACCTCGACAGCGTGCGAGGCGGCACGACAATCAACGATCTCGCCGTGCTCGGCGAAGCGGCCAATGCCCTCGACACCTACGTCGATGAATTCGACCGCGTCGATTTCATCGCCCGCTACCGATTCAGCCACGGCATCCAGCTCTTCTTTGAGGGCAGCAACCTCACCAACGAGCCCCTCGTGAGCTACCAAGGCACCCGCGATCGCGTGGTCTCCGTTCGCTACACCAATCCCATCTACACCGGCGGCATCAAATGGAACTTCTGACGTCCACCTTCTTCCCGGCGCATCTCATGAACAACGCATCGACTCTGCCCCGCCGCCTCGCGCGGCTCTCCGGCATCCTTCTCTTCGGCGGCGCCTGCGCGGCATCCGCCTTCGGCCAGGGCACTCCTGTGACGGCCTTTCAAGACAGCTTTGAAACGGATGGCGCCGGCTCCCGCTACCTCGTGGAAAACGGCGCCGACAATGGCGAAGCCGATTTCTTCGCGCGGCGGCAGGAATTCTCCAACGGCACCGTGGCTTCCGGCGGCACCATCGATGGTGACTGGCTCTTCGGGGCCCGCGACATCGACAACGCCACCAACTTCACGTCCACCGTGACCGACTTGCTCGCCCAGGAAGGTCGGCTGACCTGGACCGGCATCGACATCCGCGATCTCGGTAACGTGCAGCTCGTGCTGGCCGTGGCCGAAGGCGGGGCCGGTTTCGAACCCAACAACACCATGCTCGTCGAGGTGCGTCTCGACGGCGGCGAATGGATCAATATCGGCGGCTTTCGCAGCACCGGCACCAACGACACCGGCCGATACTTCGTCGGCGATGAGAACACGCTTACCGCCAACACCGATCCGCGTCTGGTGCCCGAGTTCGCCGACTTCAGTTGGGATGTGCTTTTTGCCGGCTCGACCCTCGACGTCCGGCTGACGTTCAACTCCAACGCCGATGCGGAAGACTACTACGTTGATAATCTGCGTGTCATCGGCCAACGCGGCGGCAACGACATCAACGCCGTCGTCGCTCAAGCCCGTTACGTCGAGCCCGAGGTGGGCGGGACGGTGCCGACCTCGCTCGACTTGACCCTCTCGCAGCCGGCGCCCGCCGGCGGTCTCGAGGTGGCGATCAGCGGGTCGTATCTGTTGCGCTCCACGACAGATTTGCCGGCCACGGTCACCGTGCCGGCCGGCGCGACAACGTTAAACGTGCCGTTCAACATCGTGCAGGACGGTCAATACACCGGCACCAAGGTCATCGAAGCCGATTTCTCCGCGCCGAATTTTGCCACGCGTCGCCTGCGGTTTCGGGTGGAAAACAATACCCCTCAGCCGCGCGTCGTGATGATGGAAATCATGAATATCGTGCCCGGCGTCACGGACTTCGACATCGTGGGTGACGCCAACGGTGATGGCCTGCGCAGCAGCGGTGGCGATGCCTTCGTCGAGATCGTCAACTTCGAGGATTTTCCCGTGGATATCACCGGTTGGACGATCTCGGACGATCTCGGCGTGCGGCACGAATTTCCCGAGGGTTCCGTGATCGGTGGGGGCCGCGCCCTCGTCGTCTTCGGTGGCGGCAATCCCACCGGCGTGTTCGGGGGCGCGACGGTGCAAACGGCTTCGTCCGGTTTGCTGGCGTTCAACACCAACCGTCCCGAAGTGGCCACGTTGGTCGCTACGCTCGGTGGTTTCATCGAGACCGTCGACCTGCTGATCGACGGCGACATCTTCCCGATCGATCCCCGCGGCGGTTCCATCCACCGCACCACCGGCGAGATCGGCGCCCCGCTTTCCGTTCATTCGACGATCGCGGGATCGGGCAACCGCGCCTATTCCCCCGGCACGCTGCCCAACGGCGAGCCATACTTCGTCCCGGAAAACACGCTCGGTCTGACCATTGATCACGAGACGATCCGGGAGGACGCCGGTGAGCAGGCCGCGACCGCGACCGTCACGTTGGCGAGCCCCGCGCCCGACCGTGGTCTCGTCGTCGAGATCGAGAGCAACGGTTTCACGCTCGATGTCGACGGTGTGGTCGAACCCGACGAAATCACGCTGGGGGCGACCTCGCTAACGATCCCCGGCGGCGCGACGTCCGCGACGTTTGCCATCGGTGCGTTCAATGACGGTCTGCTCGATGGCGAGCGCTCGGTGCGCATCGTGGTGCGTTCCGGTCCGGATATTTTGCCGGCCCTCGCCGTTCTGGGCGTGGAAGACGTTGAACCCAATCCGTTCAACGTCGTGATCAGCGAGGTCATGCCGATGGTGGTCGGCACGGGTTCGGATCAGAATCTCAACGGCGTCCTCGAAGAGGTGGTCGGTGACAAGTTCATCGAGCTGGTCAACCTCTCTGGCTTCGCGGTCGACATGTCGGGCTGGCAGCTTCGGGTCAGCGAGACCCGCGGCGTCGCGCCGCCCGAAGTGGTGCATACGTTCCCGGCCGATACGCTGGTGAACGACCAGGGGGGCGTCGTCATCTTCGGTCGCGCCACGGCCGAAACGCTCGCCGCGCGTGATACCGTCTTCGGTGGTGCGATCGTGCAGGGCGCTTCGAATCCCGATGGCACGGCGCGTGCCAACGGCCTCGACCTGCAGCGCAATCAGGACACCACGGTCGAGCTCCTCAACGCCGAGGGCTTCCGCGTGGCGGAGTTCATCTACGAGGCCGATATGGGCAACCAAGCCATGGCCATCACGCGCCATCCCGATCCTTCGGGCGCGTTGACCCTGCATCTTGAAGCGACCGGCGGTGCGTTCCGCATCGCCTCGCCCGGACGGCAGGTTGACGGTTCGCCTTACGCCGCGCCCGGTGCGGCGACGGCCGAAAGTTCGCCGGCCGGCGCCGTCACGGCGGCGTCTTCCTCTCCGATCACTGCGGCCGATGCCCCCGCGTTGGCCCCGGCTCGTCTGGTGAACCTCTCGACCCGCGCATTCGTCGGCGTCGAAGGCGAACCGTTGATCACGGGTTTCGTGGTGCAAGGCGGCAAGCCGGCGCAGGTCTTGATCCGGGCGGCCGGGCCCGCGCTGGCGGCGCTGTCGGCCGACGTCGGGCATCACGTATCGGATCCCGTTTTGGCGGTGTTCGACGCGGCGGGCACGACGATCCTGACCAACGATAATTGGTCCGACGCCGGCACGCTGAGCCTGCTCAACGCCGCGGCGAAAGCCGTGGGCGCGTTCCCGTTCGCCGCCGGCAGTCAGGATGCCGCTCTGGTCGTGACGCTCGATCCGGGGGTCTACACCGCAGTGGTGACCGCGCCCGCCCAGCCGCAGGGCGTGGTCCTGCTTGAGATCTACCAGTTGCCCTGAATTTGGGTTGTCCGGTTCACCCGCCCGGTTTCGGCCGGGCGGGTGAATCTTTTCCGTCTCCGTTTTTATCTGCGCTCCTCAATTCCGCTTTTTCGTCATGAACCAACTCCGCTTCTGTTTTTCGCTGCTGCTCGGCCTCTCGGCCACCGGCGCCGTCGTTCGCGCCCACTCGGGGCACAACGACGAGATTCCGGCCAATCCCGGCCGTGAGATTCCGACCATCGTCATCAATCCGGCCGACGGCAAACACCCGTGGACCAGCCTCGATCTCAATAACGATCCGACCAACTTCCAGTTTGCGATCATCACCGACAACACTGCCGCGGCCCGGCCCGGGGTATTGCCCGACGCCTTCAAAAAACTGAACTGGCTCCAGCCGGAGTTCGTGATGTCGGTGGGCGACCTCATCCAAGGTTACACCGAGGATCGGGCGGAACTGAAGGTCGAGTGGGACGAGTTCGAGGGCTTTGTATCCAAACTTCAGATGCCGTTTTTCTATGTGGCGGGCAACCACGACTACACGAATCCCGTGATGGGCGAGGTATGGAAGGAGCGCTTCGGGCCGAGCTATTATCACTTCATCTATCGCGACGTGCTGTTCATCCAGCTCAACTCGAATGACGCGGGCCGGCCGCACCACATGACCCAGGAGCAGGTCGACTGGTTCGCGGGCGTGCTGGCGAAGCACCCGAATCCACGCTGGACTCTGGTCTTCACGCACACGCCGCTGTGGAATTTTCCCGATCAAAACCTTTGGCCGCAAGTCGAGGCCCTCCTCGCCGGCCGCAAGCACACGGTCTTCGCCGGGCACCATCACCGCTACGTGAAGGACGTGCGCAACGACGCCAACTACTACACGCTGGCGACGACCGGGGGCGCGAGCCCGCTGCGCGGACCGCGGTTTGGTGAGTTCGACCACGTGATGTGGGCCACGATGACCGACGAGGGGCCGATCCTGGCCAATCTGTTGCTCGAAGGCATCTGGCCGGAAGACGTGCGCACCGAGCGCACGGAGGAACTGCAGGCCAAATTGATCGACGACAACTCGATCGCCTTGCAGCCGATTGTCTTCGAAGGCGACCACTTCAAAGGCGGTCGGAGCAGCCTGCGTTTCAGCAACGACACGGATTTGCCGGTCGAACTGAAACTTTCCCTCCGCCAAACCGCCAACACCCGCTTCAAGGGTCAGCGGGACCAAACCCTCGCCGTGCCGCCGAACGAAGTCGTCATGGTGGACTACCCGTTTAGCGACGCCGCCCCCGACGTCGGGGAAGGGGTCATCGCCGAGGTGGACTGGACGCTGTCGTTCAAACTCGACGACGAGACCTTCAACTTTGACGGCACCGAGACCATCGCCGCGGTGCAGGCGCGATCAGTCCAGACGGCCACCATCAAGGTGGATGGTGACCTCCGCGATTGGCCTGATCTGCCGCACCACTTCGCTGGTGGCGCGGGCGCGACCGGAAACGGCCGGGAGTGGCGGGGCCAGGCCGACAGCGACTTCCGTTTCGGGGTCGCGGCGGACGCGGACTTCCTGTACGTGGGCGTCGAAGTAACCGACGATGCGCGCTACACCAAGGCCGGTGATCGCGCCAATGCGCAGGACAGCATCACGGTGGCGCTCGACGCGCGTCCGGCGGCAACGCGCAACGTCAAAGTCGGGCGTTGGCCCGACCTCGCGTTCACGCTCGTGCCGGCCGAAAACGCGGCGGATACGCGGGTGAACGGTGCCAATCGTCTGCCGGAGGGCACGCAGCAGGTGGCGCGTTTAACGCCGCATGGCTACGCAGTCGAAATCGCGGTGCCGAAGGCTTACCTCGATCAGAAAGCGGGCGAAGACTGGCGGGAAGTGCGCGTTAATGTGGGCCTCACCGATCGCGATCCGGAGACCAAGGGACGGGTAAATCTTACGTGGATGCCAGTCTGGCAGGCGGATGACGCGTTGGCCGGATCGGGCACCTTCCGTCGTCGCTAGAGCCTGTCGCGGTCGGCCGAACCGCGTCGGACCGAGATTTGTTTTGTTCGTCCCTAGGGAAGGTTCCTTAGGGACGAACGTTACGTTTCGAGGGACGAGGGCCTTTGGGCTTTTTCGACCTGGGGTAGGCCGCATGATAGTCAGCGTAACCGCCGGGAGACGGACTTTCCGGCCGGGGCTTGTTTTTGATGAAACTTCGAGCGAATCAGCAAGACGTCGCGCAGCTCGCGGGCGTCAACAAATCGACGGTGTCCCGTGTCTTGCGGGGCGACTTCGTGGTCGCGGCCTCGACTCGGCAACGCGTGCTCGAGGCGGTGGAACGATTGAACTACACGCTGGATCCGACGCTCTCGCGGATCGCCGCGTTGCGTTGGCAAAAACACCGGACGCGTTCTGGTGAGGCGCTGGCCTTTGTCGAAGCGCGGCGGACGCGGATCACCGATCGCTACTTCGCGGGCGCCGAGGACCAGGCCCAGCCGTTGGGCTACGCGTTGGAACGGTTCTGCTTCGAGGATTTCCGGGAGAGTGCGTCGGTGGGATCAGTGCTGCGCACGCGGGCGATCAAGCTCGTCGTGATGGCTGGATTTCAGACCAACGCGTCGCTCGGCGGTTTTCCCGTCGATGATTTTTCGACGGTGCATTGCGGGCCTACGGTGCCGAATTTTCCGGTCGGCGCGGCCATGATCGATTTCACGAAAGCCCTGTCGCAGCTGTGGACCCGTGCGACGCGGCACGGGTTGCGGCGAATCGGATTGGTGCAGTTGATGGGCGCGCATCAGGTTTATTCGGATCTGCAGGTGCAGGGCGTCTTTCGTTACCTGGAATCACGGCAACCCGGCCGGGCGATTCGGACGGTCTGTGAGATTCCCTCCGGGGCCGGTGATCGGCACCGAGCACTGGAGCGCCTGGACGCATGGATCGCGGAGCATCAGCCCGATCTGGTGATCGGCAATGGCGACGCGGTGAACGGTATGTTGCGGGACACGGTGGGCAGACGGGGGCAACGGCCGGAATTTGTTTCCCTCGCTTGCGAGGGGACGACGGGAGCGATTGCGGGCTTCGGCGAGTGCTCGAGGGATTTGGGCGGACTCGCGGTGCGGTTGCTCCACATCAATTCATTGGTCGGGTCACAGCTGGCGCCCTTCAAGACCAACAGCTTGGTCGAGCCCACTTGGCGCGACGGTCGCAGCTTTGGCGCTGCTTGCCCGGTTTTGGGCTGAAAACCAGCAGCCGAAACGTCCGCATATTGGTCGGGTTTTGCTACGCAGAGATACTCACGGGGCATCCCTTGTCTGAGGCGGCGAGCCTGATCATGCTTTGCGGCGATGATGCGTTGCGGAAGTCGAAGGTATTTGCCCGTTGGATGCGGACCGTGGCTTGCGGTGGTGCTGGCGGTGGCGGGCGTGGCACGAGGGGCGTTTACGCCACAGGCCTTTTACGTCGATTACGCGGTTGACGTGCCGATGGATATTTTAACGTCCCACCCGCGCGCGGTGGTTCACCCCGAATCCAACGTCGACTTGGCGGCGGCGAAGGCGGCGGGCACGGTGGTCTATGCGTATTTGAGCGTGGGGGAACTCGGGCCCACTGCGCCGCGGAGGGCCGAGGCCCTCGCGCTGGGGCTCCCGTTGCGGGGCAAGAACCCGATCTGGAATTCCGATCTCACCGATTTGCGGGATGGGCGTTGGGCGACCTTTTTGGTCGATACGGTCGCACTCGATGCGGTGTCCAAGGGCTACGGTGGGTTTTTTCTGGATACACTTGATAGCATTGAAAGCGAGGCGACGGCCGCCGAGATTGAGGCGCAACGGTCGGGCCTGATCGCGCTGATCCATCGACTGCATGCGACGTTTCCTGATCGTCCCATTATCGTGAATCGCGGGTTCGATACGGTGCCGTCGATCCGGGCGGACGTCGAGGGCATGATGGTCGAGTCGGTCTATGCGGCTTATGACTTCGCGGCCCTGCGTTATGTGGCGGCCAACCCGAGCGAGACGGCGCAACTCGTGGCCATCATGGAGCGCGAGGCGGCCGCGGGTTTGGAGGTGTTTGTCTTGGACTATGCGGATCCGGCCGATCCGGCGGCGGCCTTGGCGGCGGCGCAACGCATCTTGGCCGCGGGTTATCATGCGTTTGTCTCCACGCCGGATTTGGATGGGGTCGCGCTCGGGCCGTGGCACCCGATCGCGCCGGCGATCATCAGCGCGCCGGTCGGGTTGAGCGTGGCTCCGGGCGCGGTGGCCGAGCTGCGGGTGCGGGTGGAGGCGGCTCCGACGCCGACGTATTCATGGTGGCATGACGGTGTCGTGATCGCGGGGGCGACAGGCCCGCGTTTGCGGCTCACGAACGCCTCCTTCGGGGACGCGGGGACGTATTCGGTGCGCGTTGAGAACCGTTTTGGGGTGGCGACCAGCACGCCGGCGACCCTGAGCGTGACGGAGGCCGGGGTGCCGGGACGGCTGATCAATGTGTCGTCCCGGGCGCGGGTAGGACTCGGGCAGGCGCAGGTGATCCCCGGCGTGGTTACGGTGGGGCACGTGCGCATTTTGGCCCGGGCGGTGGGGCCGACGTTGGCGAATTTCGGGGTGGGGGGCGTATTGGCCGATCCGCGTTTGGTGGTGGTGCAGGACGGCACGGAGCGGGCGAGCAATGACCAGTGGAACGCGGGCGACGGCGGTGTCGCGGTCGCGACGGCGGCGCGGGAGGTGGGGGCGTTTGCGTTGGATGCGGGGAGCGCGGATGCGGCGCTGTTGTTCGACGCGGAGGGCGCGGCAACGTTGCCGGTCACGGGGCACGACGCGGCCGGCAATGCGTTGGTTGAAGTCTATGCGCTGGGCGGGGCGGGGGAGCTGGTCAATCTGGCCACTCGCGCGGAGGTGGGCACGGGGGACAGCGTATTGGTGATGGGGTTTGTGTTGGGCGGGGATACGGCGAGCACGGTTTTGATCCGCGCCGTCGGACCAAGTCTGGGGGCTTTTGGCGTCGAGAGGGTGTTGGCGGACCCTGTCTTGGAGGTGCGGACGGATACGGCATGGTTGGCCGACAACGACGATTGGTCGGCGGACGCCACCGAGCAGGCTTATGTGGCGGCAGCGACCGGGCGAGTCGGCACCTTCGGGCTGACGGAAGGCTCGTCCGACGCCGCGCTTGTGGTGACCTTGCCGCCTGGGGCTTATACCGCGACGGTGCGCGGCAAGGGCACCGCGACGGGAATCGTGTTGGCCGAGATTTATCTGCTTCGGTGACCGATGGCGGGCTTGGGCCGCCCGGGGTTAACTGCCACCGGCGTGACCCAACACGGCCGAGAGGTCGCGGGCCGCCCGTTGCACGTGGGCGGCGATCTCCGGGATGCGCTCACGGGTGAAACGCACGGCGGCGGCGGTGATGCCGACGGCGGCGACCACCTGTCCGTTTGAGCCCGTGACGGGCGCGGCGAGGCAACGCACGCCAGGGTGAAATTCCTCGTCGTCGATACCGAATCCCAGGTCGCGGACCTTGGCGACTTCGGCGGTCAGTTCTTCGAACGTGGTGAGTGAACGGGAGGTGCGAGGGCGGGGGGGGTGGCGTTGGAGGATCGCTTTGATGCGGTCGGCGTGGAGGAGCCCGAGGAACACCTTGCCCGTGGCGGAGGAGTAGAGCTCGGTCAAGGTGCCGGGGCTCGACGCGGCGCGCAACGGATGCGGGCTGTCGCGAACACTGACGATCAACGACCGATCATCGCAGGGCAGGGCGAGGTGCGAGGTCTCGTCGGTCGCCAGGCTCAATGCCTCCAGCACCGGCTGGGCAAGTTCGCGTATTTCCGTGTCAGCACTGGTGCGCGCGCCCAAGTGAATCAGCACCGGGCCGAGGAAAACCAAATTGTCCTCCCGGCGCAGTAGGCCCTCGGTGACCATGGTGTGCACGATGCGAAGTGTGGTGGTCGACGGAATCTTTAGCCGCCGCGCCAAATCGGCGACTTTCATGCCGCGGTTTTCTTGGCCCAGCGCTTTCAGAACGCGGCAGGCATTTCGAAGGTTGGGGATGACATACTTATCGTCGTCTTCGGGGGGCATGGCGCTCAGCTGAACAACTATGTTCATATTTGGAAATCAAAATCACAGGTGAACTTACTTCGCCTTGACGGCGCCCCGAATATTCATTTCCGAAGTATCAGTTCATTATTGAACTTCTTTGCGGCCAACTCCCCCAACGGCGGCCCTCAAAGATTCTCACCCCTCACAACCCCTGCTACCTATGAACGCTGTCTTGCCCCGTGCGCTCATGAACGGATTCCGTCCGTTTCATTCCCTGCGCCACGCTTCAGTATCCCTGTTTGTATTCGCGCTGGCGCTCCTGCCAGTCGCCGCTCACGCGCAGAGCAACACCGGATCGGTGTCCGGTCGCGTGACCAACGCTTTGACGGGCCGCACGCTCAATAACGCCCGTGTCACCGTTCCGTCTTCCAACAAGGTCGCCTTTACCAACGAATATGGCGACTTTTCGATTTCCGGCCTGCCGGCAGGAGAGACGTCGCTCGAGTTTTTCTTCACCGGCCTCGATCCCAAGACCGTTTCCGTGACGGTGGCGTCCGGTGAGACCGCGGTCGCCAACGTCGTGCTCACCAATGCTTCCCGGGCCGGCACCACGACCGGAGCTGACGGTGAAACCATCGTGCTCGAAGCGTTTAATGTCGAAGCGACCGAACAGGACGGCGCCGCTATCGCGGTCAACGAGCAACGTTTCGCCTCGAACCTCAAAACCGTCATTGCGGCCGACGCTTTCGGCGACGTCACGGAAGGCAACCCCGGTGAGTTTCTGAAATACCTGCCTGGTGTTTCGGTCGATTACGTGGCCGCCGACGTGCGCACCGTGTCCGTGCGCGGTTTCGGCGCCGAGTTCACCTCGGTGAACGTGGATGGCAATCGCATGGCCAGCGCCGCCTCGTCGGGCGCGAGCCGCACCTTTGAATTCGAGCAGGTGTCGATGAACAACGTCGCCCGCATCGAAGTGGTGAAGGTGCCGACACCCTCCATGCCCGCCGATTCGCTCGGCGGTTCGGTGAACCTGATCAGCAAAAACGCCTTCGAGCGTGACAGCCGCGAAATCAAATATCGCGCCTACCTCAGCATCAACAGCGAGGACATGACCTTCGGCGAAACGCCCGGTCCTAACACCGAGTCCAGCCGCAAGATTCGACCCGGCTTCGACATTTCCTACGCCGAGCCCTTCAGCTCGACCTTCGGTATCGTGGCCAATGCGTTGCGCTCCGATCAGTTCAACGAGCAACACCGCTCCCGCAACACGTGGCAGACCACCGGCGGCGGCGCGACCTCGTCGACTCCTTACCTGCGCACCTACACGATCCAGGACGGTCCAAAGGAGACCCTGCGGCAGTCTTTCGGCGTCAACGCCGATTGGAAAGTCACCGATCATGGCGTGCTGAGTTTCGGGTATCAGTGGAACGACTACGACAGCTTCTTCGGTAACCGTAATCTCAACGTCAACGCCGGCAGCAACGCCACCGATTTCTCGGGCACTTACACCAACGGTCGCAGCGGCGCCGGAGAAGTCACGGGTGGCTCGTCGTTCCGCAACAAGTTCGGCGCGACGAACCACGCCAACCTCGACTTCAAGTATTTCGGTCCCGAGCTGAAGGTGGAGGCCGGCATTTTCTACTCCTACGCGAGCAACAAGTATCGCGACGTCGACAACGGCTATTTCTCCGGCGTGAACACGCGCCTCCGCAACGTCACCGTTTCGCATTCCGACATCGAGGAGTTCAAGCCCGGTAGCATCTCCGTGGTGCGTTCCGGAGCCGAGGTGGATTGGACCCAGCAGTCCGCGTTCAACCTCCGCAGCGTGCGCTCTCAGCAGTTCGATTCGTGGGATGAATTTGCCGGTGGTCATGTTGACCTCACGAAGACCCTCGACGCGCTCGCGATCCCGCTCGAACTGAAGGCAGGCCTGAGCTCCCGCACCCAGGAGCGCGACATCATCCGTCGTCAGGATGACTACGATTATCTTGGACCGGATGGCGTGGCTGAATCCGCCGACGACAGCGCCGCGCCGTTCGTCGACACGATCTACGCCAACCAAGATCCGTTCTTTGGTCAGCCGACGCCGCAGTGGATCAACAACTCCGCCGTCTATCAGCACTTCTTGGCCAACCCGTCCTATTTCCGGGCCAACGTGAACAACTGGCAGAACCGCGTGCAAAACGACTACCACCTGAAGGAAACGATCAACTCCGTCTACCTGCAGGGCCAGGCCAAGTTCCTGGAGAATCGTTTGGCGGTGCTCGGCGGCGTGCGCTTCGAAAAGACGGATCTCGACGGCGTGGGCTTCCTTTATGAGGAGGATGCGATCCTCGATGCCAACGGCAACCTGATCACGACCGATGTCTACCAACAGCGTCGGCTCCAATACCAACGCCGCGCCGCGAAGTCCTCGGCCACCTACGACGGCTACTATCCCAGCCTGCACCTCACCTATAACCTCAGCGAAAATCTGGTGTTGCGGGCAGCCTATGCGAAGACTCTGGGGCGTCCCGAGTTCGACAACATTCTGCCCGGCACCGTCATCGATACCGATGATACCGCTCCGGCCGGCGAACCCGGTGGCGACATCACGGTGCGCAACACCGGTCTGAAGCCTTACGAAGCCGATAACTTCGACGTGTCGATCGAGTATTACTTCAAGCCCGCCGGTGTGCTTTCGCTCGGCATCTTCCAGAAAGAGATCGATGGCTTCTTTGGCTCGGTGGTGAAGCTCGTCGACCAAGCCGATCTCGCCGTCTACAATCTCGACCCGCAGTATCTCGGTTATCGTCTCTCGACGACGGTTAACTCCGGCGATGCCACGGTCACCGGTTGGGAGTTCAACTACATGCAGCAGCTCGTCTTCCTGCCGGGCGTTTTCAAGGACTTCTCGGTCTTCGCCAATGGCACGTTCCTGAATCTTGAGGGCGGCGCCTCGGCCGACTTCTCAGGCTTCATCGAGAAGACCAGCAACTTCGGCTTCTCCTACGCCAACAAGAAGTTCAGCTCGATGGTGAAGTGGAACTACCGCGGCGAGCAGTTCCGCAGCTTCCAGACGTTCGCGCCTGGCGCGGCGGAATACTACGCCGACCGCCTCTACCTGGATTTGAACTTTGAATACAAGTTCAGCAAGAAGTTCGCGGTCTTCGCCAACGCCCGCAACGTGCTTAACACCCCGCAGGAAATGCTGCGTTACGGTGACGACACGCCGAAATATGCCAGCACCTACCAAGCCGAAGAATTCGGCGTGCAGTTTGCGGTGGGGGTCAAAGGCACGTTCTAGTTCCATCCGTTCGTTTTTTCACCACCGGGGCGCCCTGCGGCACGGTCGCCGCACGACGCCCCGGTCTGCTTTTTCCATGCAAATCCTGCCATCCGTTCATCCACACGACCTGCCCGGCGATCCGGCCGAGTTGCGCCGCCGCTTTTTATTGGGGGAGTTGTTCCAGTCCGGCCGGACGGAACTCGCGTATTGGGAGGTCGACCGCACCGTCATCGGCGGCGCGGTGCCCACGACCGAGGCGCTCGACTTGATGGCTCCCGGGTTGTTGGGCTCGGGCTCGTTTTGTGCCCGCCGTGAGCTGGGAATCATCAACCTCGGCGGTTCCGGCGAGATCGTCGTCGATGGCCAGTCGTTCGAGATGGCTCCGCGGGACGGCCTCTACGTCGGGCGAGGCGCGGAGCAGGTGACGTTCACCTCCCGCGCAGCCGGGACCCCGGCCCGCTATTATCTGCTGAGCTATCCCGCGCACGCGTCCTACCCGGTCAAGCACGTGGCGCATGCCAACGTCACCCCGGTCGAACTCGGGGCTCCGGAAACCTCCAACCGCCGCACGCTTTACAAGTATTTTGCTCCGGGTGTCGTCGAGACCTGTCAGCTCACGATGGGATTGACCGCGCTCGCGACCGGCAGCGTGTGGAACACCTTGCCGCCGCACACCCATCTGCGCCGCAGCGAGGTGTATTGCTACTGTGAGTTGGTCGATGAAAACGCGGTGATCCATCTCATGGGTGAGCCTGCCGCGACCCGTCATCTTGTGATGCGGAACCTCGAGGTGGTCGTTTCGCCATCGTGGTCGATTCACGCCGGCGCCGGGACGTCGAACTACGCGTTTGTCTGGGGCATGGGCGGCGAAAACCAGGATTTCGCGGATATGAACCCCGCGCCCATCGCCTCCTTGTATTGAACCAATCATGACAACATCAGCGCCCGCTTCTCCCTTCGATCTATCCGGCCACCGGGCCATCGTGACCGGTGCGTCGCGCGGCATCGGCGCTGCCATGGCCGCCGCCTTGGCGCAAGCCGGTGCAGATGTGGCGCTCGTCGCGCGCGGGGACTGTTCCGCGACGGTTGCGGCGGTCGAAGCCCACGGTCGTCGGGCCTTGGTGATCCGGTGTGATCTCGGTCAGGATGACGCCCCGGCGACCGTGATGGGGGCCGTGACCAAGGCTTGGGGCGGGGCGGATATCCTGGTCAACAACGCCGGCCTCATCCGTCGCGCGCCTTTGCTGGAGTTTACCGATGACGCGTGGGACGAAATTCTAAACGTGAACCTACGCGCCTGCTTCCGGCTGGCGCGGCGTTTTGCCGCGGCGCTCGTGGCGGAGGGGAAGCCGGGCAAGATCATCAACGTCGCATCGCTGCTTTCGTTTCAGGGCGGCATCCGCGTCGTTTCCTACACGGCGGCAAAGAGCGGCCTGCTCGGGCTGACCCGTGCGATGGCCAACGAACTCGCGCCGCTCAAAATCAACGTCAACGCGCTCGCGCCCGGTTATATCGCGACGGATAACACCGCCGCCTTGCGGGCCGATCCCGTGCGGCACAACGCCATTCTCGAACGCATCCCGGCCGGTCGGTGGGGTGAGGCCGCCGATCTCGGGGGCGCGACCGTCTTCTTGGCGTCGTCCGCCGCGAATTACGTGCACGGCATCGTGCTGCCGGTTGATGGTGGCTGGCTCGCGCGCTGATTTTTCCCCACCCCTTTCCTCATGATACCCCGTAAGTTGGTTTGGTGCTTTCTCGCGTTCCCCCTGGCGGGGGCGGCCGCTTCGTTTTCCGTCAAGGTAACCCACGACTACGCGGGGGCCCGTCCCGCCGAATCGGTCGTGCTGGCCTTCGCCGAAGTGCGGGCGCGCTTGCCGGATGTATTGCTGGATCACGTCGTCGTGCGCGATAACCGCACGGGTGAGCTGATTCCTGCGCAGGTGACGAATTTCAATCCCGATGACCGCGCCGCGCTCTACGACGACCTTGTCTGGCAACATGACTTCGCGGCGGACGAAAAGGAGGCGAGCTTCACCGTCGAGACCACGGCCGATCCGGTCGCCCCGTGGCCGGCTCGGGTCTCGGCGCGCTATGTGCCCGAGCGGCTGGATGATTTTGGCTTCGAGAGCGACCGCATCGCCTATCGCATTTATGGACCCGGTCTCGACACGCCGGCGGCCGGGAAGAGCCGGATGATCGGCAGTGGCGTCGACGTGTGGGCGAAACGCGTGCGCTATCCGATCATCGACCGCTGGTATTTGAAAGGCCATGACGCCTATCACACGGATACCGGCGAAGGCTTGGACTTTTATTCGGCAGGCTCCGGACGGGGCGCGGGTGGCACTGGCGTCTGGCGGGATGGCGTGCTCCACACCTCCCACAACTGGGGCGCGTGGCGGGTGTTGGCCAACGGACCGATCCGCGCTGTTTTCGAACTCACCTACGCGCCGTGGGATGCCGGCGAGGGCATC
>CAXBDS010000085.1:0-19368 GCA_963974355.1 uncultured Opitutaceae bacterium
CGCGCCGTCCCGGACGCTCGCCAAGCCTGGGCGCTGGGCCTGGAGTTCGAGCAAGGCTCGTTGTGCACGGCTGGCGTCGAGTTCGGTTACGGTGCCGGCGTTGAACCGATCTTGCACGATGCCGAGCGTGCGCCGCCGCAGGGCCATGTTGTCGTCCAACAGATCCAGTCGGCGGGCCGCGAGTCGCGCATCGAGATAGGCGCGGGCGGTTTCGGCGATGAGGCTGTCAAGGGCGTCGGCAAAGGTGAACGTCGCGGCCTCGGTTTGGGCGTTAACCTGTTCGGTGGCGCGGCGGTTGGCGCCGAAGAGGTCGATTTCCCAAGCGGCGTCGAAGCCGGCTTTGTAGAGGGTATTGTCGCGCGCCGGGAGCGGCAGGTTGGGGTTGCTGCCATCCGACACGGGCGTGAGTCCGTTCAGGCTGAAGCTCTGCCGGTTAACGCCACCCGTGACGTTGAGACTGGGTTGGAACGTGCCGACGGCGGCGTTGCGGCGGGCGCGCGCTTCCCGCACGCGGGCGGCGGCGGCGTGCAGGTTGGGATTGGCGGCGACGGCCTCGCCGATCAAACCATCGAGCACGGGATCGTGGAACGCTTTCCACCAGGCTCCGTCGGATGGAAGCGGGGTGGGATTGGCCACGACGGCCGGACCGTAAAAGCCGGCGGGCGCATCGGCGGCGACGGGCGCCTGATAGGTGGGGCCGACGACACAACCGGCCAGTGTGGCGAGAGCGAGGGGCGCGAAAGTGAAACAGGAGCGCATGATCAATCGAGTTTGTGGCGGAAGAGCCAGTAGGCGGCGGTCAGGGTGAAGGCGGCGATGAGGAGCATCGGCCAGGTGCTGGCCCACACTGCGGCGGGTTCCAGCGCTTTGAGGAATTCGCCTTTGGCGACGACGAAGAAGTGGCGCATCGGATTGGTGAGTGTGGCGAATTGCAGCCAGCGCGGCATGTTGTCCACGGGCGTGGCGTAACCCGAAAGCAGGATGGCGGGTAACAAAAAGCTGAATACGCCGAGGATGGCCTGCTGCTGCGTTTTGCAAAGCGATGAAATGAACAGCCCAATGCCGACGAGTGAAATCAGGTAGGACGACAGGCTCAGATAAAAGAGGAGGAGCGACCCGCGAAACGGCACCCCATAGATCAGGGTGCCGACGATCACGATCACGGAGCCTTCGGCGATCGCGACGAGGTAGGCGGGGATGGCTTTGCCGAGCAGGATTTGGCCGGGGGAGAGCGGTGAGACCAGCAGTTGGTCGAAGGTGCCCAGCTCGCGTTCGCGCGCCACCGAGAGGGCGGTGACGATCATCGTGATCAAGGTCGTCAGGATCATGGTGAGCGCGGGGATGGTGAACCAGAGGTAGCGCAGGTTGGGGTTGAACCAGTGCCGCACGACGATTTCGGAGCCGGCGGCACCGCGCCGCACGCTCGCCGGCACGAGCTCCGCGCCATAGGCGACGATGATTTGGTTGAGGTAACCGAGGGCGATCTGGCCGCTGTTGGAGCGACGGCCGTCCACGATGGCTTGCACGGCGACGGGTTCGTGCCGTTCGAGGCGGGCGGAAAAGTCCGACGGAATATGCAGCGCGACGAGACTGCTCTGGCCGTCGATATCGGCCTGCATCGCGGCCCCGTCAAAAGCGTAACGCAGTTCCGAGAACGCACCGATGTGGGTGAGACGGTTGATCAACTCGGCGGAGTGCGCGCCGTTGTCCTCATTGAAGATTGTGAGGGTGTTGTTTTTCACCTCCAACGTAATGGCGAAGGCGAAGATCACGAGCTGCATCAGCGGCGGCATGATCAGAATCATCCGGCTGCGCTTGTCGCGCACGAGGGCGAGAAACTCCTTTCGGACCAGAGCGATGATGCGCGCGTTCATGCGTCGAGCCGGCGGACGAGGTTCTTGGCGGTGAGGGCGAGCAGGAGGGTCGCCATGAGGGCGAGCGCCCCGAGCTTGGGCCAAAGCACCGGCCAAACATCGCCGGCGAGGAAGATGGTCTGGAGTCCGCCCACAAAGTAGCGGGCGGGCAGCACGTGGGTGATGGCCTGGATCCATCCCGGCATGCTGCGAATCTCGAAGAGGAAACCGGACAACATGAAGGCCGGCAGGAACGCGGCGTTGAGGGCGGCCTGCGAAGCGAGGAACTGGTTGCGCGTGGCCGCCGAGATCGTGAGGCCGAGGCCCAGCGCACCGAGCAGGAAGATCGAGGTGAGCAACAGCAGCGCGCCGAAGCTACCGCGCAGCGGCACGTGAAAGAGGAAAATCGCCACGGCCACACATCCGATAAACGACAGCAGACCGAGGGCGTAGTAGGGGATGACTTTGCCGAGCAGCATCTCGATGCGGGTGACCGGCGAGGCCAGCAGCGCCTCCATCGTGCCGCGTTCCCACTCGCGGGCGATGACCAGCGCCGTGAGCAGCGCGCCGACGAGCGTCATGATGATCGAGATGGCGCCGGGCACGAGGAAGTAGCGGCTCACGCCGGCGGGATTGAACCAGATGCGCGGCTCAACGGTAATCAGCGGGCCGCCGCTCGTCGCTCCGGATTCGTAGCGCCGTTGCAGTTGCCAACTGGCCCAGGCGCCGCGCGCGTAGTTTTCCACGAATGAAGCGACCTGCGGACTCGATCCGTCGGTGATCACTTGCACGGGTGCGATGGCTCCCGGTTGATCGAGACGTTGGGCAAAGTCGGCTCGCAGCGTGACCACGCCGCGCAACCCACCGGTGACCAGTTGTCGCTCCATCGCGCGGGCGTCGGTGCCGAGACTGACGTCGAAATACGGTGAGCCGCTGAAGGCACTGGCGAAATCGTTGGCCTCGGCGCTGGGTTGCTCGATCACGACGCCGATAGGCACATGCTCGGAGTCAAGGGAGACCGCGTATCCAAAAATAAACAACAGCACCAGCGGCAGCACGCCGGCGATAAGCAGGCTGCTCGGGTCACGGGTGATTTGCTTCACCTCTTTGACGATCAGGGCGCGAACCCGACGGAAGGAGATCATGCGGCGCTCCTTTCGCGTTCCTTGCGCCGCCGCGTGATGAGCTCGATGAAGGCGTCTTCCATGCTGGGGTGCGGTTGCTCCGGGGTGACGGCGTTCTTTTTCAGGTCGTCGGGCGGGCCCAGCGCGATGAGTTCGCCGTGGGAGATGAGGCCGATGCGGTCGCAGTATTCGGCTTCATCCATGAAGTGCGTGGTGACCATGATCGTGACGCCCTTGGCGGTGAGGCCGTAGATGTGCGTCCAGAATTCGCGCCGGGTCACGGGGTCGACGCCCGAGGTGGGCTCGTCGAGGAAAAGGATGTCGGGCTCGTGCATCACGGCGCAGGCGAGCGCGAGGCGTTGTTTGAAACCGAGCGGCAGACTGTCAGGCGAGGCGTTGAGGCGAGGCTCAAGCTCGAAGAGTTCGACCATGAGCTTGATGCGGTCGCGCTTGGCCGGTCCGGTGAGGCCGTAGACGCCGGCAAAGAAATCGAGGTTCTGGCCGACGCTGAGCGAGCCGTAGAGCGAGAACTTTTGCGCCATGTAGCCGATGCGTTGACGGGCGCGTCCGCCGGCGTGTTCGAGACTGAGCCCCGTGACGAGCGCCTCGCCGTCGGTGGGTCGCAACAGGCCGCACATCATTTTAAATGTCGTCGATTTGCCGGCACCGTTGGGGCCGAGCAGGCCGAAGATTTCGCCGGGGCGGATGGTAAAACTCACATCGCTCGTGGCCACGAAGTCGCCGAATCGTTTGGTCAGGTGGCGCGCCTCGACCATGGGCTGGTTTTGGTCGGGCTGTTTTTCCGCCATGCGGGTGGCGAGGACGGAGGTGCCGCCCGGGCCACCGCCGAGCAGATCGATGAAGGCGTCTTCGAAACGGGGCGCGACGGGATCGATCACGGCCGAGTCGGGCAGGAGCGGCCGCAGGTCGTCTTGCTTGGCGCCCTCGCGTAGCACGACGCGGAGCGCGGCGCCCTCGATCACGCCGTCGGAAACGTGAGCATCGTCGAGCAGCTTGGCGAGGGTGCGGCGCCGTTGGCCGACCAGTCCGGTGAGACGAAAGGTGCGATCATGGGCCCGCTGCGTGAGCTCGCCCGGCGGCCCGGAAAAAAGGAGTTCGCCATGGTTTAGCAGGAGCACCGATTGGCAGTGCTCGGCCTCGTCGAGATAGGCGGTGCTCCAGATGACGGCCATGCCCTCGGCCACGAGATCCTGCACCATGCGCCAAAGTTCGCGGCGGGAAATGGGATCGACGCCGACGCTGGGTTCGTCGAGGAGCAGGAGCTTCGGTTTCGCGAGCAGGGCGCAGGCGAGGCCGAGTTTTTGCTTCATGCCACCGGAGAGCGCGCCGGCGCGGCGGGACTGAAAGCGGTCGAGATCGGTGAAGCGCAACAGGTCCGCGAATGACTTGGTGCGGGCGTCGCCGACCACCTGGCGCAAGTCGGCGTGGAGGGTGAGATTCTCGATGACGCTGAGGTCTTCGTAGAGCCCGAATTTTTGCGGCATGTAGCCCACGATTTCGCGGGTGCGCGCGCTGTCTTTGGTCGGGTCGAGACCGGCGATGGTCACCCGACCGGCGGTGGGTTTGAGCAGACCGGCGATGAGACGAAGCAAGGTGGTTTTGCCGGCGCCGTCGGGACCGACCAGACCCAGAAAGAGGCCGGCGGGGAGCGACGCGGTGAGCGGTTGCAACGCCTCGCGGGTCTCGCCGTGAAAACGTTTGGCGAGGCCGGCCAAGGCGAGAATCGGAGGCGCTGCGGACACGGCGGGACAGGAATGTTAACGGGCTTCGTTTTCGTCGGGCACCACCGAGACGGGCATGCCTTGGCGCAAGCCTTGGTCGCTGGCGTCGAGGATGACCCGGAAGCGGAAAACGAGGGCGCTGCGCAGGTCGGCGGTTTCGACGTTCTTCGGCGTGAACTCGGCGGTGGGCGAAATGAAACCGATTTGGCCGGCGTAGGGTTGGTCGCGGGAATCCGTGTAAACGGAAACGCGTTGGCCGGGGTGGATGAGCCCGAGCTGCGGTTCTGCCACATAGGCGCGCACCCATGTGCGATCGGTGAGGGTGAGCGTGAACGCCGTCTGTCCCGCGCCGACCATCGCACCGGGCTCGATGGCGCGCGTGAGAATGGTGCCCGTCGACGGCGCGACCAGTGTGGTGTCGGCGAGGTTTAGCTTAAGCTCAGCGAGACGGGCCTCGGCTTGGGCGAGTTGAGCTTGGGCGCCGGCGATGTCTTCGGCGCGGTTGCCGGCCTTTAACAAGTCGAGGTTGGCGCGGGCGACTTTCAGCTGGGCGGCGGCTTCGGCGGAAACGGATTCGGCTTGGTCGAGTGCCTGGGGGGTATTGGCGTCGGTGGTGCGGAGCTGGCGGGCGCGGGCAAAGTCTCTCACGGCGCGTTGCAACGTGGCTTGGCGGGCGGCGAGAGTGGCCTCGGCCTGCGCGATTTCTTCCGGACGGAAACCGGCGCGAAGGCGATCGGAGTTGGCCCGAGCCTGGTCGACGGCGGCTTGGGCGGAGTGGAGTTGCCAGCGATACGGTTCGTCGTCGAGGCGGGCAATGAGCTGCCCGGGCGCCACGGTGTCGCCCTCCTGCACGGCAATCTCGGCGACGCGGCCGCCCACGCGGAAAGCGAGGCCGACGTCGCGGATGTCGACATTACCGTGAAAGGTGCGGGAGTCGGCGGCAGCATCACGCGAGCGTTGCTGCCACCAGAGCGCACCGGCGACGGCGGCGGCCACGAGGAGGACGACGGGAATAAATCGCTTTTTCATGAGGAAGCGGGAGGCGGTGAGAGGAGGGCGTGGAGGTTGGCTTGGAGGGCGGCGCGAACCGTGACGATTTCTTGAGGGCCAATGCTGCTCCAGCCGGTGCGGCGCAGAATGGTCGCGCGGGCCGCGCGGAAAACGAGGACTTGGCCGACGATGGCGTGGGCGCGCGCGATGAGCAGGTCGTTGATCGGCTGCGACCAGACGTGGGCGAGGAGGTGGGTGATGCGCTCGTGCATCGGGCCGATCACGCGGGAAAACATCAGCTCGAAGACCGGCGAGGGATTCTGTTGCTCGCGGAGCATGATCAACGTGGCGGAACGCGTTTGCTCGGTCGCGACCAAGGTATCGATGAACGCGAAAAGAATGCTGCGAATGCTATCCGCGCAGGCGGCCACGGCGGCGCCGGGGTCGGCGAGCAATGCGTCTGCTTCTTCCCAGTTCGGTTGGAGTTTGGCTCCCAGATGGAGCGTCAGCCGGTCGGCAATGGCGTGATACAAGCCCTCCTTACCGCCGAAATGATAGCTGATCGCCGCGATATTTTGGCCGCTGCGTGCAGCGATTTGGCGGACCCGCGCGCCCTCGATGCCGCGTTCAGCGAACTCTTCGATGCCGGCGGCGATCAACGCGGCTTTGGCCGGGCCGAGCTCCGCGACCGAAGGCCGGGCGCGGTTGGCGATTGAAACAAACATTTGTTTGAAGTGCTGACCTGGCGCGTTGCCGTCAACCCCTTGCTAACGCTCACGTCATCTCGGCGCTCTGAAGCGGACCGGAAAAAACCGCTTTCGCCCCTTGCGCTGGCGAGTCGGATTTGCGGCCATCTTCGGCACTGATGCGCATTACTGGACTCGCCCTCGTCCCTCCGCCTACGGCCGCCGATTTGCCGCGGGTGACCCCTGAATTACTCGCGTCCGTTTTGGCGCGCTACTCGCGCTCCAACGACGGCATTCACACCATTTTGGACAAGGTCGACCTCGCCGATCCCGACGCGTCGATCGATCGCATCCTGAAGTTTGTCGATTACGGCCACGCCTCGATCGGCGGGCTCACGGGTGGCCTCGCCATCGCGCTGGACAATGTTTCGATGTGGTTGGCCTACAAAATCTTCGATATTGCGCAAATGGCCGACGGTCAGGAATCGAGCACGCGCTACATCACGATGGATCCGACCAACCTGCCGACCGCGGCGGAGTTGGGCGTGCCGGAAGATTTAGCCGGGCGTTGGCAGGATATCATGGCGCGGAGTTTCGCCGCCTACGAAGCCGAATACGCGCGGCTCGATGCACTCGGCACGGCGGAGCCTGACCGCGTTCGTCTGCCGGCCGGGGCCAAGCCGGGCGTGGTGACGCGGTTGCGAAAGAACTTCGCGCTTGATCGCGCGCGCTACTTCATCCCGCTCGCGACACGAACGAATCTCGGCCTCGTCCAATCGTCGCGCATGTGGGCGACGACGGTGAAGCACCTCGCGTCATTGCCGCACCCGGAAGCGCAAGCGGCGGCCACGCTTATCCGGGACGAGTTGATCAAACAATCGCCGCGCCTCATGCGCCATAGTTTCGCGGAGCCTTCCTACCAGAAGCAGGCCGAGGCGGAACTGGCGACGAGCCTGCAACTCGGTTTGGAACGGCTCTCGACGGCTGTGCTCCCCGACGAAGTGTGGGTGCACGTGGACCGCGCCACACCGCCGTGGTTGGCTGAGGCGCAACCGGTTTCCGAAGCGCTGCGCCATCGGGCCAACCGCTACGGTTACCAAGGCACGACGACCCGCCGCATGCGCGTCAGCTTCGCTTGGAACAACATGGCTCTGGCGGAGCTCCGCGACCTCAACCGCCACCGCACGGGGCACCGTTACACGCCGCTCATCCAAGCCGGTTTTTACCTGCCGGCCGAGATTGATCGGGCCTCCCACCAACCTCAGCTCGACGATCAGGCGGCCCTCACGCGCACACTCATGGAACGGGGTTCGCCGGCCTACGTCTACTCGCTGTTGCTCGGGGCGCAGACGCCGTTCGAGCACTGCACGCAGGCGGACAAGTTTATCTACGAGGCCGAATTGCGCACCGGCATGGGCGCGCATTTTCGTTACGCCGACCATTTGAGCGCGGCATTAAAGGCCTTTTTTGCGCAGGTGCCGGAAGCGCGGGACTGGGTGGAAGAGGGCACGGCGGAACCCGAATAAACTTGCCCGAACGATGACGAAGGCGTGCCCTTAATTTCCGTATGCGGATGCAGTTGCAGATTTTGTGGGCAGTTGTGGCGCTCGGCGGCGTGACCGTATTGCAAGCCGTTGACCCGGCGAAAGTAGACCCGAGCGAGCGCAACCGCATCGATGGTCAGGTCGCGCCGATCACGGTCGCGCCCGAGGAGATGGAGCGGGCCGATTACCTGACCGAAAAGATCGTCGAACCGGATCGGTTGGAGATGGCGCGTTCTTCTTTGTTGGAAACCAAAGCCCCCATCGATTTGGAAGAAACGCGCCCCAAACAGACCCTGACGCCAGGCAAACGGTCGCCCGAAACCCAGCTCTGGCCGAAAGTGGAAACCCATGCGTGGTCGGGTGAACGCGCGTCGTGGCAGACCGAGCAGAGATCGACGCTGAACCCGGAGCTGATGGAGCGCTACCAATCGCGGATGCGCGATGCCAGCAAAGCGGCCGATCGCAGCGCGGAGATGACCACGACGGGCGGGGGATTTTCCGCGCTGAATCGATTCGTTTTTCGGCGCAACCGTCCCGCAGAACCCGCCGTCACGCCGGCCGGTGGAGCCTCCCGCTAAAGTCGATCCCACCACCCCCTCGCCATGCCGATGAATTCGTTCCGTGTGCTGCAGTTCAACATGCAGTTCGGCCAGATGTGGGACGAACATGATCCGGACAACGCGCCCGTGGATTTGGACCGCACGATGGCGGAGATTCGCTCGCAGGAGGCCGACATTATTTTTCTGCAAGAAGTCGAACGCGCCGAGCCTGACCGTGCTCAAGTCGAGCCGCCGCCGAATTTCCAACGCCTGCAGCAAACGCTGACCGGTTACCACGGGGTCTTTGCCTATCCGCCGCCGGATCCGCGCGAGTTACCTTTTGGCATCGGCCTGGCGATCTTCAGCCGCGAGCCCTTGGCCGGCGTGTTTCACGAAGTGATTCCGTCGCCGCCGGTGGAATTTGACTTCTTCGGCGAAAAGCGGACGCCCACCGACCGGATTCTGTTGGGCGCCTACACCGTGCTCGGCGGCCGGCGGGTGCGGGTGATCAATCTTCACCTGCTCGCGTTTTTCATGCTGAAGAGCAGCAGCGAGTTTTACGGCACCCAACGTGCCCATGTTATGAATACGGTTGCGGCGGAGGCGGGACCGACCCTGTTGGCCGGCGATTTCAACGTCTCGAACACCGACTCGCTGACCCAGCAATTCGGTTCCGTGGGGCTTCGCACGGCCCAGAATTCCGCCGCGACCTGGCGACGCAAGCCGCTCGTGTTGGACCATGTCTTCTACGATGCCTCGCTGCGTTGCCGGCGCAGCGACGTGCGTCCGACGCCGACCTCGGATCATCATCTGCTGACGGCCGATTTCGCTTGGGCCTGAATGAGGCTCAGCCCTCGCGCACGCGGTTCTTTTCGTCTTCGCGTTCCTCTTCCAAGCGGGCGCGCTCGCTGGAGAGTTGTTGGCGCACCTGATCGGCCTCGTCGGCGTTGCGGGCGGCGAGCGCGTCGTTGAGCTTTTGCTTCAGAAAGATTTCCCGCTCGGCGAGTTTGCCTTGGTAGCGCGTGTCGATCTCGGCGAGGCGGGACTTTTGTTCCGCGGAGAGCGGAGCGACCTTTGGTTCGGTTTTCGCCAAGCGTTCCATGGCCAATTCGTAAGCACTTTTCATGGCGAAGGAGTCAGACAAACTTCAACCCGGTGACAAGCATCGCCACGGTCCAAATCACGGGCGGCCAAAATCCGCCCCGTTTGGCTTCCCACTTCGTGGCATAGCCGTGGAGCAACAGTCCCATCAGGCCAACGAGTGCCCAACCGCTCCAGCTCGGCCAACGGGGTTGCACCGCCCATGCCATGCCGGGCACCCCGGCGTAGCGGACGAGCACCGCCTGCATGCTCGCGATTATCAGGGCGGCCGCGCGGACGAAAAGCACGAGCAACGGGGTCGCTCCGAGCGCGCCGCAACCGAGCGCGGCCAGCCCGGCGAATACGACCAGGGTGGCCAGCGGGATGAATGCGAGATTCAGCAACAGTGCTCCTGGCGTGAACCAGCCAAAGAACGCCGAAGCGCTGATGCTGCTCACCAAGGTGGCGGCGACGGCGAGGCCGAGTGCCCGCAACCCCCCGTGCCAAACCGCCGCGCTGACGCGATGTCCCGCGTGCCATGTCGCCGGCGGAAGATGCGGCCAGGCGGGCCAGCGTTGCTGCCACGTGTCTCCCAAGGGCAGGCCCAGCAAAAGCAGCGCCGCCACGATGCCGTAGCTCATCTGGAACCCCGCGCCGAAGAGTTGCATCGGATCGAGCATCAAAACGAGCACGGCCGAGGCGACGAGACCGGCCAGCGCGTTGCCCGGGCGCCGCCAAACGAACGCCGCCTGCACACACGTTACCATGAGAAACGCCCGCACGGCGGAGGGCGGCGCGCCGACCACGCCCACGTAGATTGCCAGCACCGTCGTGCTCCCGGCCAAGATGAGGGGGCGAGGCTGCCGGGCGAGCAGGCCGAGCGTGTGCAGGGCGAGGGCAAGCGCGCCGATGTGCAGCCCGCTGATGGCAAACAGGTGCATCGTGCCACTGCGCAGGAAAAGAGTCTCCTGCGTATCGGAAAGTTCGTGACGCTCGCCCAACAGCATCGCGCGCAGCGCGGCCTGGAGATCGGGACGATGGTCGAGTCCCGTGCCGAGACACGTGCGACACCACGCCAGGGTTGCCGCCAGGCAGCGATCAATCAGCCCCGGAGGATCGACCACCGTTTCAAGACTGGCGCGGGCGAAACGAAAGTTCAGGCCGAGGTCGACGAGGTAGGCGTCGAATGTGTCGGCATCGCCCGCCCGACGTGGCAACGGCTCCAAAACTCCCGTTGCCACGATCGTGGCGCCCCGGGCCGGCGCGGTCGAGAAGGGCGGATAGGCATGCACCGAAACTTGCAGGCGTTGGCCGACCAGATCCCTTAGATGCGGCGGGGCGCCGACGATTCGACCGAGCCCGCCGAACCGATCCGTTTGGGCGCGACTGGCTCCAAACTCGCGGCCGAGTTGCAACGTGAGTGTCGCCTCGCGGGCCGGCAACCCGGTGTAGGCGATGAGTTGATCGCGGCGCAGTTCATACGCGACGGCGCCGGCCGCGCCCAGGGCAACCGTGATGAGTCCGGCCCAGATCGGCGTGCGCCAATCACGTGCTGCGGCGACGATGCTGGCGGCGAGGGCAACGACCAGCCCGACGCCGACCGAAAGCCCCGTCGGGCACGCGCGGGCAGACGCGATCCCGAGGGCGAAAGGCAGGGCGATCCAGAGCAGAGGCGCCCGATGGCCAAGCGAACGAAGGCGCATATTCCCTATAACGAAGAAACCACCCCGATCTTTCACTGTCGGGCGACTTTTGCATTATATTGTTCCTTATGCCTGCTGAACCCGCGCCCGATTTGTTTGGAGAAACCGCCCCTGACCTGCGGGCTGGAGCTTCGGCGGACCGGTCCACGCCGGGCGCCCACCAGCCCTTGGCCGCGCGCATGCGACCGCAGTCCTTGGCGGAAATCGTTGGGCAGACGCATCTGACGCGGGAGGGCAGTTTGTTGCCGCGCCTGATCTCGACCGACCGGTTCGGCAGCCTGCTGTTTTACGGTCCGCCCGGTTGCGGCAAAACCAGCTTCGCCGAGGTCATCGCACGCGAGACCGGCAGTCGTTTCGTGCGCATCAATGCCGTCATGTCGAACGTGGCCGAGCTGCGTGAGATCCTCGGCCTCGCGCGCAAGATGCCGGAGGCGCGCACGCTTCTTTTTATCGACGAGCTGCATCGTTTCAACAAAGCGCAGCAGGACCTGCTGCTACCCGACGTCGAGGAGGGCAACATCCGCCTGATCGGTGCGACCACGCACAATCCCGGCTTCTACGTCAACCCGCCGCTGCTCTCGCGCAGCCACCTCTTCCGCCTCGAACCGCTCGCGACGGATGCGGTGGCCGGTGTGCTCGCGCGGGCGCTGACCGACGAAACCCGGGGACTCGGGGCTCGGCAGGTCACGGCCGATGCGGCGATCCTCGCTGATCTGGCCGTGCTGTGTGACGGCGATCTGCGACGCGCGCTGAACGCCCTCGAAGTGATCGTGCTCAGCCTCGATGAGGGCGCGGTCATCACGGCGACCGAGATCGAGGCCTTCGCGCGCGAGCGGCGCATTCGCTACGACGCCGACGAAGACGAGCACTACGACACGATTTCCGCCTTCATCAAAAGCTGTCGCGGCGGCGATCCCGACGCGGCGATGTATTGGCTCACCAAGATGCTCGCCGGCGGAGAAGACCCCCGCTTCATCGCGCGCCGTCTCGTGATATTGGCCAGCGAAGACATCGGCCTCGCCGATCCGAACGCGTTGCCGCTCGCGGTCGCGGCCCACCACGCCTGCGAATTCGTCGGCCTGCCCGAAGCCGAACTCACGCTGGCCCACGCGACGCTGCACATCGCCTGCGCGCCGAAGAGCAATTCAGCCACCCTCGCGCTGGCCGCCGCGCATCGCGCGCTGAAGGAACGCCCCGTGCAGCCGGTCCCGCTGCACCTGCGCGACAAAAGCGGCGCAGCCAGCAAGCAAGCCGGCCACGGCAAGGGTTACCACTACTCCCACCCGTTTCCCGAAGGGATTTCCGGGCAGGACTATTTGGAGGAGCCCTTGGAACTCTACGTGCCGAGTCGTCACGGCCTGGAGTCGCGCGTGGCGGATCGTCTGGAGCGTTGGCGGGAGCTGAAAGCGGCGCGGCGCGGCGGCAAACCGACGCCTTAACTTCACCGGACCTTTACCTGCCGACCCTTGCCCCGGGCGTGGCCGTCGTTTGAATACACCGCATGAGACCCACCGGTGCCGTTGCAAAATCCCTGCTCATGGCCGCTTCGATCGGGGTGACCATGCCGTTGACGGCCCTCTACTCCCGGGCCCAAAGCCGGCCGCCGACGCAGAAGTCGGAGGAGGAACCTGAAATCATCGGTATTCAAGTCGCCCGTGATGACGGCACCTTCCTGGGGTTCGCCGTGGAGAACCTGGCGCTGGTGATGCGTTTTTATGACGAGGAGAAAAAACCCATGGCGGCCGATGTCGCGCGTGCGACGGTGTGGTGGGATCCCGTGAACAAAGCCGGCAAGGTGCGCACCGTGATGAACCCGGGCGCGGATGGCGTCTCGCTGCAATCACCGGCGAAGCTGCGGCCGCCTTACGTGTATCAGGTGGTGGTGACGGTGATCGGCGCCGATGGCGAGGCGGGCGAGACCTACTTCGTCGATTTGAAAAATCTGCCGGACTCGAAGTAGCCGCGGCTTGGGGGGGGGGCGGGGAATACGTCCTTCGTTCAGAGCCGCTCCATCGTTACGGCGACTGAAAGTTTTTGGGTAAACGTGCCTTTGAACACGCCGCGGGTCGGCGTGCTGTCGTGGTAGTCGCGTCCGCTGGCCACCTTGACGTGGCGCTCGCCGGCGACGCAGTCGTTGGTCGGATCGAGCGGCCACCAGTATCCTCCGGGTAAATACACCTCGACCCAGGCGTGGCTCTCGCTGGCGCCGACCAGGCGCGGCGCGCGGCGGCGTTCAATGGCTTTGCGCTGGCTCTCGGTTTCGATGTAGCCGGTGACGTAGCGGGCGGGGATCTCGGCGGAGCGCAGGATCGCGATCATGACTTGCGCGAAGTCCTGGCAGACGCCGGTGCGCTGCTGGAGCACCACCGACACGGGGGTGTTGATGGTGGTCGAGCCGGGCGCATAGGTGAGCTCCTCCTTGATCCAGTGATTAAGGTGCAGGAGCGCGGGGCCGATCTCATGGCTCGGGCGGAAAAAGCGATTGGCGAGACGGTTGATCTCGGCGTCAAAGGGGATGGCGTTCGACGGGGCCAGAAACTCGAAGAGCTTCAACTTCTCGCTGCGGTAGAGTTGGCGTGCTTCCGAGACACTCACCTCAAAGGCGGCGTCGGGCGGGGCGACCGGAAAGGTCTCCACCTCGGCGTGACTGTCGAGGATCAGCTCTTCATGGCGCCGCACGATGGAAAAGGTCTCCACGACATTGCCGAAATAATCGGTGTAGATGTGCGCGGTGCATCCGGGCTCGGTCTCGAGCCGCCGGGAAACCAAGCGCTGGTAAGGGTCGTTTACCGGGGTCAGCCGAGCCTCCATAAAGGATTCGGACGCCGTGCCGGCGTAGCGATAGTGCGTGCGATGGTGGATGCGGAAACGCATGGACAAGCCCCGGCATGGAACGCAGGCCCCACGCCGGATGCAACGTTGGTTTCTCCGCTTAAATGGGCGGCGGAGGGCGGCCGAGTCGACGGGGAGCGAAATTTGGGATTTGCGTCCCGGCCCGGGGTGCGCCCAATCGATCTTCCGCCGGTTTTAACCTGTTCCTTGTATGAGTCTCGACGCACCCGTTTTGCCCACCATCGATGCCACGCCCTTTCGGGTTGGGGTGGTCGCGGCCTGTTTTAATTCGCGCTGGGTCGATGCTTTGTTGCTCCAAGCCCGACACCACCTGCTGGCCTCGGGCGTCCAGCCTGAGAATCTGGTGGTGGAACGCGTGCCGGGCTCAGGTGAGCTGCCCTTTGCCGCGCAGTTGCTTTGTGCCCGCCATCCGCTCGACGTGTGCCTGGCACTCGGGGTGGTGATTCGCGGCGACACGATCCACTATCAATTGGTCGCCGAGGCGGCGCAGCAAGGTCTCGTGCGAGTGGGCTTGGATGCCAAGGTGCCGGTGATTTGCGGTCTGGTGGTCGCGGGCAACGTGGCCGAAGCTGAGGCCCGTTGCGTCGGCGAGATTGACCGCGGAGCAGAATTCGCCGGGGCCGCGCTGGCCATGGCCGCCCTCAAACGCGCTTTAACCTCATGAGTAAAATCCAATTTGCCCAACGTCGGGACGGTCGCGTCGCCGCGATGCAATATCTCTACGCGTGGAGCCTCAACAAACCCGCCAACCTGGCGGAAGACCTGCGGGTGTTCTTCGACAACCTGTCTCACCCGCGCGAACATTACTCTTTCGGGGAGGAGTTGATCCACGGGGCGATCACCCAAATCGACGATATCGATGCAACGATCAAGGGCCTCGCGCACAACTGGGACTTTGATCGTATTGCGAAGATCGATCTGGCCATCATGCGTATCGCGATCTTCGAGATGCTGCACCGCAAGGACATCCCGCCGGTGGTCTCGATCAACGAGGCGATCGACTTGTCGAAACAGTTCTCCAACGCCGATGCCAAGCGGTTCATCAACGGCATCTTGGATCGGCTGAAGGACAAGCTCGGCCGCGACTCCCGCTCGGCGGAGTAAGCGAAATAATCCCGATTTTCTTAACCGCGAATGAACACGAATTTACGCGAATAAGTAGGCCGAGCATCAGCCCCCGAGGCTGAAATATTTGTGTCTATTCGTGTTCATTCGTGGTTCTTGAACGCCGATGTTCGGGATTTTTAAGAAATTTAAGGACGGGTTCTCCAAGACGGTGGCGGCGATTTCGTCGTCGACCCGGGGGTTGTTTGGCGGGCGCAAGATTGACGCCGCGTCCCTCGACGAACTGGAGGAGGCGCTCTACACCGCCGACTTTGGCGTCGAGACGACGGAAGAGATTCTCGACGAGATCAAAACCGCCTTCCGCAAGGACAAGGAGTTGAAAGGCCAGCAGGCGGCCGCGCTGGGCAGTGGCGTGCTGCGTCGTGTGCTCGCCGGGGCTGAAGGGCGCCTCGATACCGCCGCCCGTCAGGCCGAGGGCAATCCCACCGTCATCGTGCTCATCGGCGTCAATGGCTCGGGCAAGACGACCAGCGCGGCCAAACTGGGCTGGTTGCTCAAGCAGCAGGGTCACAAAGTCATGCTCGCGGCCTGCGACACCTTCCGCGCGGCGGCGGTGGAACAGTTGAAGTCCTGGGCCACCCGGCTCGAACTGCCCATCGTGGCGAGCCCGACCGGCAGCGACGCGGCGGCAGTGGCCTTCGACGGCTGGCAGGCGGCCAAGGCGCGGGGCTGCGATATCCTGATCGTGGATACGGCGGGCCGCCTGCACACCAAGGACAACCTCATGGCCGAGTTGGCCAAGATCCGGCGCGTGCTGCAGAAAAACGATGAGTCGGCGCCCCACCACGCCTGGATCGTGGTGGACGGTTCGCTCGGCTCCAACTCGATCGATCAGGCCCGCAAGTTTCATGAAACCTTCGGCCTCACCGGCCTGATCGTCACCAAGCTGGACGGCACGTCACGCGGCGGCGCGATCGTGGGCATCTGGCGTGAGCTGAAGATTCCGATCTACTTCCTGGGACTCGGTGAGCAGCCCGAAGACCTGCAGCCTTTCGACGCCGAAGCTTACTCGAAGGCAATCTTCGGCGCGGAGGCTTAGCCGGGACTGTAGCCGGGAGGATGATCCCGGCTACAAGGCTGCTTGCGCCAAGCGGTCGGGTCAGAAACTGAGGCGCACGCCGAGGTTGACGTTGCGGCCGGGGAGCGGCGCGACGTCTTTCAGGAACGAGGTGCTTACGCGGGCATCTTCATCGCTGAGGTTGGTGCCGCGGGCGAAGAGCTGCCAGTGGGTGCGATCCAGCATGAATTCATACGTCACGTCGGCGCTGCAGAGCGTGTAGCCGTCGGTGCTGCTCTCGCCGGGAGCGGTGTGGTCCTGATCGAACGCGTGCCGCGCACCGACGCTGAAGTCCCACGGGCCCTGCGTGTAGTGCAGTTCAGCGCCCACGCGGACCGGCGGGATGCGGGGCAAGTCCTGATCATCGCTCGTCTGTTCGGCGCGCACGTAGTCGCCGGTCAGGTCGAGATGGAGCCGCCGCGTTTCGTGGTCGACGAGGTGGAAGGACAGCTCGGCCTCGCCGCCGTAGAACAACGCGTCGCGGGCGACGAATTGGTAGATGGGCAGGATCTCGGCGTCATCGGGTGCTGGATACGCGGCAAACGTGCCGTTCCCGTCGTCGAAGTAGGTGGTGGCGTCCTCCTGCTCGAAGATGAAGTCGTTGAATCTGTTCACGAAAACACCGATCGAGCCGGTGACGACGCCCGCCCGTTTGCGGGCGGTGAGGTCGAGGCCGAGGGATTTTTCCTGACCGAGGTCGGAGGTGCCGATCTCGTAGGAGCCGGTGCCGCCGTGCGGACCGTTGGAGAACAACTCTTGGGCGGTCGGGTTGCGCCGGGAGAGCGCCAGGGACAGGCCGATCGAGTAGTCGGGGACGGGGTAAATCACCGCGCCGGCGGACACGCTGAAGGCGTCTTCGGTGCGCTTTTCTCCGCTCGTCACGTCATAGCCGGGATAGGGCGGCAGGGAGGCATCGACGTCGCCCACCTTGATTGTCTGCTGCTCCAGCCGACCGCCGGCCTGGAGCGTGAGCACCGGGCTGACCTTGTAGGATTCCAGGACGAACAGGGCTGCGGTCGAGGTGATCGACGGCGGCGTGACGACCTCTTCGCCGACCGCGGAGAAATCGCTGCGACTGAATTGCGTGCCGATCGTGCCCGTGAGATCGCCGACCTCTTGTTGCACCAATTCAACCCGGCCCTCGTAGGCTTTGTTGGTGAAGGTTGTGTTGGCGTTGCCGGTTTCGGTGTCCACTTCCGCGTGCGTGTAGTCGGCGATCCCGAAGCGGGCGGTGGCCGATTTGAAGATTGCGAAAGGCCGGTCGATCGAACCGCGGAAATCGGCGCGGCGCTGTTTCATGTCGATGTTGATCGGCTCGCCGACGGGCACGCCGTAGGTGGTGTCGTATTCGCTGACGGCGGCGCCGAATTGTCCCCCCGACCAAAAGCCGCTGCCGCCGACGGAGGCGCTCTTGGTGGAGACGGCGCTGTTGCTCAGCGTGCCATAGTGGGCGGGGTCGGCGGCGTCGGCGTAGCCGGGAATTTCGACGTCGTCGGTTTCGGTGCGGAGGCCGTTGATCTGCATGGCGAAACGATCATTGCCGGTGGTGAGGGCAACAATCCCGGTGCGTTCGTGGGCGGCGGAGCCGTAGCGGGCTTCCAGCCGGCCGGAGAACGGCGTATCGGCGGCGTGGACCGGGATGCGGTTGTCGATGACGTTGACCACGCCACCGACGGCGGAGCTGCCGTAGAGGAGCGATGCCGGGCCGCGCAGCACCTCGATGCGTTCGACGAGGAGTGGCTCGACGCTGACGTTGTGGTCGGGGCTGACGTTGGAGGCGTCGAGCGAGCCGACGCCATTGTCGAGCATGCGCACCCGGTCGCCGCCGAGGCCGCGAATGACGGGACGGCTGGCGCCGGGACCGTAGTAGGTCGAGTTGACGCCGGGTGTGGCGGCGAGGGTTTCGCCGAGCGTGCCTTGTTGGCTGAGCATCAGTTTTTGGCCGCTGAGCAACGAGGCGCCTTGGGCGAGGTCAAAGGCCGCGCGGGCGTCGGGATTACCGGTGACGATGACGGCGTCGAGTGACACCGGATCAGAGCCCGGCGGCACGGTTTGGGCGGAGGCCACGAGAGCGACCGCGAGAGAAGGGAGCACAAAACGAAAATGGGAAAGGGACATGACAAAGGGATCTGACGGGATCGTTGCGGCGCTCGATTCGAGGATGCCGCGCACGCAGGAAGAGGTTGCGAAGCCGCGTTGAAACGCGGGCGCGAACTGTTCGCCGTTTCGGATGAGAAACGGGTGGATGATCGGGAGTTCGTCAGACCGTCGGGGGAGCCCGACCGGGTTGCAGGAGCCACCGGGTAGGCGGCAAATGCAGGGCGACCGCCACCGGCGATCGGCCGGCGGGATGCGCGGCAGGCTGCGCGATGGCGATGAACGTTAGCGCCGACGTAACGCCGTGCGCGAAGTCACTGATCACGCAGAGGTGATCGGCCGATTTAACCGCTTTGATCGGGCCGGCCGGTTCGTTGGCCGTGGCGCTGACCGTCTTTTCGGCATGGAGCCACGCGTGCCAAGTCGGCGAAACCGCCAGCATGCCAAGCAAGAGGATCAACGCCGCCAACCCCCCCGCGCTCACGCGTTGCGCGAGCGAAAGATGATGCGGACGTGATCGGCGGTGGGCCATCGGAAGCGAAAGGAGAAGTCTTACGGGGCGGGCGTCAAGGGGCGGACGTATATCAATCGTCGATTACGCGACACCCCTTATCGCGGTGCGAGTGCGTTGACGATCGTCTGGACGTTGTGGCGCATCATGCCTTCGTAGGTCGCCGCGGGAGAATCGGGGGGGCCGAGACCATCGGCGTAGAGTTCGCCGCCGAGGCGGGTGTCGGTGTCACTCTCGATGGCTTGGAGCAGCGCGGGCGATGAACCGGCGTCGATAAACACGGCGGGAATGTGCTCCTGGCGAATCTGTCTGATGACGGTCGCGAGCCGGCGGGCGTCGGGCTCCTGTTGGGTCGACAGGCCCGCCAACGGCACGACCGTAAGCCCAAGATCGCGCGCCAGGTAGCCGAAGGCATCGTGGGCGGTGACCAGACGACGGTGGGGCGGCGGAATTTTTGCCGCGAG
>CAXBDS010000086.1:0-19279 GCA_963974355.1 uncultured Opitutaceae bacterium
GCGGGCTGTGATGAGGCAAAGGAAGAGATCGCGGAAGTGGTCGATTTCCTCAAAGAGCCCAAGAAATTCCAGAAGATCGGTGGCCGCATCCCGAAGGGCATCCTGCTCGTGGGGCCGCCCGGCACGGGTAAAACCCTTTTGGCCAAGGCCGTGGCCGGCGAAGCGGACGTCCCGTTCTTCAGCGTATCGGGCTCGGACTTCGTGGAAATGTTTGTGGGCGTCGGCGCGAGTCGGGTGCGCGACATGTTTGAGCAAGGCCGGAAAAACGCGCCGTGTATCATCTTTATCGACGAGATCGACGCGGTCGGTCGTCAGCGCGGCGCTGGTCTCGGCGGCGGCAATGACGAACGCGAGCAGACGTTGAACTCGTTGCTGGTCGAGATGGACGGCTTCGACACGACCGAAGGCGTCATCATCGTCGCCGCGACGAATCGTCAAGACGTGCTTGATCAGGCGTTGCTGCGTCCGGGGCGCTTTGATCGCCAGATCTTCGTCGACCTCCCTGACCTGCAGGGGCGCGAACAGATCCTGCGCGTGCACGCGCGTAAAGTGACGCTTTCGGACGACGTTGACCTCGCGGTTATCGCGCGCGGCACGCCGGGTTTGTCCGGCGCAGAGTTGGCCAACTTGTTGAACGAAGGCGCACTCCTCGCCGCCCGGCGCAACAAGAAGAAGGTCGATATGCACGACATCGATGACGCGCGTGAGAAGGTGCAATTCGGTCGCGAACGTCGCCGCATCATGGATGACGAGGACAAGAAAATCGTGGCCTATCACGAAGCCGGCCATGCGCTGGTGGGAGCGGTGGTGGACGACGGAGACTTTCCGGTCCACAAGGTCACGATCATTCCGCGTGGTCGTTCCTTGGGGAGCACGATGTATATCCCGCGAAAGGATACGATTAACTATGCGAAGCGCCGGATGCTAGCGCGGCTAGCGGTGCTCTTCGGCGGGCGTATTGCCGAAGAACTGGTGTTGGGCGACATCACGAGCGGCGCCTCGGGTGACATTCAACAGGCCACCAAACTGGCGCGCCACATGGTATGCGACTGGGGCATGAGCCCGCTCGGACCGATCGCTTACGGAGAGAACCACGATCACGTTTTCCTCGGCCGCGAAATGGGGCGCAGTGAGACCTACAGCCCGGAAACGGCAAAGCGTATTGATCACGAAGTGCAGGTGCTCATCGATGAACAGTATCAGCGCGCGCAGCAGATCCTCACGGAAAAGCGCGACGCGCTGGAGAAGATCGCTGATGCCCTGCTGGAGCACGAGACGATCGAGGGTAAGCACGTGATGGAGATCTTGGAGTTCGGGGAAATCCGCTCGCCCATCCACCGTGAAATCGTGATCCCGCCGGATGACGAAAAACCAAAGCCAGCGGCGAAGAAGTCGAACGGCAAGCCCGTGCCGGAAAGTGACATCGGCGGAGCCACCGCACCTTCACCGGCCTAGCCACCGGACTGGCGATTGCCTTTTTAGACCAACGACGTTCGGTTCTCCGAACGTCGTTTTTGTTTTAGCCGCGTTCCGGCCGGAATTCATCCGTTTCCATTCACTATGTCTGCCCTAGATTCTGCTCCCACCCCGCTTCGTTTCTCTGCGTTAGGGGAGCGCGCCCAGCCTCCGACCATCGCTCGCCTGATGAATCAGGCGCTGGAAAATCCGGAACTATTGTCGCTCGCGGCGGGCTTCACCGATAATCGCACGCAACCCGTCGCCGCGGTGCAACGAGTGATCGATGAGCTCGCGGCCCAACCCGGTGAACCCGAGTATCTACAATATGGCACCAACGCGGGGCGGCCGGGGCTGCGGCGTTTGTTGGCGGAACGGTTGGCGCGATGGGATACGAGCATCACGGCCAAGGATATTTACGACCACTGTTTCATCACCAACGGCTCTCAACAGGCACTGTATCTGGCGATGCAGGTGCTGTGCGAACCGGGTGATATCGTCCTGGTCGATCGGCCGAGCTACTTCGTTTATCTAGAGATGTTGGCGGGGCTGGGGATCGAGGCGGTTTCGATCCCCGTGGATGGCGCGGGTGAGGTTGATGCGCAAGCGTTGCGCACGCGGTTGGCGGAGCTGACGGCCGCCGGGAGGCGCGAGCGAGTGAAGGCGGTGTATTTTGTCAGCTATTTTTCCAATCCGTCGGGGCGGAGCCTTAGCAGCGCCGAAAAACATACGCTCGCGGTTGCCCTGCGCGAAACCGGCTATCAGATCCCGGTGATCGAGGATGCCGCGTATCGCGAATTGTATTATCGGGAGCCCGACCAGACGCCGAGTGTGCTCGGGGATTCCGTATGGGAAGGGTTTCCCCGCCTGTATTTATCGACGCTGACCAAACCGTTCGCGTCGGGCCTGAAGGTTGGCTTCGGCGTGTGTTCGGATGACGCGTGGCGGGCTAAGATGCTGCACGTGAAGGGGCACCAGGACTTCGGCTCCGCTAACTTTAATCAAGCGATTATGGAGCGGGTGCTGGGGGAAGGCGGCTTGGATAGCCAGCTCGCGATCATCCGTCCGGTCTATGAGGCGAAGATGCGGGCATTGCACGGGGCTCTGATCGAGGCGGGCCTCAGCGAACTCGGTTGGCGCTGGAATGAGCCGACCGGGGGGCTTTATCTGTGGCTGGAGGCGCCGCCGGAGGTCGATACGGGATTGGCGAGTGAGTTTTGCCGCGCCTGCATTGAGGCGGGCGTGCTCTACGTGCCAGGTGAACTTTGTTTCGGTGATGCGATCACCACGCATCAGGTGCGCTTGAGTTTCGGGGTTTTGGCCGAAGCGGAATTGGCTGAAGCGGGTCGACGTTTCGTCTCAGTGGCGTCACGGTTCGCGGTTTCCGCTCCGGTGAAGGTCTGATGTGTATTTATGCAAAAATCCGGCTTGGATGAAGCCTTTTGGTGACGCAAGGTCAGCGTTTAACGTATGAAAATCTGCTGCATCGGAGCCGGATATGTTGGTGGGCCTACCATGGCCATGATCGCCGACAAAGCGCCTAACATCACCGTGACGGTGGTCGATATGAACGAGGCGCGGATTGCCGCGTGGCAGTCGGACACCTTGCCGATTTACGAGCCGGGCTTGGACGCCGTGGTGCAACGTTCGTTGGGCAGGAACCTGTTTTTCTCCACCGACGTGGCGAAGGGCATCAACGATGCCGATATCATCTTCGTTGCGGTTAACACTCCAACCAAGACCTACGGCATCGGAGCGGGGCGGGCGGCGGACCTCCGCTATATCGAGTCCGTGGCGCGCACAATCGCGGAGGTCGCGACGAGCAATAAAATCATCGTCGAGAAGTCGACCATCCCGGTGAAGACGGCGGAGGCGATTCAATCCATCCTCGCCTCCAACAGCCGCGGACTGACCTTTCAGGTGTTGTCGAATCCCGAATTTTTGGCGGAGGGCACGGCGGTGGTGGATTTGGAGACTCCAGACCGGGTGCTCATCGGTGGCGAACGCACGCCGGCTGGCGAAGCGGCGATCGAGGCCTTGGCCTCGGTCTACGCGAATTGGGTCCCGCGCGATCGTATCATTATGACCAATCTCTGGTCGTCGGAGCTATCGAAGCTCGTGGCCAATGCGTTTCTCGCCCAGAGGATCTCGTCGATCAACTCGATCTCGGCACTTTGCGAAGCCACCGGGGCCGACGTCGATGAAGTGGCGCGGGCCATCGGCAAGGATAGTCGAATCGGCCCCAAGTTCCTGAAGTCGTCGGTTGGCTTCGGCGGGTCGTGTTTCCAAAAGGACATCCTCAACCTCGTCTATTTGTGCGAGCATTTCGGGTTGCCGGAAGTCGCGGCCTATTGGGAAGGGGTTGTGAAGATGAACGATTGGCAGAAACACCGTTTCGCCGGGCGGATTGTTCGCACGCTGTTCAACACGGTTTCGGATAAACGTATCGCGGTTCTGGGGTTTGCCTTCAAGAAGGACACCAATGATACCCGGGAAACGCCGGCGATTAGTGTTTGCCGCGACCTGTTGGAGGAGCATGCCAATGTTGTGGTTTACGATCCCAAGGTCCCCGCAGAGCAGATCAAAACCGATGTGCTCGGCAAGGGGGCCGAGAATGCCCGGCTGAGCATCGCGACCTCGGCGGAAGAAGCCGCAAAGGGCGCTCACGTGCTCGCCATCGTCACCGAATGGGACGAATTCAAGACGCTCAATTTCGCTAAACTCTACGCGAGTATGCCGAAACCGGCTTATGTTTTCGACGGCCGGAACATTCTCGATTTGGCCGCATTGCGGGAGATCGGCTTTACGGCGTTTGGTATCGGCAAATAGGGATCCAGGCCTGCGAGGGGTGCCGGCAGAATTAACATTCAGCGGCACAGCCGTTGCGAGTTTGAGGCAGTCGGCGGGATGCTGATGTTATATGAGATCCCCGGCTGACTACCTTACCTCGCTGTTCAATCTTACCGGCCAAGTGGCGGTGGTGATCGGAGGCACGGGCGAGCTATGCGGCGCGATGGCCGAAGGGCTGGCCGGCGCGGGCGCCGAGGTCGTGTTGGTCGGGCGCAATGAGGAGAAGGCGAACGCCCGCTTGGCGAAAATTGCCGCCTCGGGTGGCAAGGCTTGGTTCGCCTCCGCCGAGGCTGACGATAAGGCCTCGCTGGAAGCACTTCTTGCGCGGGTGTTGGCGCGGTCCGGTCGGGTCGATATCGTTATCAATGGTGCCGGGGTAAATTCGCCCACGCCTTTTACCGAAATCGCCGAGGAAGAATTCGACCGCATCATGAACATCAACGTGAAGGGGGTGTTCTTGGGGTGTCAGATCTTCGGTCGCTATTTGGTCGAGCGCGGGCAGGGCGGATCAATTATCAATTTGGGCTCCATGTCGGGTCTGGTGCCCTTGTCCCGGGTGTTCACCTATTCAGCGAGCAAGGCGGCCGTGCATAATTTGTCCAAGAATTTGGCTCGGGAATGGGCGACTCAGCGCGTGCGCGTGAACGTTATCGTGCCCGGCTTCTTCCCGGCCGAACAAAACAAAAAAGTGCTCACGCCCGAGCGGGTGGCGTCAATCATGGGACACACGCCCATGAAACGTTTTGGCGAAGCGAAGGAGTTGATCGGCTCGACCTTGTTGTTGGCGAGCGGTGCGGCGGGTGGGTTCATCACCGGCGCCGAAATCGTCGTCGATGGCGGTTACCATGCGATGACGATCTAGGCGGGGTCTTCGGTGGCGATCAGTTTGCTGGTTCGTCGAAAATCGCCTCAGGCAGATAGCCGGTGATCGTTGTCGTGGGCACGTTGACGAGTTGGCTGACCTTCAAATCGAGAACGACGCTGCAAAGTGTATACGCCAGTTCGGGGCTAAGCCCCAGCCGCTTGGTAAGATAGGCGATGGCTCGACGCACCACACGTTTACAGGCCTCGCGAGGTTGCTCGTCGGACTCGATGAACATATGCCAGGGCTTCGTCTGATATTGGGGCGAGACCAGCGGGGAGGGACAAATCGCATACGGCGCCGGGAGGGGTTGTTGTTTTATAAGATTAATCTGCATGGTCATTTGCATCGGCGCTTCCATGCCGTTGATACAGACCTCTCCATCGCCTTGCGCAGCATGGCAATCGCCGGCCAAAAGGTTGCCGCCCGGGGTGAGAACCGGAAGATATAGCGTCGTTCCGGCGGTCAGATGGCGCACGTCCATATTGCCCCCAAAAATACCGGGGGCGCGGGTTCGGAATTCTCCCGGTTCCGCACGTTGGACGCCGATGATACCGGCAAACGGATGCAGATCGAGCGTGACGCCCGGCATCGAACGCGTCTGGCCGCCCGCAAGCTTCCAAATATGCAAATGGGCTTCCGGGAAGTCCTCCGGCAGTAGACCAAGCTGGGGAATGAGGCTCGTCCAAGCCCACCCGCGATGTTCATACGCTTCGATTTTGATTTCGAGTTGGTCGCCGGGTTCGGCGCCGGCGATGGCTACCGGACCGGTCAGCGCATGCACTTTCAGAGGATCAAATTTGGTCTTAAAATCCTCTTTTGTCCACGTGGGTTGGACTTGGAACCCGCTCGAATCAGCCATGTCGAGCGTGATACGGTCGCCTGATGCGATGGTGATGCGAGCGGGGGTCTGATTGTCCCAACGATGCACCAAGATCGAGGCGTCAAGCGAGTGATGGAAACTCATAGGGGAGATGTTTCGCGGTCCCGGGAGCTTGGCAAGAATCGTATCCAAAGTGATGGAAAAACGTGTAAATGTGATAGACGGCGATAGGGTTATGTCATTAACCCGCTTGCTATTTTAATATTATAGCGCTTTAAAAGAGTGAAATGGTCATCGAAAAAATCAAAAAACTCCAAGCCCTCCAGGCTCAAACCGCCGAGTTGGCTGCCAATATTGAGCTGGAACGCACCGCTGAGCTCGCTGAGCTTCCGGGCCGTTATGGCTTTGCCAACCTGAACGACTTTATCAAAGCGCTCAAAGCCGCCGAAACGGCCGGCAAGGGTAAGCGCGGGCGCAAGGCCAAGGGGGTCAAGGCGCCCAAAGCGCCTGCAGCGAAAGGCGGCAAACGCAAGCGGACCAAGATCACGCCCGAGCTGAAGGCTCAGGTAAAGGCGGCCGTGGAAGCCGGCACCTCGGGCGCCGAAATCGCCAAGGCTTATGGCATTTCCGTGCCGAGCGTGCAGAACATCAAGAAAGAGTTCGGCATGGTTAAGACACGCACGCCGGCTCCGGCCGCGGTTTAACCCGTTTGCGGTTTCGTAGCTCAAGGTGTCCGCCCCTTTGGGGCGGACACCTTTTTTGTTGCCGGTTTCCGATTGCCGAACCCGGGTGGGCACGTCGTTTTAGCAGTCCATGTCTGCTCACGACTACATTCAGGCTAATACGGATGGACGGCTGCACGATGCGCGGGAGCCTAGTCTTTCGGTTTTAAACCGGGGGTTTCTTTACGGAGACGCGGTGTATGAGGTATGGCGCTCGTATGATGGGGTCGTTTTTGCGTGGCAGGAGCACTTGGATCGCCTCGCGCGTTCGGCGACCGCGTTGTATTTCCCGACTTTGGCGCCGGCTTCGTTTTGGTGGAGCGAAATTACCAAAACCGTTCAGGCCTATCGTAAGTATACCGGTTTGGTGGGGGATCTGTATATTCGTTTGCAAATAACCCGAGGTCACGGGGCGATCGGATTGGATCCCGCGCTCGCTAGCGAAACATCATTTGTCATCGTCGTTAAACCGGTGTTGGTGCTGACCGCGGCGCAGATGGCGAATGGCATTAAACTGTCGGTCGCGCGTGATCTTCGTCGCAATATTCCGGAGGCGCTGAACCCGGCGTGGAAAACCGGTAACTATCTGAATAACATTCTTTGTTTGCGGGAGGCACTCAGCCGCGGCGCCGATGAGGTGTTGATTACGAATCTGGCCGGTGAAATCACGGAAGCGGCCGTGAGTAATGTCGCCTTTGTGCGCGATGGGGAGATCGTGACGCCGCCGTTGAGTGCCGGGATGCTGGAAGGCATCACTCGCCACCGGATGATTGCGAGTATCGCGGCCGATATCGGTGTGAAGGTGCGTGAGGACGGGGTCCGACCGGAGGATCTCGGTTCGATGCAGGAGTGCTTTTTGCTTTCGACGAATCGTGACATGCAACCGGTGGGCGCCATCGACGAGCATCGTTACCAAGTCGGCCCGGACACGGTGACCGCCCGCCTCAAGCAGGCGTTTCAGGCGTTCGCCGCGTCTTACACGGAGGCCCATCCTGAGCTGAAACTCTGAGGCTGCGGCGGCTTAGTAACGGGCCATGGCTGGCTCCATTTCCTGGGCCCAGCCGTCGATGCCGCCGTCGACGTTGCTGACACGCGGCAGGCCTTTGGCGCGGAGATATTCGGTGACGCGCAGGCTGCGCCCGCCGTGGTGGCAGTGCACCAGCACATATTTGTCGCTCGGGATCGCGCTGAGGTTCTCCGGAATCTGACGCATCGGGATATGCAGACTTCCGTCGATGGCGCAGATGGCGATCTCGTGAGGTTCGCGGACGTCGATCAGCACGGTGTTTTTCGGATCGGCGGACAACTGGCGATGGGCTTCGCTGACCGAGATTTGGAGAGGAACGCTTTCGTTGGATTGAGACATGGAAGAGGAGGCGGGCGCAGGGGAGCCGAGGGGCGGTGAACCACAGGCGGCGCCATAGCGAGAGGTTTCGATAGAGGTGATCGAGGGGTGAGCGCCGCAGCAGGGGCAGGCCGGATCGCGGGGGAGCGTGAGCGAGGTGAAACGCACCGCGAGGGCGTCGTAGGTGAGCAGGCGGCCGACGAGGGGGGCGCCGGTGCCGACGATGAGCTTGATCGCCTCCAAGGCCTGGAGGCTACCGATCACCCCGCACAACGCGCCGAGCACGCCCGCTTCCGCGCAATTCGGCACGGCGCCATCGGCGGGCGGTTCGGCGAAGAGGCAACGGTAGCAGGGGCCACCCTGCGCCGGATCGAAGACCGTGACCTGTCCCTCGAACTTGAAGACGCTGCCGTGCACCAATGGGCGTTGCGCGAGCCGCGCGGCGTCGTTGTTGAGGTAACGCGTCGCAAAATTATCGGTGCCGTCGATGATGACGTCATAGGCGGTGAAGAGCGCGATCGCGTTGGCCGCGTTGACCCCTTCGGAGTGCGGGACCACGTCGATGAACGGATTGGCGGTCCGCAGGCGGGCCACGGCGGACTCCACTTTGGTCCGGCCGACCGTCGCGTCGCTATGGAGGATTTGCCGGTGGAGATTGTGCGGCTCCACGGTGTCCATATCGGCGATGCCGAGTGTGCCGATGCCGGCTCCGGCGAGGTAGAGCGCGGCGGGACTGCCGAGGCCACCGGCGCCGATGATCAACACCTTCGCGTCGCGGAGTTTCGTTTGGCCGTCGAGCCCGATTTCCGGCAGTCGCAATTGGCGACTATAGCGGGTGAGTTCGGACTGCGGAAGCGATGCCATGGCGCTTGAACGAGAGTCGTTATCTCATTCGTCGCAAATGATTATTTGCGGATGGTCCCGCACTGCCCAGAGTCATGCGTCATGGGAAAACCATACATTGTTATTATCGCGGGCGGCAAAGGTGAACGTTTCTGGCCCCAGAGCCGCGCCGAGCGCCCGAAGCATCTTTTGCCGGTGGTGGGCACGAAGCCTCTGCTGACGCAAACGCTCGACCGCGTGAAACCCATCACGCCTGCGAAGAACATTTTTGTAATCACGAGTGCTATTCAGGAAAAAGGGGTGCGCGAAGTGTGTAAGGGGATTCCGGCCGCCAACATCATCGCGGAGCCGGTCGGTCGTGACACGGCGGCGGCGGTGGGCCTCGCGGCCGCGATTGTGGGGGCGCGCGATCCAGAAGGCGTTTTCGCGGTGCTCCCGGCGGACCACGTCATTCACGACGGCAAGAAATACGCGGCGGATTTGCAGGCGGCGTTTGCCGCGGCAGCCGCCAAACCCGTGATGTTCACGATCGGTATCAAACCGACCGAACCGTCGACCGGTTTTGGCTATGTGCAGCGCGGCGAGAAATGGCGCGCGGTAAACCGGAAACCGGTTTACCACGTGAAGCGTTTCGTGGAGAAACCGGAGCTTAAGGTCGCGAAGGCGTATTTGAAGTCTGGCGACTATTATTGGAACGCCGGGATGTTTGTCTGGAGCGTGCCGGTGGTGGAGAAGGCCTTGGCGGCCTTCACGCCGGAACTCGACGCTGGGCTCGCGAAGATCCGGGCGGCGCTCGCGAAGGGCAGCGCTCTCGGTCCGGTATTGAAACGAGTCTACCCTAAGCTCGTGAAGATCTCGGTGGACTACGCGTTGCTGGAAAAATCCGACAACGTCGTGGTGCTTCCGTCGTCATTCGATTGGGACGATGTGGGCGCCTGGCCGGCGGTCGCGCGTCATTACAAACCGGATGCCGCAGGCAACGTTTCCCGTGGCCGCACGATCGTGGAGCAGGGCAGCAATAATATCGTGTTTTCCGAGGGTAAGCATCTCGTCACGGTTTTGGGCGCGGACGATTTGATCGTGGTGCACACGCCGGAGGCGACCTTGGTCGCCCCGAAGGCGAAGGCGCAGGAAATCAAGGCCCTGCTCAAACGCGTCCAAGCTGAAAAGGACGCCGCCAAGCTCTACCTGTAAGCGGCTGCACTGAGCGGTAGCGCGTCTGTTCCGTCCGAGCGCCCATGCGATTTCTTGGCATCGATCTAGGCACGAAACGCATCGGGCTCGCGACGGGCGACGATCTCGGGTTGGCTTCGCCGCACCCCGCGCTCACGCAGACTACGCCGGAGCTGCGATGGGCGGAATTGTTGGCGACGGTTTCGCGGCAGCGGATTGATGAGCTGGTGCTGGGGTATCCGCTCAACATGGACGACACCGCCGGCCCCAAAGCGCTCGAGTCCGAGGCGTTTGCCGCGCGACTGCGGGAGGCGACGGGCAAGCCGGTGCATCTGGTGGATGAGCGACTGACCTCCCACGCCGCCGAGGCAACCTTGCCCAAACACAAGCTGCGCGGACTGCGGGCGAGTGGAGTGGTCGATTCGAGGGCGGCGGCGATGATTTTGCAGGACTATTTGGACCAACGATTCCCGCCGATGCTGGCCGAGTAGCCATGTCGCGCGGAATTCGACAAATCCCGACCGTGCGCAGGTTTTTGCGCTGAAAACGCTGAAAAAAGGTGGTCGCTGGCGTGGGATTCGCTGAGAAGGACACCATGCGAGTGCACTCTTGGTTGGTTCCTGTTTCGCTCCCCCAACTCCGGCAAATAAGCGCGACCTGTTCGCTTCTGATGGTTCTGCTGGCCGAGCAGATTGTCGCCGCGCCTCGGCCGACCACCGCGCCAGTGGATGGCATGCGCGATGCCACGGGACGCGTGCACGCATTGGTGGGCGGGCGGATTTTTGTTTCGCCCGAGGAAACGATCGAGCAGGGCACGCTCGTGCTGCGCGATGGTCGCGTGGTGGCGGTGGGGCGCGATATTGCCGTGCCGGCCGATGCCCGAGTGTGGGACGTTTCCGGTCAAACGCTTTATCCCGGTTTTATTGAAACGGATGCGACCGTTTTTCTGCCTGCAGGCCTGAAAGCCGCCCCGAGCGGCCCGGATGCGGAGGGTAAACCGACAGCCAAGCCGGTCGAGATCGCCGGCGCGAGCGGCTGGAACGCGCGGGTGACGCCCGAGCGTGACGCGGCGAGTGAACTCGTGGCCGATGGCAAAACGGCGACCAGCTTGCGCGAGTTGGGTTTTACGACCGCGCAAGTGGTGCCGGCTCGCGGCATCTTTCGCGGGCGGGGGGCGTTGGTGAGTTTGGGCGCCTCCGGGTTCCGCGATGAGGTGATCCGCGGAGGAGTAACGCAGTCCGTCGCGTTGGAGCATTCCTATGGGCAAGGCTACCCGACTTCACTGATGGGGGCGGTGGCTTTGGTGCGCCAAACGCTGCTCGACGCGCAGTGGCATGCCGAGGCCCAGGCACAGTATGACGCGCATCCGACCAAGCTCGCGCGACCCGAAACCAACTCGGCGCTGGCCGCGCTCGCTCCCGTGGTGAGGGCGGAGCAAATGGTGCTGTTCGATTTGGCCGACGAGGTCGAAACGGTGCGGGTCACAAAGATCGCCCAAGAGTTTAAGCTGAAGTTTGCGCTTCGTGGCACCGGCTACGAATACCGGGTGTTGCCCTCGATCAAAGCGGCGGCGGTCCCGGTGATTTTGCCGCTCGATTTCCCGGACGCTCCGATCATCGAGGATCCGGTCGCGGCGCGTGATGTGCCCTTGCACGAGCTGGAGCATTGGGAACTGGCGCCGACGAATGCGGGCCGATTGGCGGCGGCGGGCGTGCCGGTGATCTTGACTTCGAGTGGTCTCAAAAAACCCGAGGCGAATTTCTGGCCTCGCGTTCGGCGGGCGGTGCAGGGCGGGCTCGCCGAGTCGGAGGCGCTGGCCGCGCTGACGCGTCGGCCGGCGGAACTCCTCGGCGTCGCCGAGACGCGTGGCACCTTGGCGGTGGGGCAGGTGGCCAACGTCGTGGTGGCTTCGGGCGACCTGTTCACCAGCGAGTCAGCCAAGATCCAAGCGGTATGGGTGGAGGGTGACGTGTTCGAATTTGACGCGGCGCGCCAAGCCGATGCGCGCGGCGCGTGGCAGGCCGTGTGGATGGGCGGGACCACGGGTCCGTCCGAGTTTGTCGTCTCGGGCAGCAGCGCCACGAAACTTAAGGCGAGTGCCGACGACAAAGCGGCGGTGGCGCGCATCACGGGGGATACGTTGTTGCTGCTCGCGCCGGGCGCTTGGTTCGGCCTGGAGGAGGGCACGGTGCGGTTGAGCGCGGCCTTGGCCGTGGGCAACCTGATCAACGGCGACGGGATTTTACCCGACGGCTCGACCTTTCGGTGGAAAGCCGAACGCGTCGCGGAGGCCGCGACCGTGAAACCTGCGGCGGATGAGGCACCGGTTAAGAAGCCGGAAGCGACCTTGATTGCCGATGCCACCAAGTATCCGGCGGGCGCCTACGGCCGCGTGGGCTTGCCGCTTCAACCGGCGGTGCTCCTCGTCAAAAACGCCACAGTTTGGACGTCCGCCGCGGCCGGTGTGCTCGAGCACACGGACCTGTTGATCGAGCAGGGCCGGATCAGCCGAGTCGGTCAAAACCTGGTGGCTCCGGCGGACGCCGAGGTCATCGATGCGACGGGTAAACACGTCACCGCCGGACTCATCGATTGCCACTCCCACACGGCGATCATCGGAGGAGTCAACGAGTCGTCGCACTCCGTCACGATTGAAGTGCGGGTGGAGGACGCCTTGGACCCGACGGACATCAATATCTATCGCCAGCTTGCCGGCGGGAAAACGACGTCGAACGTGTTGCATGGGTCGGCCAACGCCATGGGCGGCCAGAACGCGGTGATCAAATACCGCTGGGGCGCGCTGCCCGAAGACCTGCTGCTGGCCGGGGCGGCCCCCGGCGTGAAATTTGCGCTCGGCGAAAACGTCACCCGCAAGAATCGGATCGGGGGCGACCCGCGCTATCCGGTGACGCGCATGGGCGTGCGTGAGGTAATGGTGGATACGTTTGCCCGCGCCCGGGACTATGAGCGTGCGTGGGCGGCCTACCGGGCGGATGCGGATGCCGTTTCCCGGCCGCGGCGCGACCTGCAACTGGAGGCCGCCCTCGAGATGTTGGAGGGCGAGCGTCTGATTCACATTCACTCCTATCGTCAGGACGAGGTGCTGATGTTCATCCGCCTCGCCCAGGAATTGCACCTTACGGTGGGCACCTTCCAGCACATCTTGGAAGGCTACAAAGTCGCTGATCAGATCGCGGCGATCGGGGCCGGCGGTTCGACCTTTAGCGACTGGTGGTCCTACAAGGCCGAGGTGATCGACGCCATCCCTCAGAACGGTCCGTTGATGGCGCTGGCCGGCGTCGTGGTCTCCTTCAACTCCGACGACGACGAGTTGGCGCGCCGCCTCAATACGGAGGCCGCGAAGGCGCTGAAATATGGCAACATGACTCCCACTGACGCGCTGAATTTCGTCACGATCAACCCTGCCAAACAGCTGCGCATCGACGACCGGGTGGGGTCCCTGGAGCCGGGGAAGGATGCGGATTTCGTCATTTGGAGCGCGTCACCGCTGTCAACGATGAGTCGAGCCGAGCAAACGTGGATCGATGGACGGTGCTACTTCTCACTGGCGGAGAATGCGGCGTTGGAGGCGGCGGCAGAGAAGGAGCGGACGGCCTTGGTGCAAAAAATCCTGCCCGAGCGGCGCAAGGCGTTGGGGGGCGGCGGAGACGATCCGCCGGCGGGTGCGGCTGGTCCGCCGAAACCCGGGCACGATCACGACCATGCCGACACGGGGCTCTACTTTACCGGAGTGCGGGTGGATGAATGCAGCGACGTCGCGGAGGTTTCCCTATGAATCTGATCCAACGTATTTCTTTTTTGGGCACGCTGGCGGTGGCTTCCGCCGCCGGACTGGTGGCGTCGACGATCATCCCGGCGATGCGGCCGGCCAAGCCGATGCTGTTGCGGGGAGGCACGGTGGTTACGGTGAGCGGCAAGGTGCTGCCCAACACCGATGTTTTGCTGCAGGACGGCCTGATCGCGCAGATCGGTCCGCAACTGATCGCGCCGGCCGAGGCCGAGATCGTCTCGATCGAAGGCAAGTTCGTTTATCCCGGGCTGATTGCCGCGGCGACGCAGCTCGGCCTTTCCGAAATCGCGGCGGTGCGAGCGACCATCGACGTCGCCGAGACCTCGGCGATCAATCCCAACATCCGCGCGCAGGTGGCCATTAATCCAGACAGCGAACTGATCCCGGTGGCGCGCACGAATGGCGTGCTCACCGCGTTGAGCATGCCGAAGGCACGCGGCCCGGGCTCGGGTTCGGAACCGAGCCTGATCACCGGAAACTCCGTGCTGTTGCGCCTCGATGGTTGGACCTGGGAAGACATGACGTTGCGCCCGATGGCGGCGCTGCATGTCGAGTGGCCTGATCTGGATATCGATCATGGCCCGGACGCACGAAAGTCGGTGACCAAGCAGCAGGAGGAGATCGATGGGCGGTTGCGTTTGCTGGACGATGCGTTTGCATCAGCGCGGGCCTACGCAAAGGCCAGGCAGGCGAAGGATACGCCGACGGCGGATATCGATCTGCGTTGGGAAGCAATGTTGCCGGTGCTGAGGGGCGAGCGCCCGATCTTTGTGCGGGCCGTCACGGAACAGCAGATCCGGAGCGCGTTGGCTTGGTCGCGACGGCAGAACCTGAAGATCACGTTGATGGACGCGCTGGAGGCGTGGCGTGTGGCCGACGAGCTCCATGAAGCGGATGTGCCGGTGATCTTGGGCGGCACGCACGCATTGCCGCTGCGGCGAGGTGATGGCTATGCGGTGAACTTTGAAGCGCCGGCAAAACTCTATGCGGCCGGGGTGCGTTTCGCGATCTCGCCGGGTTTTGAGGGCAGTTCGGAGGATGGGAACGAGCGCAACCTGCCTTACCAGGCCGCCAAGGCGGTAGCTTACGGCCTGCCACACGATATCGGGCTGCGTGCGATCACCTTGTCGGCCGCCGAATTACTCGGCGTGGGCGATGAGCTCGGCTCGGTCGAGGTCGGGAAGCGCGCCACGCTGATCGTGACCGATGGGGATCCGTTGGAGATTCCCACGCAGATCGAGATGGCGTTTGTCGACGGTGCCTCGATCGATCTCAACAACCGTCAGACAACCTTGGCCAAGAAGTATGGCGAGCGTCTCCAACGCTTGGAACCCGCGCGCTGAGCGGCTGCCGGCACCTTCCGGCTCGCCTGAGGGCGGGCTTGTTTGCACGGTGACAACGTATGGCTGAAACCGTTGTCACCCGTTGGAAATGCGTCTGCGCCTACGACGGCACCGACTTCTCGGGATGGCAGAGTCAGCCGGGAAAGGATGCGATCCAGGACTCGATTGAAGCACGACTGGGCGTGATCTTTGGGCAGCCGATCCGCATCCACGGTAGTGGTCGCACGGATGCGGGCGTGCATGCACGCGGGCAGGTGTTTCACTTCGACGCGGCTTGGCGTCATGGTCCGGCCAAGTTGCACGCGGCGATGCGCGTGACTCTGCCTCGTTCGATTCAGATCCGCCGCGTGCGGGCGGTGCCGGAGGCGTTTCACGCCCGCTATGGGGCGAAAGGGAAAATTTATCACTACCATCTGGTCATGGGGGACGCGGATCCATTCCGCCGGCGCACGACATGGACCATCGAGCGATCGAAGCCGCTTGATGTTGAGGCGATGGTGGTGGCGGCCGCCGCTCTGCGTGGCACACACGATTTTGCGGGGTTCGCCGCGTTCAACGGCACGGAGCGTGAAACGACGGTGCGTGAGTTACGTCGGCTCGACCTGAAACGACGCGGCCGTCATCTGCGTTGGGAGTTCGAAGCCGATGGCTTTCTCTACAAGATGGTTCGCAGCCTGATGGGGGCGTTGGTGGCGGTGGGGGAAGGCAAGCTGACGCTGGACGATATCAATCGCATCCTGACGAATCCGTTGCGGACTGCGAAAGTGCCCCCCGCGCCGCCGCAGGGGTTGTTTTTGGAGCGGGTTTTCTACTGAGTTTTTTAACCGCGGATCGCTGTGATTGAGGAGTTAAGACGCACCTTCGCGGATCTCGTGTTTCCGCCTAGCTGTGTGCAGTGCGCGGGGCTTTGTGAAGGGCGTGCGTTGCGGCACGTGTGTGAACGCTGCGCGACCCTGATGCGGCCGGTGGAAGCCCCTCACTGCCGAACCTGTGGTCACCCGTTTTTTGGGATCGTCGATGGGGAACGGGATTGTCCGCATTGCGAGGGATTGCGGCCCGTATTTCGGGAAGGCCGCGTGCTCACGCTGTATCGCGGGGCCGCCTTGGCCTTGGTGCAGGAGCTGAAATATCACCGTGGCCTGTTCGTGCTCGAGGACATCGCGACGATGGTCCGGGGTTTCCCGTATTTTGCCTCCTTTCTTGCCGGTGCGGTGCTGGTTCCGGTCCCGTTGCATCCGCGCAAGGAGCGGGAGCGCGGCTACAATCAAAGCGTGCTCTTGGCGGAGACCTTTGCTCTGGCGGCAGGTGGCGCGACCTCGGTCGCGGCGTTGCTCAAACGCGTCGAAGACGGACAATCGCAAACCACTTTTGATAGAAAGTCGCGGCGGGAGCGGCTGAAAAATGCCTTTGCACTGGCCGAGGGCGCAGACATAAATCCGTCCCTTCGTTATATCCTCGTTGATGATGTCTTTACTACCGGTTCTACGCTCAATTCTTGCGCACGCGTGCTGCGTCGCGCGGGGGCTTTGAGCCTCGACGTTGTCACGTTCGGACACGGTTAACACCCGCCGCCCATGTCGCTTTTCAGCAAGCCGAAGTATTCGACCGTCGTCGTCAAAAAGAAGGATATCCCCAAGGGATTGTGGACGAAATGCCCGATTTCCGGGGAGATTGTCTTCAACAAGGATCTGGAAGCCAACCAGATGGTGGTGCCGAAAAGCGGCTACCATTTTCCTATCGGAGCGCGCGAGCGCTTGGCGGCCCTGCTGGACGGCGGCAAGTTTACCGAGCACGACATCGGGGTGACGTCGGCCGATCCGTTGGAGTTTGTGGATTCCGCGCCCTATCCCGAACGCATCAAACGTTACACGGCGTCGAGTGGTCTGCCCGAGGCGGTGATCAGCGCGACCGGCGAGTTGCACGGCATTCCGATTTCGGCGGCGGTGATGGATTTTCGGTTTTGTGGCGGGGCCATGGGATCGGCGGCGGGCGAGAAAATCACCCGGGCGATCGAGCGTGCTTCGGAAATGAAGTGCCCCTGTTTGATCTTTAGCGCTTCGGGCGGGGCTCGCATGCAGGAAGGTATTTTCTCCCTCATGCAGATGGCGAAGACGAGCGCGGCGCTGGGGCGCCTGGCGGAAGACCGCCTGCCGTTTGTTTCGATTCTCACGCATCCGACCATGGGCGGCGTGACGGCCAGTTTCGCCGTGTTGGGTGACGTCAACATCGCCGAACCCGGCGCGTTGATCGGGTTTGCCGGGGCGCGGGTGATCAAAGAAACGACCAAGCAGACGCTGCCGCCCGGTTTTCAGACGGCCGAGTTTCTTCTCCAAAAGGGCCTCATCGACCAGATCGTGAACCGTCTCGAAATGCGGGACCGACTGCACGAGCTGTTGTCGGCCTTGTTTGTGCGCAAGGCTCCGGCGGCGACCCCGGCGATCGCCAAGGCGTGACGCGGGCGTCGTCCCGCGCTCTTTTTAACGTCGTCGCCAGCTGCGACCAGACTCCGGCCCGACGCCCATGATGCCTTCGCTTTCCTCCTACGCGGCGACGCAGGACTACCTTTTCAGCCTCAAGGCGCGAGGCGTGAAGTTCGGCATCGACCGCATGCGGGCGTTCTCCGCCGTGTTGGGCAATCCCGAGCGTCAGGTGCCGGTCATCCATGTCGCAGGCACGAATGGCAAGGGCTCCACGTCCGCCATGCTCGATGCGATTTTGCATGCGGCCGGCAAGCGGACGGGACTCTACACCTCGCCGCACCTCGTGCGTTTGGGCGAGCGCGTGCAAGTCGATCGCACGGCGCTCACCGAGGCCGAGATCATGGCCTACGTGCGGGAGCTGGGACCGAAAGCAGAGGCTTTGGGCGCCGACGACCCGGACGATGCCCCGAGTTTTTTCGAGTTCATGACCGCGATGGCGTTTTTGCAGTTTGTTCGACGCGATTGTGATGTGGCGCTCGTGGAAGTCGGCTTGGGAGGTCGGCTTGATGCGACCAACGTGGTGGAGCCAGAGGTCACGGTTATCACCTCCATCGCCCTCGATCACTGTGAAATGTTGGGCTACACGCACGAGGCGATCGCCGCGGAAAAGGCGGGCATCATCAAGGCCGGCCGACCGTTGGTGCTCGGCCGTTTACCTGCCAACGCGGAAACGGTGATTCGGGCCCGCGCGGCGGAACTGGGCGCGCCGGTCACGTCGGTGCGCGAGGTTTTCGGCGAGGATCTGTCCAACTACCCAACGACCAATCTGGAAGGCGATTATCAACGGTGGAACGCGGCGACGGCGACATTGGTGGCCCGAGCGTTGCCGGCAGCTTGGGGCGTGACGGACGCACACATCGCCGCCGGGCTGAAGCACGCCGACTGGCCCGGACGTTGGCAGCATGTGCAGCTCGACGGGCGCGATTTGGTGTTGGATTCATCGCACAACCCGGAGGGCGCCGCGGTGCTCGACGCGAACCTGCGGCGCTTGCACGCGCAGACCGGCCGGCGTCCGATCGTGATTGCGGGGGCGTTGGGGGCGGCTCGAGCGCAGCCGTTGATGGAAACCATTGCCCGCCACGCGGCGGAGATTCATCTCGTCGTGCCGGCGCAGGCTCGGGCGTGTTCACACGCGGAGTTGGCCGCGGTCGTGCCGGAGGATTTCAAGGGACCGGTGATGTTTGCGACGGTGACGGGTCTGTTCCCGGAAGCCGGCACGTGCGCGGTCGGCGGAGCCGATGACGTGATCGTCGTCACCGGCTCGATCTATCTCGTGGGCGAAGTAATGGCCCGGCTTCAGCCTGAGCGTGGCCCGGGCGAGGGGCGTTTGCAGGATTTCTGACGAGGTTTTCAGGCCTTCCGGCCTTCGTCGTATTCGAAATACTCCACCATGGTCTCGATCTCGTGGCGATCAGACAGACCGCTGGAAGCCTTGCGCTTGATCAGCGAAGCGGTCGTGCCGTCTTTCCAGCCTTTTTTGGTGAGAAAATCGTGCCAGACGATCAGATCGGTTTCGTTTAAATCGCGACCCTGTTCGAAGCACCACGCGAGGATCTCCTCGTCGGAGCCGCC
>CAXBDS010000087.1:0-19255 GCA_963974355.1 uncultured Opitutaceae bacterium
GGGCGAGAAGCAAGGTGCCACCCCGACGGGTGGTTCGAAGGAGATCGACGGACAGTGGAGTCATCGGAACGAAGTTTGAGGGAGGGGTATGCAGGGTGGGTCCGGAGAGCCGGAGCACGGCCGCCCGCCCATAGTGGGGTGTAAGCGGGCCGATGGAGCGAGCACAGGGATCACCATTGACCGCGACAAAAGCATTTGAACTATACAGTATAACGATCGTGTCTGCCCCCACTCCAGATTCCGCGCCCCGCGTGACCATTCGCCAGATCGCGCTGGCCGCGAAAGTCAGCCCCATGACGGTCTCGCTGTCGCTGCGGAATCACCCGAGCATCAGCGCAAAAACCCGGGACCGTATTCAAAAATTGGCCACCAAGCTGGGTTATGCGCCCGACCCCGTCGTCGCCAAACTCATGCAACACCTGCGCACGCAGCGGGTGTCCCGCCTCCAAGCCTCACTGTGCGGCCTCACCACGTTTCCCAAAGGCAGTCATGACGCGTTTGCTTCCCGCGTGATCGCCGGGGCCATGGAGACGGCGCGCTCGCTCGGCTACGGCTTTGATTTGGTGCACATTGACGAGACTGAAGCAGCGGCGGCGACCCGCCTGCAACGCCGCCTGCGCAACCGCGGGGTGGAAGGCGTGCTCCTCCTGCCGCTCGCGAGTCCCCTCAAGCTCACGGAGCTGCTGCGCTGGGCTGATTTCTCGGTGATGGCCACGACTCTCTCGGTGCTCGAGCCGCACTTTCACTGTGTCCTGCCGGGGCATTTTCACAACACCATGCTGCTGTGCCGCCAGCTCACGGCCGCCGGGCACCGGCGCATCGGGCTCGTGGTGCGCGAGGCCCAGGATCGCCGCGTGGGCAACAACTTCACGGCCGCCTTTTGCTGGCACAACACCTTCGGCGGCACGGTCGGCGTGCCCCCCCTCGTCGTCGATCGCCTCCCGCACACCAGCTTTGCCGGGTGGGTAAAAACGCACCGGCTTGATGCCATCGTCGCGGAGACCGAAGAGCACGCCGCATTGCTCAAAACCGAACTGCGCAAGGCGCGCCTGGCCGACCGGCCCATCGCCACCTGTTCCAGTCGTCCCGATCCCGTCGGCCGCTTCAACACGCCCGGGGTCTACGAAGATCCGGTGCAGATCGGCGCGTCAGCTGTGGAACTGCTCGCCCGCATGGTCATGAGCAGCGAGAAAGGGGTGCCGGAGCACCCCCGCACCACCCTGATCGAAGGCACTTGGATCGACCGCCCAAAGACCTTGGGCACCCTCCGCCTGGCACGATGAGTCCCTCCGGTTGAAGGGAGGATCGCGCAGGACGAAGGGTGGGAAAGAAAACAACAACCGACCCCTAGGGCACCGAGATCTTCATCGGATCGAGGTAGAAATCGAAGCCCGACGCCGCCGGATCAGTCGCGACCACAAAGCTGTCCACCGAGACCACGCCGCCCGAGACGTAGGGCTGGTCGCTCAGTTTCAGCACACCGTTGACGTAAAGATCGTAGACCCGATTGGCCGCGTTCACCTCGACACGCACCGCATACCACGTGCTGGCGCTGATGCTCATCAAAGCCACCTCACTGCCGGCGGCATTGATATACGCCAAACCGTTGGTGGCCGAGTCCACCAATTTGACCACGGGATCATAACGTCCCCGCACGGCCATGCTCGATTTCGAGCCGGTTGCGGTGGTCATGAACTGCCACTCCAACGTGACCCGGTGATCGGAGGTGCGGGGGAAATTCCGCGACGCGCTCACGCCTTTGGCAGAGTGGTAGTCGTGCAAACGCAGACTCTTGTCGCCCACGCTGGGCACGGACTCCACCGTGCACATCACGTTACTGTTTTCCGAAGGGCCCGGATACGTTTCCGTCGCCTCGTAGACCGAAACATTCCAGCCCCGCGGACGTTCTCCCGCCGTCTGACCATTGAAGTAGTCCTCGACCGCGGTGAGGGGTTGCCAGCCGTTGGCGGTGACCTCGACCGTATCGAAATATGCCGTGCCGGTAAATCCACTCCCACTCTCGAATCGGATGCGGTCGACCGTATCGACCGGGTTCCGCAACGCGACTCCACTGAGCTCCAGCACGCCGTTGATGTAGAGGTCAAAGGTGTCGTTCACTGTGTTGATATCGATATCGAAGGTATACCAAACGTTGTTCGAGATATCGCGAATCTTCACTTTGGCGCCGCTGGAATTCTCGTAACACAGACCAAGCGCGACATCGTCCGTATCGAAGAGTTTCACCGCATTGGTGGCCAGACTCTGCACATACATCCGATTCCAACGCCCGACCTGCGGGGCGTGGTATCCGAAACGCAACGACACGATACCTTCCGTCGGGGTAAACTTTCTCCAGGCAGCCACCGCGCCGCCCGTGGTGCTGTCGTCGAGCTTCAGACTGCGGTTCCCTGTGCTGGGGAAGTTGGCCGTCTGCGCCGAAGTCGAGGCGGCGGCATCAACCCACCAGCCACTCGGGGTGGTGCCAGCGGTGGATGCGTCGAAATCATCATCGATCGCCAGAAATTGCTGCAACGGCGGATTGACCAATCCGGTTCCGCCGAGTGTCTCGATGCCGTCGATGCGAATATAGTTGTCGGTAGCCCCGGCGTTCTTGTCGCTGCGCACCACGACCTCGACCGTGTGGTCCCCGGCACTGAGGCCGCGCACGGTCACCAGCGCCTGATGCACGAGCGGGAGGTATTCGCCCGCCTTGCCGTTGGGGTCAGGCGCAGTGGCCGCGTAAGCATCGATCGTCGTCTCGAGGGCACCGTCGATATAGATATCCGCCTTGCCGGCATCGGTCATGCGATTCCCCAACACCGTGACGGTGGTGCCGTTGAACTTCGCATACATCCGGCTCCCGGATTCACGCGACGCGGTGAGACTGCGATCATAGTTTTCCCAGGAACCGTCCTGATTCTCCCAGGTGCCGGTCCAGACAATCCGGGCGTCCTTGTCGTTGAAACGGAGGCAATCGACCGGCGTGGATCCATCGATCTTCCGCACCACCAGATCGTCAAACCGCACGTCGTTATAGCTGGAGCCGAGTAACATCTGACCGCTTGAAAGATAGCCCGCGTTAACGGTGCCGAGCTGGGTGCCGTTTAACCATGCGGTGATCGTGTTGTTGAGGAAACGGATCTTCACCGTATACCACGTCCCTGCGTTGAAAGTGGTTGTCCCTGAGGCCGAGCCGATGACGGTTTCCTTGTTTCTCAACTGCCAGGTGCTGCTGCCGCTGCTCGGCTTGGTGAGCTTGAGGTTGTAGCAGTCAGCAAGGTTATCGAGCTTGCCATTCTGCGTGGCTCGCCCGCCCACAATCACCCAGCCGGACGCGTCGACGAGCTTCACCTTCACCTCGACCTCGTAGTTCTTCCAGTCCGCGTCTCCCATGATCGTGTAAGGCTCAGGATTCGAACGATACTTCCACTTCGAAGGCGCCATCGCGCTGGAGATAACCTGCCGCAACACTTTTCCACCACCATCGCTGGCGATTTCGAACGCCCCGCCTTGATCCGAAAAATACTTCGGCTGCCTGCCGATCGTGGAGCTTTCGAAGTTGTCGGAATAGTCCAACGCGAAGGTTGTGCCCGCAGGGTTGGAATAGGTAGGCGTGCCCTTGGCCTGTCCGGTCGTCGTCGTGATGGAACAGAGCGAATAAGCGGGAACGGAAACCGCCAGCGATCCGCTCACGGGTGTGATGTTGGAATCCTGAATAAACTGGGCGCTTTCGTCGGAGCGCCACACATGCACCGTCCCGGTGGAAAGCCCGCCCGTGATATTGACGGTGTAATCGCGGGCCTGCGCACTGTAGTTCACGAACACGATGCTCCAGTTGCCATTGTTGGGATCATGCAACGCGACGTAGCCGCCGCTCCCGTCACCCGCGCTGGCGTTGTCCAGATACTTCCAACCCGGCCACGAAAATTGAGTGAAGTGGGCCACGCCCCAAAGACCCGGCGTGATCTCATAATGACCGGTCCAGGGCCATTGCGCCACCAGCAGGCTCTTGTAATTGAACGGCGTGTTCGGATACGCCGCTTCGAGGGCCGGATGCATCTCGTATTTCGTCATCCGCCCCAGCGTGTAAGACCGCATGATGTGCATCGCCATGTCGAGCGTGCCCACGTGAAAACCGTGGCGACCTGGACCAAGATGCTCGCCCGCCCAAAGCCGCAGGCCCGACTGAATTGCCTTGTCGGAACCGTCGTTACTGGCGCTGTGATCGACGTAGTGCGCGTTGAGCGAATACAGGGCCGATTTAAGCGCTGAATCGCTCTGCACCTTGTCCGCGATCCACCAGCCGAGATTGCTGTCGGCCGCCGTCAGGCCCACCGCGGAGAAGCCGTCGCTATCCAAGCCGGGTCGCAAGGTATTCACAATCCAATCACGCTGAAACGGCTGGGTGCCGCTGGCGGTCGGTGACGCGACGTCTCCTTCGGTCTCATTCAAGGTTGCGCCCAGAAAATCAAAATCCAACAACAGGCTCGGTTCATCCCGCGCCCCTTCCAAGAACTCCCGGAAATAGGTGTATTTCTTGGTGTTGTCGGTGACCCAGGCCGGCAGGCCCCAGGCCAAAGCATCGAGTTTGATCGAGGTGTTGATGTCATGGGCCTGCTTCGCCAGCCACAGGTTGGAGCCGCGCGTGATGTCGACGACGCCCGAACTGCGCATGTGGCTCGGCTCCGTGCCAGCAGACGTGTTCACATCCGCTCCGATCTCAACTTTTACATGCTGCAGACTGGCGCCAAACTTCGCCTTAAAAAGAAAGTCGAGAATGTCCTCACGCTGGTTGGCGGGATAATCCATCAACAGCCGGGTCATCCCGTTGGAAAACACGGCGCCCACGCCCTCATAGGTGCGACCACTATCGCTCCCGCTAACCGTGATGGTGGTCGCCGCGAACAACGGCGTGGCGGCGAAAACAAGGCCGAGTCCCGCTCACTTCAGCAAGCGACCGAGACCGACGTGAAGGTCTGAGTTAACAAGAGTCATAGGGCTAAGAAAATTGCCGCGAAAGCGTCACGGCAGGGCTGATTTCCAAGGGTTAAAAACGGACTATCGACGAAGAAACTCCGTAGCCTCCAAGCGGCGATATCCGGGGTGGGGAGCCCGATGGGTGAGGTGCTGCCGGCCGCAGAGCAATGGACACGTGTTTATACAGTAAAGCCTCCAAATGCGCCCCTCCGCTTATACTGTATAGTGATTTGTCCATCGTGACGGAAGGTCCGCCCGTTCAGGCCTTGGGAACGCACCCCATGCCCCCTCTTTGGCGGGTGCTTTCTTTATCCCGTTCCGATGATTTTTCCGCCCGCCGCCGCCAATCCCCTGCGCACTCGTCTGGACCTGCAAACCTTGACCCGTGACTTGATCACCCCCTTGGTCCCCCACTTTTCATCCGGCCGGGCCTTGATCAAACTGGGACCAGGCGCCGGCTGGTATGGCGAGCCGCCTTCGTCGTTTGAAGGCTTTGCCCGCGCCTTGTGGGGCCTCGTGCCTTTGGCCGCCGGGCACGGGGAATTCTCCGCCTGGGACCGCTGGCGCGAAGGCATCGCTCATGGCACCGATCCCGACCATCCGGAATTCTGGGGCTGGCCCGAAGATCGCAATCAGCGGCTCGTCGAAAGCGCCGCGCTCGGCTTCGGGTTGAATCTCGCGCCCGATCAACTGTGGGCTCCCCTTCCGCCCGATGTGAAAGCGCGTTTCTCCACCTGGTTGCAACGCACCAACACCGTCGCATCGGTGGACAACAACTGGCTGTTCTTTCAAGTCATGGTGAACCTCGGCCTGCGTCGCTGCGGGCTGCCCACCGACGACGCGCGGGTGGAGGCGAATCTCGATCGCCTCGACGACTTCTATTTGGGGGACGGCGTCTATGCGGACGGCGATCCCACCATCGGGGGCAACGACGGTCGGATCGGCGACTACTACGGCCCGATGGCGTTGCACTTTTACGGCCTGATCTACGCCGCCACCGCCGATCACGACCCGGTCCGCGGTCAACGCTACCGGGATCGCGCCGCCGCCTTTGCCGGGGACTTCGCGGGCTGGTTCAACGCCACGGGCGCCGCCCTGCCTTTTGGTCGCAGCCTCACCTATCGCTTTGCCCAAGGCGCCTTCTGGGGCGCGCTGGCGTTGGCCGGCGTCGAGGCACTTCCGTGGGGCGTAATCAAGGGGCTCTACCTGCGCCATCTCCGCTGGTGGCTCCAACAACCGATTTTCACCGAGACCGGCGTGCTCACCGTCGGCTACACCTACCCGAATCTCGTCATGGCCGAGAGCTACAACGGTCCCGGTTCACCTTACTGGGCGATGAAGGCCTTGCTACCGCTCGCCCTGCCGGAGTCTCATCCGTTCTGGCAGGCGGAGGAAGCGCCGCTCCCTCCCCGCCCGGCCATCCGCACCGCGCCGCGGGCTCGCCAGGTGGTCACCGCATCCGCCGATGGCCACGAGGTCACGATCCTCAATGCCGGCCAGGCCGTCAACTCGTGGCCGCGGCATGCGTCGCACAAGTATTCAAAATTCGCCTACTCGATCCGCTTTGGTTTCAGCATTCCGGTCGGATATCCCAATTTGGCGGAAGGTGGTTTCGACAACATGCTCGCGTTGAGCGACGATCAGGGCGACCGGTTTCGCGGGCGTGAGGCGGTGCTCCGTTCCTGGTCGCATGACGGCACTGCCTACAGCGCCTGGGCTCCGTGGCCGGACGTGGAGGTTGAAACGTGGCTCATCGCCACGACCGACGCCTACCTGCGCGTCCACCGCCTCGAAACCGCCCGCCCGTTGGTCGCGGTCGAAGCGGGATTCGCCACCGGCTACTGCGAGCCAGCGACCGTGCACTGGACGCAAGCGACCGAGGCCGAGTTGCAGGTGGCATCGCCCGACGGATTCTCCGCCTTGCGCAATCTGAGCGCGCCGCGCGATCCCCAGCCCGTCGAGCTGGGCGTCAATAGCCACCTGCTGCGTCCGCTCGCCGCCATGCCCACCCTGCGCACCGACCTCGAGCCGGGCACTCATTGGCTGGCATCGCTGGTCTGGGGCGGCGCCCAGCCGGCCGATCACGCCGCGCCGGAATGGACCTTCGCCGCGCAGGATGATCGCTCCTTTTCACTGACGCGGGACGGCATCGTCCAAGGCGTCTTCGCCGTCGACCCCGTCGAGTCCGAAAACCATGTCTAAGCCCACGTCTCCTCCGCACCATCCGACAGCGAACGCCGACCGGGTGCCTGCCCGGGAAAAGTTCGCGCTGGGCCTCGGCGCCGCCGCCAGCATGGGCACGCACAACGCAGTGCACACCCTAGCGAATCCGATCTACAACGTGATCCTCGGGATGAACCCCGCCTACCTGAGCATGATCATTTTCGTGCAACGGTTCTGGGACGCGTTTCTGGATCCCCTCGCCGGACATCTCTCGGATAACTCAAAGTCAAAATGGGGCCGCCGGCGGCCTTTCCTGCTGATCGCCGCCCTGCCGACCGCGCTGGCTTTTGCGGGTATCTGGTTTTTCCCGCGCGGACTCGGTGAGATGCAACTCGTCGGTTACTTCGCGGTGACGTCGATGGTCTTTTATCTCTTCCACACGTTCTTCACGGTGCCGCTCACCGCGCTGCAAATCGAAGTCACCGGCGACTACCACGAGCGCACCCGCGTCGCCAGCGTGGTAGGCATTTGCACGTGGTTGTTCTCCATCGGCAACCAGTGGCTGTTTCCACTCGTCCAATCCGGTTGGTTCGCCGATCCGATCACGGCCGTGCGCTGGGTTACGAGCGTCGCCGCCCTGCTCTACGCCGCATTGGCGTTGGCCCCGGCGCTATTCGTCAAAGAACGCTTTCGCACCGTCGCAGCCACCCGACAACCGCGCATCGGTTTCTGGCAGGCGCTCCGCACCACCAGCCGCAACCGCGACTTCCTGCTCCTCATCGGCGTGCGCAGCATCTCCACCTTCGGTTACAGTATCGTCGCTTTGCTCGGTTTCTACCTTAACGTCTATCTCGTCCACGGCGGCGATCTGCGCGCCGCAGGGGCGATCCAAGGCTGGCTGGGCTCGGCCTACGTGCTTGCCTGCATCTTTTCCTACTGGGCGTTCCGATTGCTGGCTCTGCGCATCGGCAAGCGCCGCGCGTTGCAATGCGCCGCCGGCGTGCTCATCGCAGCCGGCCTCGTCAAGCTCTGCGTCTATGTGCCCGGACTGCGTTGGTGGCAAATCCTCGTGCCGGCGATGAACGGCGTCGCCCAAGCGGGTATCATGTTACTCACTACAGCTATGCTCGCGGACATCGTCGATGCCGACGAACTCAGCTCGGGGCGACGACGGGAAGGCCTTTACGCCGCCGCGTTAGCGTGGCTGGACAAGGTGGGCAGCTCCGCCGGCGCCCTGCTCGCTGGCTTCGTGCTGGTGTGGATCGGTTTCAAAGCGGAACTGGGCGGCGCGCAACCACCCGCCACCCTGCAACTGATGAAATGGCTCTACGCCTTCTTCCCTTTGCTCGGCGCGGCGATCACCATCGCGCTCGCCCAGCGCTACACGCTGGACGAGACGAAGGCCTACGCGATCAAGCGCGAACTCGAAGCCGCACGCGACCGCGACACAAACTGACGCCGAAACCGATCCCGGCCAAATGCCCGGGCGGGCTATTGAGCCACGAAGACGAAGCCGTCGACGCCGAGCAGGTAGCCGGAGGAGGCGCCGTTTTTGCCCGACACCGTCAGGCGCAGCGTATGCGTGCCCGCCGTCGCGAAGGTGCGTGTGCCCAGCAATACGGTGAGGTATTGCGAGGCGCCTGCGGCGTATTGGTCCACGCTGCCCCCGATCGCCGTGCCGTCCAGCGTCGTGCTGTGGATCGCGCGCGACGTCGCGGTCTTGTAGATCATGCGCACCTCATAGGTGCCCGCGGCGAGGCTCGGCGTGGTGAACTGCAGGTATTGGCCCGCGCCCGTCGAAGCCAGCTTCACCCATTGGCCGTTGCCGGCGGTGGCGTCGGCCTCGATCGACACCGTCGCGCCCGAACCCGTGGGCGTCAGGTTTTCGGCTTCGAGCGCCACCGTCGTGCCGCCGCCCCCACCTGAGGTGCCCCAGATCTCGACCTCCGTGATGCTGTTCCAGGTGCTGACGTTGCTGCCGTGGCAAATCAGCCGCACGTAACGGCCGCTGGTGCCGCCGGGCAGCGTGAGCGTGGCGAGATTCAAGGTGTTGCCCGGGCTTTGCGCGCCGCTGACGACCGTCGTGAACGTCGTGCCGTTGGTCGAAACCTGCACGTCGAAGGTATAAATGCGGGCGTCGCCGTTATACCACGCGTGCTTGAGCGAGGTGAGGGTCTTGGTGGAGCCGAGGTCGAACTGGATCCACTGCGGGTCGCCCTGCGCCGCCCAGCGCGTGGTGAGGCTGCCGTCGACCGTATTGGCCGGGACATTACCATCGTTGGTGCTGGCCGTGACCGCTCCGCCGCCGATCGTGAATTTGGCCGCGCCGCCGCCGCCGGAAGTGATCGTGTAGCTCGCCGTCACCACGGAGCTGTCGGGCTGACCGCTCTTATAGGCAATGGCTTTGAGCGTCGTCGAGGCGCTGACCGTGATCGGACCCGTGTAGAGCGTGCCGCTGGTCGCGGTGGGCGTGGCACCGTTGGTGGTGTAACGCAGCGACGCGCCGCTCGTCGAGCTGCTGAGGCTGACGGACTGGGCCGAGGCATAGGTGCCGCCCGGCACACTGAAGGCCGGGTTGGCGACGGCGGCAAGTTTCAGGTTGGGCAGCTCGTCGGCTGTGAGCACCAGGCTGTGGTTGTAAACGTAGGATAGGTGCGCGTTGGAGTTGAGCGCAAGGTACTGGGTGTGCCACGTGAGGAACCAGCTCCAGAGGGTGCCGTTGGCCTGCATGACCGACGGATCGGGAATGACGTCGTTTTCGCTGAGCGCGACCGGCGAGCCGGGCGTCAGCGTGGCGAGGGCATTGAAATACGGCGACCAGGTGCCGTCGTAAACATCGGTGCCGACGACGTGCACGTAGGCGTCGCCCGGATACCAATCCGCGCCGGTGCCGGTCCAGCCGCTGTTGGGGTTGTCGAGGGTCGAGTAGACCCAGATCAGATTGGTGAGGCCCTTGGTCGTGCGGAAGTAGTCGAACATGAAACGCCAGAGGCGCTTGTATTGGCTCGGGCCGGCCTTGCCCCACCAGAACGAGGAGCGGTTGGGATTGCCGGAGTAGGACTCACCCTCGTGAAACGGGCGCCAGAGCACAGGCACGTCCTCGTTGTCCAGGGTCTGCAACTTGGCGGCGACGACATCAAGCTTGCCGACGAAACTGGTGTAGAGGGAGGTGCCGGGCGTGAGCATCTGGTCGATGGCGGCGGACACGATGGTGGGGTCCGACGGGAGTTTCGCGTTGGCAAAGGAATCGGCATTCGGCGGGTAACCCATGTGCCAGCTGAACTCCACGATCTGGTTGTAATTCATCCACGCGTTGCGCGCCTCGGTTTCGGGCGACGGGTTGTCGGAGCGGATGTCCCAGCCGCGGATGGCGGGACGCTTGCCGGTAATGTTGATGATCGTCTGCTGGTCGGCGGTGAGCTGGCCCGGCGCCTCTTCCTGGCCGGAGAGGGTTTTGACGCCGAACTGATCTTCGATGAACTGGAGGGTGCGCTCGGCGTTGGGGGACAGCGATTGCGCGACGGCGGAACCAGCCCAGAGGCCGACGATAACCAACAGGCGGAGAGCCGCCTTGAGACAGGACGTATTCATGGGATAACGACGGGGTAGAGTCGAAACGGGCAGGGAAACCGGCCCGCGCTCCCGGATACGGACGCCCCGTGAAGGGAGCCGCCGGCGAGACGCGGACCGGGTAAAGCAAAGCGGCCGGGGCGTGGGCCCCGGCCGCGGCGAATCAGAAGTCGAAGCGGGTGCTCAACTGCCAGGTCGGGCCCTCCGACATGCGGTAGGAACCGACGCTGCCATCCGGGTTGGCCGTGACGGCGACGAGCTCCTTGTCGCCGAAAACGTTCCGGATGTTGAGCTGCACCGACATGTCGATGCGCTTCGTCAACGGCCGCTTATACGAAATCCACGTGTCGAAGTAGGTTTCGGTGTCACCATAAATTGGAGACGAGAGGTCATCGACCCAGTTCAACACCGGCGCGTCGAGGAACACCTGCTTGTAGCCGAGCAAGGGCTTGTCGAGCCAGCGCATCGCGCCGCCGACGCCGACGCCCTTCAGCGCACCGCGGGTGAAGTCGTAGGAGGTGACCGCGGTGAAGTGATACTTGCGCAGCTCGCCGACGTCCTTGCCTTCCGCGGCGAGGGCCTGGAGGTAGTTGCGCTCGAAACCGTTGGTCCACAGGTAGCCCAGGTATTCGCGGCTGTTGTCGCCGAACGGGGCGATGTGCGCGAAGCCCTTTTTGTTCCAATAGTTGTAGGTGGAGGTGGCATCAGCCGGCGTGTAGCCGTCCTGCGCGACCGGCTTCACGGCCTCGTAGTATTTGATGAAGTTCCCGCCGAGGATGTTGTTGTCCTTGGTCGTGGTGCGGGAGGCGTTGACCATCACGCGCCAGTTGGGCGTGAGGTTGGCGGCGATCTCCACCTCGATGCCCTCGGCGGTTTTGTCGGACGTCTTGCCGAAGCCCACGGGACCGCCGTCGGCGTTCCACGTGAAGGCGGCACCGGAGTTGGCGTTGCCGACGGGCGTGCGCACGAGTTGGAAACCGTCGTTCAGGTTGAGGCCTTGATCGGTGTAGATGTTGAACGGGCGGAACCACTCGGCGTCGGTGCGGGCGGCGAACCACTCGCGGCGGTAGGCCAGCTCGGCTTCCGTGATCGGCGGTTCCGAATAGGTGCCGCCGCCGGAAGGACGGGGCGTGCCTTCGGCGATGTAGCCGGGCTCACCGGGCACGGCGCGACTGCGGATGCGGAGCGGTTGGTTGAGAAGCGCGGCGCCGTTTTCCTTGGTCCAGTTGGCCGGGATCGGCTGGTTGGCGATGGCCTTGTCGTAGCTGTCGCCGAAGAACCACTTGTTGATCAGCCATTCCGGGGTCGTGTTTTGCACGCCGCTGCTGGAGGTGGCGTCGATCATGAGGCCGTTGAGGGTGCGGGCGAGCTGCTGCTTCACGTCCTGCCCGGACGGGCCGCCGCCGTAGGCCGCGTTTTGCTGGACCGTCTTGAACCAAGTGACGCGCATGTCGAGGCGACCGTTGAGCGTGTTGACGCGAATCGAGTGGTCGCGCGAGACGCCGGACGGCGTGCCGTTGGGTTGGTGATACATGTCGAACGACAGACTCTCGGGCCGGAAGTTGCTCGAGCTGTTCAGGCTGTAGCTGAGCTCGGTGCCCCAAGGCAGGAGCTTGTTGATGAACTCGGGCGAGTGCAGCACGAAGCCCCAGGAGCGCGTGGTCTGCGTGGCCATCTTGTCGTTGCTGGGATCGAACATCCAGTTCGGCGAATCCGGCAGGGAATGATAGGACCCGTTCGGCGCCTGCACCTGCGTGCCGAGGTTGTAGGGCGTGGCGCCGGTGGGCTTGCCCGAGGCGTCGACCAGTTCGGTGAAGCGGCTCGTGGCTCCCTTGCTCTGCTGGAAGAACTCGTCGCGCCGGATCGACCAGAGGCCGACGACCTTGTCGTTCAGGAATTTGCTCTGGACGATGAAGCTGCTGTTATCGACCTCGGTCCGCTGGGAAGACGGGCTGGTGCGATACATGTTGGCCTCGTTGTCGCGGTAGTCGTTGATGCCGGTCGTCTGCTGGCGGGAGTAGCCGGGCACGCGCGGGTTGGACTGCGTGTCGAGATACAAGTCGTCGACCGTGGCGCCGGCGGACTGGATCACGCCGAGCGGCTGAATGCCGAGACCGGCGATGCCGGGGTTCGAGGCCGGACTGTTTAAGGTATCGAGGTAGTGGAGACCGATGAAGTTCTCGTTGGTCGCGATGTATTGGGAGAGCTCACGTTCCTTGCCGAGCGTCTGCAGGCTGAACGTGCGCGACTGGCTGGCGTAGGTCTGGCTGGAGACGTTGCCGGTGAAGACGTGATTGCCCAGCAACTCGGCGAGGAGGGGACGTCTCACGTAGTCCTCGAAGTCGAGTTTGTAGTAGGCGGTGGCGCGGGACGCGGTGCGCTGGGAGGTGTTGCGCAGGCCTTCGGTGTCGGTGGCGATGACGATGCGCTGGTAGCCGGGATTGGGGATCTCCGGGCCGTATTGGGCCGGGTTCGAATACTCCGTCGAGCGGCGGAGGTTCTGATTGATGTCGATGTTGAGGTTGTTCGGGTTGTTGAGCCAGTTGATGTGCCCGTTCCGGTAGTTCTGCTCATCGTAGCCGAGCTCGATGCCGAGCTTGCCGTCAAAGTAGGTCTGCACGGCGCTGAGATTCAGCGTCCGGTATTTCACGTATTGCGAGTTGTTGAGTCCCGCCAGGTCGTAGTTCCAGAAGTCGAAGACGGACGGATCGGTGATCTGGCCGGTGTTCCAGTTGCTCCACGGCTTGTCCGTGAACGACAGGCCGGAACGCTCCTCCATCTGATTGATGCGGGCGAGCAGATCGGGGTCGCCGGCGAAGGTGGCCTTTTGCGTCAGCGGGTGCACGCCGGGGTTCAGCACCATGTGGTAGTTGTCGTAATAATTGATCGGCGCGATCATGCCCCAGTTGCCGATGCGGGACGTGCTCATCACGGCACCGCCGCGTTGGTGGTAGGCGTCGGGGAAGTCCGGGTTCGACGGGACGCCGGTGGCGCTGGAACCGGGATTAAACCAGACCACGCCTTCCTGGTCGAACCACTCGCCGACGCCGCCGATGTCGCGGTTGAGGTAGGGACCGTATTGATACCACGGCCCGCCCGCCGCCACGGTGGCGCGGTTGACCGGCACGGCGGTGGTGAGCTTGTTCAGCCGGTTCGGGTCGAACCAATTGCTGATCATGTCATTCGGCAGCGAGAAGCGCGGCCGGCTGGAATTCGTGTGGCCGGACTCTCCCGTGACGGTGAACTGCGTGAAAATCGAGTCCGCCAGGCGCGGCGCCCAGCGCAGGGCGGCGGTGCCGCGCGTCGTGTTGGCAAAGGTGTTCTTCTGCCGAAACTTCTCTTCCTCGCTCATGGCGTTGATGCGCACGCCGATGGTGTTGCCGAGCACGGGCACGTTGGCGTCGAGGGCTTCGCGGGTGCCGCCGTAGTTGTTCACACGGAACTCGGTGTGGAACTTGGACTGCCCGAGAATCGGCGCCTTCAGCGTGCCGTTGATGATGCCGGCCGGACTGCCGAGGCCGAAGAGAATGGCGTTCGGACCGCGCTGGATCTCGATGTTCTCGGTGTTGTAGGCGTCGAGCGGGATGTCGGTGGCGAAGAAGTTGCGCGTGATGTCGGCGCTGCCCAGGCCGCGCACGCGGTTGCCCGACTGCGGGTTGCGCAGATTGCCGTTCTGGCTCGACGCGCCGTCCTTGCCGAGATCGACGCCGGTGTAGTTGCCGCCGACGCCGTTGACCTCCGTGTTGGTGGTGTAAACGAGCAGGTCGTTGAGATTGCGCGCGCCGGTGTCCCGCATGAACTGCGGCGTGATGACGGAGATCGGCGAGGCGATGTCCTTCAGGTCGGTTTTGAGGCGACTGCCGGCGAGCGACGAGGTGGCGAGATAGCCTTCGTTGGAACTGGTTTCGACCTCGAAGGGCGAGAGCTCGACCAACTCGCCTGGTTCGTCCGAGGACGGCTCAGAGGGCGGCGGCACCGACTGCGCAGAAGCGGCGGTGAGCAGAATTCCGGTCGTCGCAACGACGCACAACGGAATCCCGAAATGGCGGAACGGGGTGATGATCTTCATGGGATTGACTTGGGGTGGGGGGCCAACTCGCGGGGACCCGATCACTGGCTGGGCAAGTGATCGGAAAGGGACCGGAATAGGGGCAGGACTGGAAGGTCCGAACGTCCGCGAGGTGAGGGCAAAGGGCATTTCCCACATCGCGACGAAGGACGGTCGGCATTCCCATGTCAGCAAGCCGAACGGCACAACCTCCTCGCTTGTCGCACAGGTGACAAGACATCCCCGTCGCGCGACAAAAGGCTCGCATTAATGTCCCGCAGCCAAATAGGGACGCACCGTGGAACCCAAGCGCGTCACGCAAAAGGATATCGCTCAAAAAGCCGGCGTTCACCGCGCCACGGTATCGATGGCGTTCAAGGGCCATCCCAATATTCCCGCCGCCACCCGCGACCGGATTTTAGCCATCGCCACCCGCATGGGTTACACGCCGGATCCGATGTTGTCGGCGCTGGCGGCCTACCGAAACCGGCGGCAACCCGCGACGTTTCACGGCACCTTGGCGTGGGTGATCAACTCCGGTTACGGCTTCGATTGGCGGGACCGCACCCTGCGTCCGCACTTCAGCGACTACTACGAGGGGGCGGTCGCGCAGGCGGCCCGCTTTGGCTTCCAAATCGAGATTTTCGACTTCAACGCCCCCGGCATGACGCCCGTCCGACTCGCCGCGATCCTCGCTGCCCGCGGCATTCCGGGCATCCTGCTTTGCCCGCAGCCACGCCCCGAAACCAACCTCGAATTTCCGTGGCAAAACTTCTCCGCCGTCACGTTCGGTTATAGCCTCGCCGAGCCGCGTCTGCACACCGTGAGCGCGACGCAGTATCGCGCCATGCGACTCACGATCAATCGCTTGCATCGCCTCGGCTACCGACGGATCGGCGTGGCGATCGACGGTGATCATGATCTGCGCACCGATCACAACTACCTCGCCGGTTACCTCGTCGAAGAACACCTCGCGGGGGCCTCACGCGCCGATTCCGTGCCCTTGCTCGCCGCGCCCTACCCCGATCTCGGTGCCGTCGCCCGCTGGATCAGGGAGCACCAACCCGACGCCATCGTGACCGGCAACTACCACTTTCTCGATGTGTTGAAATCCCTCGGCCATCGGGTCCCGGAAGACATCGGCGTGGCGTGCCCGCTTCTCCCTTCGCCCGAGCTCGATTTGGCCGGCGTGATCGAAAGCTCAATCGAGATCGGCAGTGTCGCGGTCGACTTCCTGATCGGCATGATCCACCGGCAGGAACGCGGCGTGCCGGAAAACCCTCAGCGCATCCATGTTGAGGGCCGCTGGTTGCCTGGACAGACGCTGCGGAAACAACCGCATTAGACACCGGTTGGCGCCCCCTTCGTCACCTGTGTGACAAGCGGGGAGGTTGGCCGGTGCCGGGGCTCCCCCAAGCATCTGGCCATCCCCTTGCCCTCCGGTTCGGCCGGGGACGCCCACCCCACTCTGCGCAAGCCCATGCCCCACCTCCCTCGTCGTGAATTCATGAAAGTGGCCGCCCTCGCCGGCACCGGACTCTACCTGAGCGGTCGTCGTGGTCTGGCCGCCAGCGCACCTGCCCCCACCGGAAACGAACTTCGCGGCACGACCGCTTATCGTCACTGGCAAGCACAGGCGCGGGCGCTGCTCGAGCCGTTGGCGCGCCTGTTCGAGCCCGGTCGGGCCAGCATCGCGATCGCCGGCCCGTCCTCCGCGAACGGCGGCCCGGCTGACCGCCTCGAATCGTTTGCCCGGCCCATGTTGCTGGCCGCCCACTACCTGCAATCCGAGGTCGCCCTCGACACGCCCGACGCGCCCGCCTTCCGCGCCCGCGTCGCCGCCTGGTTCCGCGCCGGCCTCGTGGCGGGCACGGTTGTGGGCGGTGATGAGTATTGGGGCCCCGACGCCAACTACCACCAGCTGCACGTCGAGATGGGGCTCGTCGCCATCACGCTGCAGATCGCGCCCGACCAACTGTGGGAGCCGCTCACCACCGCCGAGAAAGATCAGGTCGCCGCCTGGCTCGCGACCGCCCGGCACTCCGGTTACGTGGACAACAACCACTACTTCATGGGCATCCACGTGATCGAGTTTCTCGGTCGCTTCGGCTACGGCCAACCCGGTGATGACGCCGTCGTGAACGAGTATTTCACGCGCCTCGAATACCTGCATCGCGGCCACGGCTGGTTCCAGGACGGCATCAACCAATCCTTCGACTACTACAACGCCTACGCCTTCAATTTCTACGGCCTGTGGTGGGCCCGCCTGCACGGCGCGAAGAACCCCGCCCGCGCCCAACGTTGGCGTGAATGGGCGCGTCTCTTCACGGCGGACTACCAGCATTTCTTTGCCGCCAGCGGCGAACACGCCGCCTTCGGCCGTTCCATCACCTACCGCTTCAACGCCATCGCCACGTTCGGTCTCGCGGTGCTCGAAGACTGCACCGACCTGCCGCTCGGCCGCCTGCGCCGCCTCTGCACGCGCAACCTCGATTTCTTCCTCTCCCGCCCGATTTACCAGGAACAGGGCTGCCTCGCGATCGGCTGGGTCGATCGCTTCGACGAGTCCCGCGAACTCTACACCGGCGCCGGCTCACCCTACTGGGCCGCGAAGGGTCTGTCGCCGTTGTTGCTCCCGTCGACGCATGCATTTTGGCACGCGCCCGAGGAACCGCTCCTCAGCGAGATCGATGACGGTGCCCATGTGATCGCCCCGGCCGGGTTGATTCTGCGACGCGTCGGCGGCGCGGTTGAAATCATCAACGCCGGCTCGCAGGTCTCGCACACCAACCTGCGCTACGGCGCCTGGAAGTGGAGCAAGACCGCCTACCGCACCGGCCGCGCCTTCACCTGCGCCTTTCCCGCCCCGACCAACTGGTCGCTCGACTCCGCCCTCACCATCCGCACCGCCGACGGTCGCGTCTATGGCCGCCACTCCACCGTGCCGGTCGAAATGGCCGCCACGCACACGCTCTACCGTTGGGCGCTCGGCTACGCCTGGCCCGAGAGCGGACCGCCCGTGCAGACCAACGTCGCCGTTGATACCGGCCTCTGGTGGCACCACGGTTGGACGCTCCAAGTCCATCGCTACAACGCCCAACAACCGGTCGTCTTCCGCCTCGGCGGCTATGCGCTGCCGCTGCCCGATCAGCAAATCGAGCGCACCGACACCCCCTCCGTCCTCGGCGCCTGGCATCGCTCGGAAGGTGGCACCATGCTGCAACCGATCACCGGCTTCACCACCCACGAATGGGACGAACGCCTCGACGAATCCACCCCGCGCACCCACTTGGCCGCGCCTCTCCACACGACGCCCGTCGCAGTCAGCGCAACGGTTGCCGGCCGCGGCTGGCTCGCCGGACTGACGTGGACCGGCTCCGACCGCGCCCCCGCGCAACCGTGGACCGTCGAACAGGCGGATAGCGGCGCCCGGAAACTCATGCATCCGGTGCATGGTTCGTGGAGCATTCGGCACGACTTTCTGCCCGCGCTGGACCGTCATCGCCTGACGGATACATCCCAACCCGGGGCCACGTCTTAAGTCCTTTTCACAGTCATGGATTCCGCTGTCCACCACCCGCCTCTGGCGGGCGCGTCAGGTATTCCGCCGCACATCGTCGTCGCGTTGTCCAAACGAGACCTCGACCTCTTTTTGCATCCGGCCCTGATCGCCTCTCCCTTCGAGGCCCAAATCACCTTCATCGAAGAAGCCGATCTGATCACCGAAGGATGGGCGCAACGCATCGAGGCCATGCAACCCACCGTGCTCGTGACGGGTTGGACCACGCCACCGCTCCGCGCCGCCTGGCTCGCGGCCGACGATTGCCCCGTGCGCTACGTCTGCCACGTCACGGGATCCGTGCGTCAACTCGTGCCACGCGCCTTTCTGGAACGCGGCGGCATCGTGTCCAACTGGGGACCGCATGTCAGCAATCAGGTCGCCGAACACGGTCTCCTGCTCGCGCTCGCCGCGCTGCGCAGCGTGCCCGATTGGGCCGCCTTTATTGCGCGCCCGCCAACCGCGCGTCACATCACCGACCTGAACACCCGGAGCCTCTTCGGCCGTCGGGTCGGCCTCCACGGGTTTGGCAGCATCGCACGCGCCCTCCTGCCGTTGCTGCGGCCTTTCGGCGTCACGGTGGTCGCGTTTTCGGCCGGTGTGCCGCACGAGATCATGCTCCAACACGACGTGCAACCGGCTGCGTCCCTGGCGGAACTTTTCGCCGGCGCCGACGTGCTCTTCGAGTGCGAATCATTGCTCGCCTCCACCGCCGGCACGGTAAGCGACGCGGTCCTCGCTGCGCTCCCCGATCAGGCGGTATTCGTCAACATCGGACGCGGCGGCGTGGTCGACCACACCGCGCTACTGCAAGAGGCCGACCGCGGACGCCTGCGCGTCGCATTGGACGTCGCCGACGAGGATCCCCTCACTGCCGAATCGCTCCTCGTCCGCAGCGGCCGCATCATTCTTTCCCCGCACATCGCGGGTCCCACCAA
>CAXBDS010000088.1:0-19209 GCA_963974355.1 uncultured Opitutaceae bacterium
CGTGCAACTGGCCGACGGCTCGATCCTGTGTCCGTCGAGCGCGGAGAGCCGTGAGACGGGGTGGACGGTGCACCTCGAACTCACTCACGATCTGGGCCGCACGTGGACGGTGGTGGGGCCCATCAACTCAAGCGACGAATTCGATGCCATCCAGCCGAGTGTGTTGTTTCACACGGACGGGCGTCTGCAGCTGCTCTGTCGGAGCCGTAATGACGTGATCACTACGAGTTGGTCCGGCGACCAAGGCCGCACGTGGTCGCGGATGACCGCGACGGCGTTGGCCAACCCGAGTTCGGGCACCGATGCGGTGACGCTGGCGGATGGGCGTCAGCTTTTGGTCTACAATCCCACCACGCGGAGGCCCGATGGGCGGAGCGGCCCGCGTTCGCCGCTGAATGTGGCGGTGTCGACCGACGGCGTGACGTGGACCGATGTGGCGGTGTTGGAAGATGACGAGGCGCCGAACGGCTATTCCTACCCGGCAGTGATTCAGACGCGCGACGGGCGCGTGCACATCAGCTATACTTGGCGCCGGGAAAAGATCCGCCATGTCGTGCTCGATCTCTCGCAACCCGCGCCGTGATCACCACATGGCGGGCGTCGATGCTGGGCATTGCCCTTGGTGAGGCGATCATCGGATCGGCCGCACCCCTGGAGCGCCAGATTACCGCGTCGCCGCAAGGTCACGTGCTGACCAATATCAACGTATGGTCGCCGGACGGCCGTTGGTTGGTGTATGACGTGTGCACTGGCGATGCTTTCAATGGCAACCGCATCGAGCGCGTGGACGTTGCGACGGGCGTTGTCGAGGTGATCTACGAAAGCCGGCTCGGCGCGCATTGCGGCGTCGTAACGTATAACCCGGTGCGTCCGGAGGTGGTGTTTATCGAGGGGCCGGAGAATCCGACCGCGGAGTGGAGCTATGGTTTTGCGCGACGGCGCGGAGTGCTGGTTGACGTCACGCTTCCCGGCGTGGGACGTCCGCTGGACGCGATGAATTATGCGCCGCCCTTTACGCCGGGAGCGCTGCGGGGCGGATCGCACGTGCATGTGTTCAGTCCGGACGGGCAGTGGGTGAGCTTCACGTATGAAGACGACGTGTTGGCGCAGTTGGATGCGGCGGGAGACGCGGCGGAGGCGCACGATCGCAATCTGCGCACGATCGCGGTGTCGGTGCCGGCGGGGCCGGTGCAGGTCGGGCGCACGCATCCGCGGAATAATGATGGCGAGTATTTCTCGGCGGTGGTGGCGCGCGTGGTCGACGAGCCGAAGCCGGGCGGTGATGAAATCAGCAAGGCGTTTGAGGAAGGCTGGATCGGCAGCCGTGGCTACGTGCGCGTGGACGGCACCCGCCAAAACCGGGCGCTGGCGTTTCAGGGTTTGGTGCGGGCGGCGGACGGCACGTCGCACGCCGAAGTCTTTGTGGTCGATCTGCCGGATGATCTGACGCGGGCGGGGGACGGACCGTTGCAAGGCACGGAGACGACGCGAATGTCGCCGCCGGCCGGCGTGGTGCAACGCCGGCTCACGTTTACGGACGGGCGGGCATTTCCTGGGGTGGCGGCGGTGCCGCGGCATTGGTTGCGGGCTTCGCCGGATGGGTCGGCGATTGCGTTCTTAATGAAGGATGAGGCGGGCGTGGTGCAGTTGTGGACGGTGTCGCCTAATGGCGGATACATGCGGCAAATCACGCGAAACGCGCACGACGTGGCGTCGGCGATTTCGTGGAGTCCTGACGGGGAGCGCGTCGCGCACGTGATGGATGGCAGTGTCTGTGTCACGACCATCGCGACAGGACGCACGGAGCGGCTGTCGGAGTCGGCTCCGGGGGTGTCGCCGCCGTCGGCGACGGCCTGTGGGTTTTCTCCGGATGGCGCGCGCGTCGCCTATACCCGCGACGTGGCGGGCTATGCGCAGATCTTTGTGGTGGAGGTGCCCCCCGATGGGGACGACCGCTGAAACCCGTTAACACGGATTGGATAATGCAGATGAAATACTACCTGGGAATTGACGTCGGCACGGGCAGCGCGCGGGCGGGGTTATTTGACGAGCAAGGGCGGACGGTCGCCACTGCGAGTCAGGCGATCACGATGTGGAAGCCGGCGCCGGACCACGTTGAGCAGTCGTCGGAGGACATCTGGGCGGCGTGCGGCCAGGCGGTGCGGGCGGCGTTGAAACAAGGCGGGGTGAGGCCGGCGGAGGTGGCAGGCATCGGGTTCGACGCCACCTGCTCGTTGGTCGTGCTCGATGCCGAGGATCGGCCGGTCACGGTGAGCTCGACGGGCCGTGACGCGCAGAACGTGATGGTGTGGATGGATCACCGGGCGATGACGCAAACGGCGCGTATCAATCGACTCGGCTCGCCGGTATTGCGTTACGTCGGCGGCGCGGTGTCGCCGGAGATGCAGACGCCGAAGCTGGGTTGGTTGAAGGAAAACCTGCCGGCGACTTGGACGCGGGCGGCGCGGTTTTTTGATCTGCCGGACTTTCTGACGTATCGGGCGACGGGAGACGACAGCCGTTCGCTTTGTTCGACGGTGTGCAAGTGGACGTATCTTGGGCATCGCGGCACGGCGGGCGAAGGCTGGGATAAACGTTACTTCAAGAAGATCGGTTTGGGCGATTTGGCCGATGAGGGCTTCGCTCGGATCGGGCAACGCATTCGCCCGATGGGAGAGGCGTTGGGGCAGGGGTTGACCGCCAAGGCGGCGCAGGAACTCGGTCTGGCGGCGGGCACCGCGGTGGGCGTTTCCATCATCGATGCGCACGCGGGCGGACTGGGGATGTTGGGCGCGGGGAAGGTTTCGCCGGCGGGGCTGAATCGTCGGCTCGCGCTGATCGGCGGCACCTCGTCCTGTCACATGGCGGTCTCGAAAGCGCCGCGTTTCATCAAGGGCATCTGGGGGCCTTACCATTCGGCGATGATTCCCGGGATGTGGCTGACCGAGGGCGGTCAGTCGGCGACCGGGGCGTTGATTGACCACGTGATATTTAACCACGGGGCGACGGCGAAGTTGAAGGCGGCGGCCCGTCGCGCGGGTCAGTCGCCGTATGAGTTTCTTAATGCCAAACTCGACGAGATGGCGGCGGCGGAGGGCGTGCGTCATCCGGCGGAGTTGACGCGGGATCTGCATGTGCAGCCGGACTTTCACGGCAACCGGTCGCCGCGGGCGGACGCGTCGCTGAAAGGTGCGGTGGTCGGCCTCACGTTGTCGTCCACGCTGGAGGATCTGGCGCGACTGTATCTGGCGGCGATTCAGGCGGTGGCCTACGGCACGCGCCACATCATCGCGGAAATGAACCGGAAGGGTTATGCGATCAACCAGGTCATGATCTGTGGTGGCGGCACCAAGAACCCGGTGTTCCTGCGCGAGCATGCGGATATCACGGGGTGTGCGCTGGTGCTCCCGCGCGAACCCGAGGCAGTGTTGCTCGGGGCGGCGGTGCTGGGGGCGGTGGCGTCGGGGCGGTATCTGCGCGTCGTCGATGCGATGGCGGCCTTGAACGCGGCGGGAGCCGTCATCCGGCCGAGTCGAGGCAAGGGCGCGATCTATCATGACGCGAAGTATGCGGTGTTTCAGCGGTTGCACACCGATTTTGTCGGATATCGAGCGCTCATGCGTTAGCCTGAGTTTTCCTGCCAGACGGCCTTATCGTTGCGGCCGTAGTGAGGGATCATTCCGGTGATTTTTAGTCTCCGGCGGTCATTTGCTGAAAGATTGAGGAGGTTCCGAGCGTTATATCGGTATGCCCGTCGTCTTTCTCGCGGTGTTTACTTGGTGCTTTGCTTTTAGCTCAGGACTCGTTGGCGGTGTCCCGCCGGTTCCGGAATCGGCGAGGGCGACGATCCCGCCCGGCATCGTGGAGCGCGTGCGGGCGTTGCGGGCGGAGGTGGCTTACCACGATGATTTGTATTTCAAGCAGGCGGCGCCGGAGATCAGTGATTATGACTATGATCGGTTGAAGGCTGAGTTGGGGCGTCTGGAAGCCGCGTATCCGAATATTACCGACGTCGGCGCTGGGACAAGGTTGCCCGCCGCGATTGGCGACGATCGGGATGACAGCTGGCCGAAGGCGCGTCACCGGGTCCGCATGGGCAGCCTCGACAAAGTCTTTACGGCGGATGAATTGGCCGGGTTTCACGGGACGGTGGTCGAGGCGGTGGGCCACGAGGATGTGGTTTACTCGGTGGAGCCGAAGTTTGATGGCGTTGCCATCAGTCTGACCTATGAGGCCGGGCGGCTGGTTCGGGCCGTGACGCGGGGCAACGGCGAGGAAGGGGATGATGTGACGCCGAACGTGCGTCTGATCTCCGGGGTGCGCCCAAGACTGCGCGGCGAGGACTGGCCTGACGTGGTCGAGTTGCGCGGAGAGATCCATCTGCGGGCGGCTGATTTTGCGCAGATCAATGTCCGCCAGCGCGAGGCGGGTTTGGCACCGTTTGCGAATCCGCGGAATCTCGCGGCGGGCACGTTGAAACAACACGATCCGAGCGTGGTGACGGAGCGCGGATTGACGGTGGTGTTGTTTGGGTGGGGCGCTTGGGAGCCGGCGGCGGACCGTCCGACGACCTTGGCGGATTTCCAGACGCGGCTCACGGGTTGGGGCCTGCCGAGTGTGCCGCGAGTGCGGGAGGTGAAAGGTCTGATGGCGATGCAGGCGGCGGTGGGGGCGTGGGCGCACGAGCGGGAGGAACTACCGTATCCGACTGATGGGGTCGTGGTGAAACTCGACCGCGTGGCCGAGCAATTGGTTTTGGGGGAGGGACCGGCGGCACCACGTTGGGCGGTCGCGTATAAGTTTGCGCCGAATCGCGCGACGACGCGGTTGACCGGCGTGGAGTGGCAGGTGGGGCGGAGCGGTGTGCTCACGCCGGTGGCTGAGTTTGAGCCGGTGAATCTGGCGGGGTCGCAGGTCGCGCGGGCGACGTTGCATCATGCGGTTCGCTTTGCCGCGTGGGACTTTCATGAAGGCGACGTAATCGTCGTGGAAAAGGCCGGCGACATCATCCCCGCCGTTGTCGAGGTCGACCGCTTGCAACGCGTGGCGGGAGCCGTGGCGTATGACGTGCCAGAGAGATGTCCGTCGTGTGGGGTTGCGTTGTGGCGGGAGGAGGACGGCGTGGATGTGGTGTGCCGCAATGCTGCCTGCCCGGGGCAGCGGGTGCGTCGCTTGGTGCATTTTGCGTCGCGGGCGGGAATGAACATCGACGGGCTCGGCCCTGCTTTGGCGGAGCGTTTGGTGGCGGAGGGCTTGGTGCGTGGGCCGCCGGATCTTTATCGCCTGACCGCGGCTGCGCTTGTGCCCCTGCCCGGTGTTGGCCCTGCCTCGGCGGCGCGATTGCTCGATGAAATCGCGATGAGCCGTGAGCGTAATTTGAGTGCGGTTATTGTGGCATTAGGGATGCCGGGAGTGGGACCGGTGACGGCGGCGGAAATGGCGGTGCGAGTGGGTTCGTTGGCGAATCTCGCGGAGGCCGAGGAGATTGAGCCGGTTTATCGCGGGTGGGCGCGGGAGCTGGTGGCGCTTGGTGTCGCGCGCCGGTCGTTGCCGGCGGATGATACGGCGCCGTCGCGGGGCCCTTTTGCGGGCGATGTGGTGGTGTTTACGGGTGGCTTGGCGACATGGACGCGGGCCGAAGCCGGGCAACGCGTGGCGGCCGCGGGCGGCGTGGTGGAATCACGCCTTACGGCCCGCACGACGTTGGTGGTCGCGGGGGCGAACGCCGGAGCGACGCTCATCCGGGCGCGCGAGCGTGGGGTGGAGGTGATCGACGAAGCGGAGCTGAAACGACGGCTGGGACCGTGAGCGGCATCGGGCTCAGTCGTCGGACGACGGGGGGGTCAGCTTAAACACCCGGAAGAGATAGAGCAGGCTGGGAAAAATGAAGACGCTGCCCACCAGCAAGGCGATGACGAGTTGGCGCAAGGTTGCGGGCGGGGAGGCGGCCGTATAAAAGTTTACCGGACCTTCGGCGGTCGTGAGCGCATTGGGCGCATAGAGCAGTAGCCAGCCGACGAGGATGAGGGTTACCTGTCCGGCCGCGACGGCGCGCATGCGGTAGACGTGGCGGCGGTTGATGAAGCGCCACAGCGCTACGCACAGCAGCGTGGCGATCACCAGCACGCTGAGCAGCCGCGGATCACGGAGGAAAGCGTGCATGAGATTATTCGCTTCGCCGAGGGATGTGAAAAACACGCCCGCGCCGCTGAGGATCACCAAGCCGTTGAGCCCGGCCGCGTGACGGGTGAAACGTCGTTGCAGGACCGGGTCATCGGTTTCGCCCACGAGGAAGATGCTCGCGAGAAAGCCAAAGATGCACACGACGAATCCACCCACCGCGACCGGAAACCAGCCCCACCACGGCGCGATGTAGGCGGTCCAAAACGAGGCCGCCTCTCGGTCGATCAGGCCGCGGTTGAGGCTCGCGACGATGATGCCGAGCCAGAAAGCCGTCCACAGGCTGGAGAGGCCAAAAATCACCGTGTAAACCCGCTGCGAACGTTTTGCCTGCACCGCATCGTAGTGTCGAAACGTGAACGCCGCGCCGCGCACCACGATGCCGCCGAGCAGGGCCAGCATCGGCAAATGCAAATAGACCATGAGCGTCGTAAAAATCGGCGGGAACCCCATGAACAGGATCACGACGATGAGGATGAGCCACATGTGATTCGCTTCCCACACCGGACCCATGGCGTGATTGATCACCTTCTTCTGGGCGGTGCGCAGCGATCCGGCCGGCCAGAGCTCGATGATGCCGGCGCCGTAGTCGGAACCGCCCAGCAACACGTAGAGCCAGAGCGAGGCGCCGATGAAAAAGATGAGCAGGTCAATCATGGCGGACGGCGCGCGGGCTCATGCGGCGAACTTGTTTTGCATGGCCACCACCTGCCGGCGCAGCAACCACGCGGTGGCGACCGCCAGCGTGAGGTAGAGCGCGAGAAACATGTAAAAGTGATACACCATGCCCGGCACGGGCGTGACGGCATCGGCCGTGCGCATCACGTTGTAGATGATCCAGGGTTGCCGACCCACTTCCGTCACGATCCAACCGGCTTCGATGGCGACGACCCCGAGCGGAATGAACGCGACCAGCGTCCACAGATACCAGCGGGGGAACGCCCGCTGCTTTCGTTGGAACCAGAAATACAGCAGCCCGAGTGCGGCCATGGCCATGCCGATGCCTACCATGATCTGAAAGGCCACGTGCACCACGACGACCGCCGGCCAGTCCTCGCGCGGAAACTGATCGAGCCCGATCACTTCGGCCTCGAAATCGTCGTGCGCGATGAAGCTCAACATCCCCGGCAAAGGGATGCCCCATTCCATGCGTTGCTCCTCCACATTGGGGATGCCGCCGATGTAGAGCGGGGCGCGGCGGCCGGTCTCGAAATGCCCTTCCATCGCCGCGAGTTTGGCGGGTTGTTGAGCGGCAACTTTCTGACCCGCGAAATGGCCGGCCAGCGGTTGCAGGATGGCGGCGCTCGCGCCAAACGTCATCGCGATGCGGAACGCCTTGCGGTTCAGCGCCGGTGCTTTGCCGCGCAACAGCAGCCACGCATGGATGCCGCCGACCGCAAATCCGATCGCCTGCACCGCCGCGAGTTGCATGTGGATGCTCTGGTGCAACCAGGCGCGGTTAAACATGGCGGCGACCGGATCGATGTTCTGGGCGGCGCCATCCACCCAGTCGAAACCCGCCGGCGCGTTCATCCAGGCATTGGCCGCGACCACGAATATACCCGACACGAAACCCGACAAACCCACCGCGACGCCCGTCGCCCAGTGCGCCCAGCGGTTCATGCGATTCCAGCCGTAGAGGAAAAGTCCGATCGCGATGGCCTCGATGAAGAACGCCGTGCCCTCCCACGAGAACGGCATGCCGATGATCGCGCCTGCGTGTTCCATGAAGCCGGGCCACAACAGCCCCAGTTCAAACGACAACACGGTGCCCGATACCGCGCCCACCGCGAAGAGGATGGCGACGCCCTTCATCCACGTCTTGGTGAGCTCAAGGTAGATCTTGTCACCGCCCCGTAGATACAACCAGTGCGCCGTCGACATCAGAAACGGCATCGTCATGCCCACCGCCGCAAAGACGATGTGGAACCCCAACGAAAACGCCATGGTGGCGCGCGCCGCTTCCAAGTTGTCCATCGGAGGCAGACGTTACACGGCCGGTCGGACGGGATGCAATCAGCCCCGCCGTTCGGGCCGCCAAGATGCAGCGCGGCTTAAGCGGCGCATTCATTGGCCGCGTGCGTGCCGGACTCGGGGCGGCGGCTATTTTCGGCCTGACAGGAGTTCTGTTTCAGGGGCTCGCGCCTGACTCCGCCGCCAGCGCTTCACCCGCCATCGTTGGTCGCTGGCCACGATGAAACCGACGCAGGACGGTTTGCCGCAGAGACAGGGGTTATGCAGGCCGTCGCGGAAGGTGTAGCCGTAGTCGAACGTGAGCTCCTCGCCCTTCGCGATATCGTGGGTGGAAATGATCCACACCCGTCCGTCGATGATGTCGGAGCAGCAGTTGGCCTCGCAACTATGGTTGATGAGCCGGGCCACGTTGCCGGAGTCGCGGCCATCGATGGCGTATTTCTGGTCGTCGAGCAGGAAGAGATAATCGCAGGCCTCATCGTCACCCTTCGCGTAGGCGGATTGGCCGGCCGCGAGTCGGTCTCGGCGCCGTTTTTCGCGCCGGTTCACCTCGCCCACCGTGATGCGTTCGCCGGTGTATTCGGTGACGAACGAGTAAGCCGGAATATCCCGCGCCGCATAAACGCCCCGCCCGTGAATGGACGAGTTTCGTGCTTTGATCGCTGCCTTGGGTAGAGCCCGCATCGCGCGGGAAATTTCACCGGCGGCGCTTTCGGGTCAAGCCCTGCCGGTCGGCGTCGGGGTGCGGTGGGCACGATCGACCGGAAACCTAGGCACCCTCGGGGGCGCGGGCTCCCAGGTGAGCGTGCCTGGAGTGCGGGGGCGGCGCCTTGGGCGGGTGGCGCGCCGCGCCGGACAAAAGCGTGTAACCATGCGCCGGTGCCCGCCAAGCGAGGGCAAAGAGTAATGTGCCCATGCCGGCGATGACGACGAGGGCCGCCAGCGCCGCGCCCCAGCCGTGCGCATCGACCAACCAGCCCAAGCCCCAGCCGGAGATAATCGTGCTCAGGTAGCCGAAGAGACCCGTGAGTCCGATGGCGGTGCCAGCGGCGCGGTTGGTGGCGAGATTGGCGGCCGCGATGCCGACCAAGGCTTGCGGGCCGTAGATGAAGAAGCCACCGGCCGCGAGCAACGCCGTGGTGAGGCCGGCCGAAGGCGATTCGAGTTGCCAGAACAACGCCAGGACGCCGCTCGCGAGCGTCATGCAGATCACGCACATCCTGACGGCCCGCCCGCCGAAAAAGCGATCCGTCGCCCAGCCAGCGGCCAGCATGCCACCGATGCCGGAAATCTCGAAAGCGGCGACCATCCAACCGGCTTGGTGGAGCGGCACGCCTTTCCACTCGCGCAGCAGGGTCGGGCCCCAGTCCAGGATCCCGTAGCGAACCGTATAGACAAAAAAATTGGCGACCGCGATGAGCCAGATGTTGCGATTGCCGAACACCTGTCGGCGCACGAAGGCGCCGAAGCCGGCGGCCGGTGCAGGGGCGCCGTCATCGTGCGCATCGTGGATTTCCGCCAGCCCAACCGAACTCGGCGTGTCGCGCAGGCGGAGCGCGAGGAACAACGCCACCACAGTCGCGAGAAAGGCCGGCGCAAAGAAACACCAACGCCAACCGAAGCCGACCACGTAGCCGCAGATCACTACAATAAGCGCGGCTCCGATCGAGTGCGACGTGTTCCACACCGACATCTTGGTGGCGAGCTTCTCGGGGCGAAACCAATGCGTCATCAAGCGCGCGCAGGGCGGAAAACCCATGCCCTGAACCCAGCCGTTGAGCAGCCAGAAAAGGCCGAGCAGCATGACCGTTGAACTGAGGCCAAACGCCACGTTGGCGACGACCGAGAGCAGTAGCCCGGCGATCATGAACCAGCGGGCGTTGGCGCGATCCCCGAGGAAGCCGTTGGCGAATTTGGAAACCCCATAGAGCAACCCGTGCAGGGTGAGGAACAGGCCAAGATCCGCCTTCGTGATGCCGAGATCCTGCTGCATCGCGGGCATGGCGACGCTCAGGTTCTTGCGGACAAAATAAAACGCTGCATAGCCCACCATCGTGGTGATGAGGGTGCGGTTCTGCCAGTAGCGGAAGCGGGCCGTTTGATTGCCGCCCGTTTCGTCTGCGGCCGCTTTCATGACTGCGGCCTCCGAAGGGCGACCGCCATTGGACCTCGATGAAACTCACGCGAGCAGTCGGCCGGTCTGTTCGGCGCATGGGGGCGCGAGGCGGATGCGGGCGCGCCCTCGCGGAGCAGGACAAGGAGGAGGCGTGATGGGTCCACGGTCGGAGGTCGGCGATGGTTGGCGGGACGCGGTTCGGATTAAGTCGGCGCCGGCAGACCGGGGCCCGACCGACGCACCGAGTTGATCGCGGAACCCCTGCGGGGCGCAAAGGTGCGGATGTGAAGATCGCGTAACGGCCGCTACCCTACCGCCCCATTACGGGCGGTCGGTTTACCGCGATCGCGGCGACTTCTTGCGGCGCATGACCAAGGCAGGGGTGGTCAGCAGTGCCATCGCGCCGGCTTCATCGATAATCAGCCCCTTGATCAATCCGCCTTGCACGGCTGCGAGGATCGCCGGACCGCGATCACTGCCGGACACAATCCCGAGGGTGAGCGGGATGCTGCGCAGTTGCTTAAGTTCGATGCTCATCACGCGGTCGCACCACGTGCTTTTGATCTCATTGCCCTCGCTGTCGAAGAAACGTCCGCAAATTTCGCCCACGGCTCCGGCCTGGCGCAGGGCGGTTACGTCCTGCGCGCCCAGCACTCCACGTTCCGCAAATACGGAATTTTCGAGCGTGCCGACGCCGACCAACGCGAGGTTGGCACCGCCCAGACGGGTGTGAACATCCTTCACTTGGCCGAGATTGAACAAGGCGTTGCGCGTCTGCTTGTCCGGCATGAAAGCCGGCGTGTTGAGCGCGAGGAACGAGCCGCCGAGTCGTTGGGAGAGCACGCGCCCGACTTCGGACGCATCGAAGGCGTTGAGCTGAGAATCCACGCTGCCCATGGCTTGCACGACCGTGAGGGAGCGATTCGGCTGCTCCGGGAGGTGATGCACCAGCTCATGGAGGGTGCGGCCGCCGGCGACCGCCACCACATCCCGCGGCCGAATCAGTTCGCTCAGCATCGGCGCGGCGAAATGGCCGACCGAACGACGCAGGTCCGAACTGCTCAGGCCGTCGATCGCCTTGAGCACGATCGCTTCGGAGAGTTTAAAACGCTCGATCAACTGGCCTTCGAGATCGGGGCGCCTCGGTTCGTAGTCGGCGACCGAGATGCGCACGATGCCGCGCTCCCGCGCCAGCGCGAGCAAGCGGGAAACTTTGGCCTGCGAAACCTTCACGAACTTGGCGACCTCCTGCTGCCCGAGGCCTTCGATGTAGTAGAGTCGCGCGGCCAAGCGCAGGCGGTCGTCTGAATAAGAATTTTGCATGAACTTGCCGTTCTGGGGAATGAACGATTTCGACGCGGGCGTCGAGCCGAGAGCGACCGGCCCGCGGCGAGAGGACGGAGCGCGATTCCCCGATACCGAGAGGGGGAAATGTTCCGGCGCAGCGTTTCCGTAACGGAAAAGTCACCGGCGTGACATGGAAATGCCGCACAAAGATGAGAGATTCATTCTGAATAATTATGCAAACTGCATCGATCTCCCCCTCTTCGCCCCGCTTGCGGCGAGTACTGTCCTTGTCGCTCTCCGTCCTGACGCTGATCGCCTTCGGTCTGGTCGGCTCCGCGAGCGCCCAAACGGTCGCTACGGGCACCATTCGTGGCCGGGTGCTCAACACCGCGACCAACGAGTATCTACGCAATGCCGAGATCAGTATCGAGGGCACCCCGCTTGTGGTTTACTCGGTCGATGGTGGCGCGTTCTCGCTCTTCAACGTGCCGGCCGGCGAGGTCACGGTGGTGGCCGATTACACAGGTCTGCAGCTGACCAAGGAGTCGGTCACGGTCGTCGCGGGACAGACCACCACGGTCAATCTAGGCATGGGGTCGATGTCCTATGCCACCAAAGCCACCGGCGACGATAAGGTGATGCTGCTCGACAAGCTCGAGATCACCTCGTCGCGCAGCGGTCAGGCCAAGGCCCTCATGGAGCGGCGGGCCGCCACCAACGCCAAGAACGTGGTCGCGGCGGACAACTACGGCGAACTTACGATGGGCGATGTCGGCGAGTTCATGAAATCGATGCCCGGTTTGTCGCTGGATTACGTCGAGGTGGACACCAGTGCGGTTCGCATCGGGGGCCTGGACCCGAAGTATTCCAATTTTACCACCGATGGCGCGCGCATGGCCACGGCCACCTCGAACAACAATTCCGGTCGCCAAAATTCCTTCGAGCAGATGTCGATCACGGGCATCGATTCGATCGAGTTCAACAACACGCTGACCGCCAGCATGGACGCAGATTCCCCCGGCGGCACCATCAACCTGCGCAGCAAGCATGCCTTCGAACGAGAGGGCCGGACCGTCGTTTTCCAGGTTTACGGTGTCGGCACCTCCGACGCGGAGTTTAAGCGGGAATATTTTCCTGACGACAAGAAGCACAGCCGCATCTTTCCCTCCGGCCAGTTCGGTTACGCCGATATCTTCCTCGATGGCCGCCTCGGCGTCGAATTCAACACCAGCTACAACGCCAACTTCGTTCAGCAGGATCGGGTGCAGGTTCGCTATAATTACAACAACGCCGCTTCCGGCGCGACCGTCGATAATCCCAAGATCAACGACATCATGTTCCGTCCCGGCCCGAAGATGACGACCCGTCAGGCCGCCAACTTGAGCATGGATTACAAGCTCACCGACGACCTCACCCTGTCGTGGCGCAGCAGCTACTCGTTCTATGACGTCGAATACGTCAATCAATACACCTACCTCTATTCTCCCGTGGCGACCCAGCCGTTGGACAGCACGACCACCCACGTCGTGGCCAATCCCACCAACGCCACCAGTGGCGCCGCCGTCACCGGCAGCAGCAGCCCGAATCTTCGCACTTCCTATTCCCACCGCTACGCGGGCACGCCCGTCTGGCTCCTGGCCCCCAAACTTGAATACAAGGGCGATACCTGGGGGGCTACGGCCCGGGGCAGCTATTCCAAGTCGCAGTTTAATTTTCGGGATAACAGCAAGGGATTCTTCCAGCGCACCGATGACTGGATTACCCGTCTGGGCTTTACCGCCGATCGCCCGTCGGAAGACTCGCCCACTTGGACGCTCACCCAGACGGCGGGTCGCCCCTGGGGTGATGCCACGAGCTGGAATCGCGACGACGATATCGGCAACAATATCCGCACGTCCGAATCCAATGCCGTCAACGAGATGTATAGCGGTTATCTCGATCTGACGAAGGAGCTGACCGTGCGCGGGTTTCCCGTGAAACTTTTGGGCGGCCTCGGTTCCCGCACCAATGATTGGAAGACCAACGAGGGTTCGTATAAACAATTCCAATACGTCGGCCCCACGGGCGACCTGACGCAGACGGCGCCGGAGGCGATGATCCCGGCAACCCAGAACTACCAATTCGATCTCAACCTCGACGGCAAGGGGGGCAACGTCACCGCCCAAAACTGGCGTGCCGACAGCAATTATGCCGTTTACGACATTTACGCCCGGCATCCCGAATACTTCGTGCCCGACTCGCTCGGGAACCTGAAGCGCCAGCTGGATAACAACAAACGGATCCAGGAACAGATCGATGCGGCCTACTTCGAGGGGCAGACGCGGGTGGGCCCGGCCCGCTTCGACCTCGGACTTCGCTACGAGAAAACCAACACCGAAGCCCGGATCGCCGATATCCGCCCGCTCTCCGAGGTGAAGGCCGCCGGTTATCCCACGAGCTCGACCGCGGCCACCACGCCCGAAGGTCTGCTTTATCAATATCACAATGGCCAGTATTCCCAGCGCACCGGCGACTATGACGACTGGTTCCTCAGCGGAGGCGTCAAATATGACTTTTCGAAGAAGTTGGTCGGCCAGGTGGCCTTCAGTGATTCCATCCTTCGTCCTGACTACGGGAATCTTGGCGGGGTCACCTCCGTCAACGATAACACCCAGACCGTCAACGTGCCGAATCCGGAGCTAAAGCCCGAGCATTCGACGAAGTATTATGCCGGCCTCCAGTATTTCCTCGAGCCCTCAGGTGTCATTGGGATCTCCTATTATAAGCTGAAATTGAAGGACATGCAGCAAACGGGGATCGCGGTGAATCCTGAGGACGTGGGCTATACCGCCGAGGACTATCCCGGCTACTCCTTCGTCAGCGCGCAAAACGGTATCGGCACGTTTGAGACCGACGGCATCACCGTTGAATACAATCAACAGCTCACCTTTTTGCCCGGGATGCTGAAGGGTCTCGGCCTCTATGGGTCGGTCACCCGGGTGATCGCCGACGATGTGCGTATCGGTGTGCCCAACAAGGTCGCCAACTGGGGGCTGCGCTATCGTTACGGTCGCTTCAATGGTCAGATCAACGGCACGTGGCAGGCGGCATCGCGTCTCGGTTCGTTGAGTGACACGGAAACCACCAACAACACCGGCCTTCGCTGGCTCGACGCTCGTGAGCTGTGGAGCATCAGCTTCGGCTACAAGGTCTCCGAACACTTCGAGCTCATGCTGTCGGGCCGCAACATCTTCAACGCTCCCACGGTGCAATACTCCAACGTCCCGGGCCGCGTCTACCTCTACGACGTTTACGGCTCGATGTGGAACGCCGGCCTCAAGGGCACCTTCTGATCGTTCGGCCGGAGGGCGGAATCGTTTCCGCCCTCCGGGTCTTTTCCATTTGAACTCCATTTCTCATGAATCCCCCGCTGTATCCTAAAGTCGGTGACGCGAGTTTCTCCCGTCGGACCTTCCTCACCGGCAGCGCCTCCTTCGCGCTGGCGGCGCTGTTATCCAACCAGGCGCTTGGGGTGACCCGCACGGCGTCGCGGTTTCCGGCCTATCCGTTTACGCTCGGGGTCGCCTCGGGCGACCCGTTGCCGGATGGCATGGTTCTATGGACGCGTCTCGCCCCGCTTCCGCGTGAATCCGGTGGCGGCATGCCGCGGGAGCCGGTCAAGGTCGACTGGCAGCTCGCAGAGGATGAGGGAATGAGTCGCGTGGTGAAACGCGGCACGGTGGCGGCCGTGCCGGAGTGGGGCCACTCCGTGCACGTCGAGGTCGAGGGGCTGAAGCCCGATCGCTGGTATTGGTATCAATTCAAGGCGGGCGGCGAGGTCAGCCCGCTCGGTCGCACCCGCACGATGCCTCCCGCCGGCGCGGCGGCCGACCGGTTGCGCTTCGCCTTCGCCTCCTGCCAGCACTACGGCCAAGGCTACTACACGGCCTTCGAACACATGGCGCGCGAAGACCTCGATCTCGTGGTTCACCTCGGCGACTACATCTATGAGAAGGGCGACGTGAAGGAACCCGTCCGCCGGATTCACACGCCGGAAATCTTCACGTTGGATGATTATCGGGCGCGTTACGCGCTCTATAAATCCGACGCGGCCTTGCAGGCCGCGCATGCCGCGGCGCCGTGGATCGTGACGTGGGATGATCACGAGGTGAGCAACAACTACGCGAACGACATTCACGAACACCCGGATCGCTATACCCGGGATGAATTTCTCCAACGCCGTGCGGCCGCCTATCAGGCCTACTTTGAACACATGCCGCTGCGCCGCGCCTCGCTGCCGCACGGCCCCGACATGTTGCTCTATCGTCGGCTGGAGTTTGGCCAGCTCGCCTCGTTCCATGTCCTGGACACGCGCCAATATCGCACCGACCAACCGCTGGGCGACGGCCTGAAGGTCGTCACGCCGGAGGTGCTCGACGAGCGGGGCACGTTGATGGGTGACCGTCAGCGACAATGGCTGTTTGACGGCCTTGATCGCTCGGCTGCCGGCTGGAACATCGTGGCCCAGCAGATCATGATGGTGTGTTTTGACCAACAGGTCGGACCCGGCGTCAAGACGTGGATGGATCAGTGGAGTGGATACGAAGCCGAGCGGCGTCGGCTGGTGCGGCATTTCGGCGACAGCCCCGCGCGCAATCCCGTCGTGCTCACCGGTGATATTCATACCAATTGGGCCAACGAACTCGCGCCCGTCTTTGACTCGCCCGACGCGGCTCCGACCGCCGTCGAGTTTGTCGGCACGTCCATCACGTCCAACGGCGAGACGCACCCGAGTTTCGCGGCGGAGATCATGGCGGAAAATCCCCACGTGAAATACTTCAACGGCGAGCGCGGTTACGTGAGTTGTGAGATCACGCCGCAGCAATGGCGCACCGAGTATCAATGCGTGCCCTACGTCGATCGTCCCGGTGCGCCCCTGATCACCCGCGCCTCCTTCGTGGTCGAGGATGGCCGTTCGAAACTCAACCGCGTGTGATCGCCTTAAACCCATCGTGAGCGCAAAATCCTTTGTCCTTTTCTCGTTCCTTGGCGCTGCGCAGGCTCTGGCGGCGAGCAATCCGATCGCGGCCTCGCCCGGTGTCCATTCCCCGTTGCCGCTCACTCAAAACGGCGGCACCTGGCCGGCGGGTCATGTGCAGGGCATCGCGGTCGATCTGGAGGGCGGCTACATCTACTATTCGTTCACCACGCTGCTCGCAAAATACGACTTCTCCGGGCACCTCGTCGGCACGCTGGTGGGCTGGACCGGCCATCTGGGGGATCTCGACTTCAACCCGGCCGACGGCCGGGTTTACGGCTCCCTCGAATACAAGAACGACAACGCGTTCTACATCGCGATGATCGAGGTGGCTCGCCTCGACCGGATCGGGATCGAAGCCGCCGCCTCGGACCTGTTTCGCACGGTCTACTTGGCCGAGGTCGTGGAGGACTACACCGCCGACATGAACGACGACGGCCATTTTGACGGCGACGATGGGAAGTTCAGCGGGCGCGTCGCTGAATCGCCCGATCATCGTTACGGTTGCTCCGGCATCGATGGGGTCAGCTTCGGTCCGGCGTTTGGCCATACGGACGGCCCGTCCTACCTGACCGTGGCCTACGGGATCTATGGCAACGTCGCTCGCACCGACAACGACCACCAGGTATTGCTGCAATACGACGTGTCCGATTGGGCCGGGCAGGCGCGCCCGCTCACCGAGGCCGCGCCGCATCACAGCGGGCCGTCGCATCCGCACGGCAAATACTTCGTGCGCACCGGCAACACCACTTACGGCGTGCAAAACCTGGCTTATGATGCCGCGCAGCAGCGTTGGTTCATGGGCGTCTATGCGGGCAAGAAGCCGGCATTTCCCAACTACCTGATGTTTGCGGTCGAGGCCGCATCCGAGCCCGCGCGGGGCGAGCTGATCGGTGTGCCCGGGCCGGAGGGGCGGGGCGGGGCTCGCGGGAGGGTGTTGTCCTTGGCCGATGACGGGTTGCGCGACTCAGTCACGGGCCTTCGCGGTTGGATGCAAAAGGCCGATGTGGGCCTGCAGCCGCTTGGGCACGGCTTGTTTTACCTGGTGAAAAACTCCGGTGAACGAGGCGCGCAAACGGCCGACCTCACGCTGATGCGCTGGACCGGCGAGTCCGAAAAACCGTTCGTTCCGGCTACGGCGGCCGAGGCGGGAATCCTCGTTAACCGGCGGTAACCTCCGGCTGGGCCCCGAGCGGTTCCGCCGGCTCGTAGTGCGCGATGATCTTTGTCGCGATGAGGTCGCCCATGCAGTTGACCATCGTCGTGCCCATGTCGATCAGCCGATAGACGCCGACCACAATGGCCGCGATTTCCACCGGCAGGTTAAACGCCTTCACGAAGATCAACCCGATCACGATGCCGCTGCCGGGGATGCCGCCCGAACCTTCCGACAGCAACAGGCCGAGCAATAAAATCGTCACGATGGTGCCGAACCCGAACGACACGCCCGCCGCCTGCGCCGTGAACAGCAGCAGGCTCGCCAGGAAGATCGACGTTCCGTCCTTGTTGATCTGCGCGCCGAGCGGAATCGTGAACGCGTAGATGCGGCGCGGGATCTTCATCCGCTCGCCGGCGACCTCCAGCGATACGGCGGTCGTGGCCATGCTGCTGCATGTCGCCAGCGCGGTCGGAAACACCGGGGCCGCCTGGCTGAAAAACGCCCGCGGCGTCATGCGCGTCGTGGCGTAGAGCACGAGCAGGTAAACCGCCGCCATCACGCTCAGCGCGATCCATACGCCGCCGATGAACACCGAGAGCGGTCCAAATAATTTCGCGCCGTAGACCCCCACCGTGTTCGCCGTGAGTGCGCCGATGCCGATCGGCCCGAATTTCAGCACGATGCCCACCAGTTTGCGGAACAGCTCGGCGAAGGCATTGAAGGCCTTTTCGCACACGCTCTTGTGCTCCGCCGGTAACAATAGCACTGATACACCGAGGAACAGGGCAAACACCACGAGCTGCGACACCTTGCCCTCGGCGAGGGCTTGGAAGACGTTGCGCGGGATCAGGTCGACAACAACCTGCATGAGCGACGGGACCTGGCCAAAGTTGCCCGACACCTCGTCCCGCAGCGTCATGCCGATGCCCGGTTGCAGCAGCTGCATCACCGTCAGCCCGATGGCCAGCGCCACCAGCGTCGTGACCGTATAGTAGGCCAGCACGCGCACGCCGAGCCGGCCGAGCACCTTCACGTCACTCAAGGTCGTGAGCCCCGCCACGAGGTTGAAAAACACGAGCGGGATCGCGGCCATCAACAGCAGGCGAATGAAGATGTCGCCCAAGGGCTGCACCACCGCCGCGCGTTCGCCGAAGATCACTCCCGCGCTCGCGCCGATGATCATCGCGATCAACACCTGCGTGCCGCCCGACACGCGGCCGAGTTTCGCGAAAAGGGAAGGGGCGGAGTCGACCGTCGATGAAGCCATGGCGTGGGTCTCCGCTCAGCTCAGGGCCGCTTGCAGAACCGCCGTGCCGGCCCGGAGCACGTCCCATGATTTCACGCCGGTCATGCGCAACCAACCCTCGCCATTCACCCCGAACGCCGAGCCCGGCACGAGCACGACGCCGTGATCGCGCAGCAGATCTTCCGCAATCGTGAGGGAGCGTTCCCCCCGCGCGCGCACGTCGATCCACG
>CAXBDS010000089.1:0-19051 GCA_963974355.1 uncultured Opitutaceae bacterium
AGCCTACCGCCCAACCGCTCAGGCGACTACGACGTGCCAAAGCGGACGCTTACGTTGAATTCAGCCTCATTCGACCCACCTTGCGCGGATGTCCGCACCGTCTACGCTTCATCCGGAAACCCGCATCGGTCACGTGCACCTCAAGGTCGCCGATTTAGAGCGTGCCTTGGCCTTCTATTGCGGGGTGCTGGGCTTCACGTTGACCCAGCGGTTTGGCCGCCAAGCGGCATTCATCTCGGCCGGCGGCTATCATCACCACATCGGGCTCAACACGTGGGAGTCGCTCGGCAGCTCGCCACCCGCGCCCGGCACCACCGGACTTTACCACACGGCAATTCTCTACCCGACACGCACGGCCTTGGCCGACGCATGGCAGCGCCTAGCAGCGGCCGGCATCCGCTTGGACGGTGCGGCCGACCACGGCGTGAGCCAAGCCCTCTACCTGCGCGATCCTGATCAAAACGGTGTTGAACTCTACTGGGATCGGCCGTGCGACGAATGGCCCCAAACTGCAGAAGGAGAGCTGGCGATGTTCACGGCCGCGCTCGATTTGGATGACCTGTTGGCTCAGGCCAAAAACAAACCGTCCGCCGACTAGGAAGTCGCACGGACGGTTGGGCTAAAAAGGACAGGCCCTCAACGGGCGCGGAAATCGCGTCGGATCAGCGCTTCAAGCTGGCACAGAATGCCGCCATCCGCGTGACCCCCTTCGCGAGAATCTCGTCGCTCGTGGCGTAGCTGAGGCGGAGGTAACCTTCCGCACCAAACGCGCTACCGGGCACTGCAGCGACCTTTTGCTCATCGAGCAGGCGGTTGCAGAACTCGACATCGGAAAGGCCGAAGCTGGAGATATTCGGAAACAGATAAAACGCACCTTGCGCCAAGAGACAGGTCACGCCCGGGATCTTGTTGAGTTCCGCGTGAAGAAACTTTCGCCGGCGGTCAAACGCCGTGAGCATCGCATCGAGCGCGGTTTTGGTTTTGTCGACTTCCGTCAACGCCGCGAGGGCCCCGTATTGCGCGAAGGTCGTCGCGTTGGAGGACATTTGGCTCTGCAACTCTGCCACAGCCTTCGCGATCGGCGGAGGAGCCACCAACGTGCCCAGACGCCAGCCAGTCATCGAATACGTTTTGGCAAAGCCGGAAACGATGATCGTGCGCGCAGCCGCTTCGGCGCTGAACGTGGCCGGGCAAACGTGTGTGGCGCCATCATAAAGCAGGTGCTCGTAGATCTCGTCCGACATCACGTAGAGATTGTGCTTCAGGGCGACCGCCATGATCGCTTCCATCTCTGATCGCGTGTAAACCGCCCCGGTCGGATTCGATGGCGAGTTCAAGATCAGCAACTTGGTGCGCGGGGTGATGGCAGCCTCAAGGACGGCTGGCGTCAGTTTGAAGCCGGTCGTATCGTCGGCGAGCACGGCTTTCGGCACCGCCCCGGCCAATTTGACCATCTCGGGGTAACTTACCCAAAACGGCGCCGGCACGATGACTTCATCACCCGGCGAGCACGTCGCCAGGATCGTGAGGTAACACGAAAATTTACCGCCGGGACTCACGACTACTTGGGCGGCGGCAGTCTTCAGGCCGTAAATTTGGGTGTATTTCGCGGCGATCGCCTCCCGCAACGGAGGGATGCCCGGCGTCGGCGCATACTTGGTTTTGCCCGCCTTCAACGCGGCGGCACAGGCGTCTTTGATGTGTTCCGGGGTATCGAAATCGGGTTCGCCAGCGGCAAAGCTGCAAACATCTTCGCCGGCGGCCAGCAAAGCTTTCGCTTTGGCATCAACGGCGAGGGTCGGCGAAGGCGACACATTAAGGGACCAGGAAGAGAGAGGCGCGGGAGCTTGAGGCATGGTCAAAACGTTCGGACCTAAGAGTCCCCTAAAACGAAAAGCAAGCCCCGCGCAGAGCGGGGCTTGCTTTCACAAATTGCAGTTTCAGGCCGAAGCCCGATAGGCTACTTTTTGGCCTTCTTGGCTTTGGCCTTCGCCTTTGGCTTCGCGGTCTTTTTGGCGGCCTTCTTAGCGACCGGAGCCTTCGCGGGCTTGGCGATCTTGGCCTTGGACAGCTCATCAAGGGCGACGCGCAAGAGTTCACCAACGCTGACCTTTTTCTTCTTCGAGGTCTTGCCCAGCAGTGCCTTCATGTCGGCCGGAAGACGGACCGAGATCTGACGATGCTCTTCGGTGTTCGACTCGTAACGGTCAAAATTGAATTTCGCGATAGCGAGTCGGACGACTTCGCTCGTCGAGTCCAAACCCATCTTACGCTGGGTGGTAGCAATCTTGGAAATCAGCGACAGCGGAAGGTCGAAAGTAAGCGGAGAAGCCGGACGAGAAGATTTTTTGGCCATGGGAATGATATAAGCGACCGATCAAGTCAGAGAGAAGGGTGTCACGCAACAATTCTCAGGGGAACACGTTCGGCAACGTTAAATTTTACCCCGGCTCGGACATTGACTAAAGTGGCATTCCTCCCTGCGCTCAGCGCGTCCCCTCCCTTCTATTATCCCCTTACCCAAATGGCTAACGTCTCGATCAAAGATCTCGTAAAAATCTACCCCGAAAAGAGTGGTCCTGGAGTGAAAGTCGTTCACGGCATCAACCTCGATATTAGGGACCGCGAATTCATGGTGTTGGTCGGGCCCTCCGGTTGCGGTAAATCGACCACGCTGCGTATGATTGCCGGACTCGAAGAGATCACGGACGGCACCATCTCCATCGATGATCAGGTCGTGAACAACGTTCTCCCCAAGGATCGAGACATCGCGATGGTTTTCCAGAACTACGCGCTCTACCCGCACATGACCGTCTATGACAACATGGCGTTTGGCTTAAAGCTGCGGAAGTTCCCCAAGGCCGATATCGATCAGCGCGTTCGGGAAGCCTCGGCCATGCTCGGTCTTGACGCCTACTTGCAGCGTAAACCCAAGGCACTTTCCGGTGGCCAGCGTCAACGCGTCGCCGTCGGTCGCGCCATCGTTCGCCGCCCGAAGGTCTTCCTGTTCGCCGAGCCTCTGTCCAATCTCGACGCCAAGATGCGCGTCTCGACTCGCACCGACATTTCGAAGCTGCATGCCCGCCTCGGCGCCACGATGATTTATGTCACCCACGATCAGGTCGAAGCCATGACCATGGGCGACCGGATTTGCGTCATGAAGGACGGCCATATCATGCAGGTTGCCGAGCCGCTCGAACTCTACAATCACCCCGCCAACGTCTTTGTCGCCGGCTTCATCGGTTCGCCGCCGATGAACTTCTTCCACGGCACCATTGAGAAAACGACGGAAGGACTGGTCTTCGTGGAAAAGAACCCCAAAGCCACTCCCTTGCGCCTCACGCTGACGGCTGCCCTTTCCCGGGCCGGCATCAACCACGTGGGTCGCCCGGTGATCTTTGGCATCCGTCCGGAAGACGTGCAAGATGCGCTCACCGTTTCCGACGCCGCGCCGGGCACCACACTCGAGGTGAAGGTCGAGGTCTCCGAACCCATGGGCGCGGAAACCCTCCTCTACCTCGATTCCGGCGCGCACTCCTTCATCGCTCGCGTGAATCCCACCGACCGCTTCGACGCCGGCCAAACGGTCAAAGTCGTGGCAAATCTGGCCAACGCTCATCTCTTCGACGGCGAGACCGAAGTCGTCCTCTCCACCGCTGAACATTCCGCGGCCGCCTGATCATCCTGAGGTCGTTTTCCACGAAAAAGGCCACCCTCTCAGGGGTGGCCTTTTTCGTGACCAAAAGTGGTCGGGGTGGGGAGATTCGAACTCCCGGCCTCTACGACCCGAACGTAGCGCTCTACCAGGCTAAGCTACACCCCGACGGTGCTGGACTCTCGTCCATCATCCCGCGGCATTTAACCCCGGGAGAGGGATGAATGGGTCGGTCGAATTGTTGCCGCAAGCAAAAAACTTGGGGCATCAAAAGCCGTGCACGAACGGGTTGTTTACGCGCTCATTTTGCAACGTGGTCAGCGGTCCATGACCGGGTGCCACGACAGTTTCGGTCGGCAACTGCGTGAGTAATCGTCGCAGGCTCTTAGCCATTTTATCACGGCAAAAATAAGCACCTCCCACCGATCCGGCGAAAAGCAGATCACCCGACAATAATAGGGGCACCGCACGTTTGACCGCCGGTCGGCGCACGACGTAGCAGTTGTGCGCTTCGCTGTGCCCGGGCGTGCGCCACACCGAAATTGTAAATCCGCCCAACTCCAATTCGCCACCATCCCCGATGGGCACGATCCCCGGGTGCCCGCGGCTGGTGGCCGGCCCGAAGACCGGGACATCGCCCCAACGTCGCCTCACCTCCGCCAGTCCGCCCAGATGCTCCGTCTCACAATGGGTCAAACAGACCGCCTCGATATGTTTGATCTGGTCAGGCCAAACCCGCCGCAGCGCTTCTCCATCGGTGCCGGTATCAAACAGAATGCCCGACGTTCGGCTGCAATCCGCGACCACATACGCGTTGGCCACCCCGATCCCGTGCGCCATCCGCATCGGATAGAGGCAGCAGGGCAAACCCGCGATTTCCGGCAAGGGATAGTGTTTACTCGCCACCGCCCGAAGTCCGATCGCGTTCAGATTCAATGCCCCGGCCAACCGATCGATTTCTTCGACGGTGAATTCCCCCCGATAATCGATGGCGTCCGCAATGCGTTCCAAGTCGAGCTCCGCCCGCTCGGCCAACTCGTTTTCCGTCAACGCGGCCAACCGCAACGCCTTTTCCAGGACGTCGCCAAGTTCGTCTTCCAAGGGCGCTCGTTCGATGACCACACTCCAGCGTCACTCAACCCGCGGGCGGGCGCAAAATTGTTTTGGATTTTTCGCACGCGCCAAACACCTTGCGGCATGAACGCCGAGCAACCGGAAGTGTTGGAGATTTTCACGCGCACCCAGGCCCTTCTCCAAGGGCATTTTGTCCTAAGGTCCGGTCTGCATAGCGGACATTTCTTCCAATGTGCCAAAGTCTGCCAGGACATGGCGGCCGTCACGCGCTTGACCGAACTGCTCTTGCCCAAACTGGCGGGTATTGCCTTCGACACCGTGCTCGCGCCGGCCATGGGTGGGCTGGTCATCGGCCAAGAAGTCGCCCGCCAGGCCCGGGCCCGCTATATCTTTGCGGAAAAGGTGAATGACGTCCTCGCAATCCGTCGTGGGTTCACCTTCCAGCCTGGCGAACGTGTGCTCATCGTCGAAGACGTCATCACTCGTGGCGGCCGGGTCGTCGAGTGTCTCAATCTAATTCGCAAAGCTGGCGGTATTCCGGTCGGCCTTGGCGTGCTCGTCGATCGGAGCGAAGGCCACGCGCAGTTTGATGTCCCGGCGGTCTCACTGCTCCAGCTTAGTTTCCCTACCTACCCGGCCGATCAGATTCCGCCGGAACTGGCCGCCATTCCGGCGACCAAGCCGGGCAGCTGATGCCCTCCTCCGAATCGCCGCTCACTCGACGCGTGGCTCGGACACGACAGAAAGGCGCCCCATTGAGGGGCGCCTTTGTCGTAGAAACGAACCGTCCCGGAACCTTGCCTCCGGTCAGGCTTAACCGCCCTTAACGCGGATTGATTGCCAAGTAGCGGAATGCGCCGCGGTAGTAGAGCAAGAGCAGGTTCCGACCGTCGGTCATCAACGCGCTGGCGGATTTGAGATCCGTGACCGCCTCGCGATTGATTTCGACGATCACCGCGCCAACCACCAAGCGACGCGTGTATTCAGAATCCGGATCGATGCTCGTGATCACCAAGCCGTTCACGTTCTCTGGCACACCGAATTGGCGGCGAAGTTCATCCGTCACCGGACTTAGCTCCACACCTTCGAACAACTGCCCTCCCGCGGCGGCATCCGTCAACGTGCCGAGCTCGGCTTTGAACACGCGTTCCTTCCCTTCCCGCAGCACCTTCAGGCTGACCTCGGTGCCGGGCCGAATCTGCGAAACGACGAGGCGCAGGTCCTGCACCGATTTCACGTCGCGACCGTTGATGGCGATGATCGTATCATTACGTTGCAAACCGGCTTTTTGCGCCGGGCTATCCTCGTTCACATTGGCCACCACCACGCCGGTCTGCTCTTCCTTCAGGCCCAAGCCGTGAGCAATATCCGGCGTCATCGCGTTCACTTGCACGCCGAGATAGCCTCGTTGCACATCGCCGGTTTCGATCAGGCTGTGCATGATGCTCGCGGCCAAATTGACCGGGATCGCGAAACCGATGCCGATGTTACCCCGCGTCGTGGACATGATCGCGGTATTGATACCGACAAGACGGCCTTTCGCATCAACCAGCGCACCGCCGGAGTTCCCCATATTGATGGCGGCATCGGTTTGGATGAAATCTTCGTAGCCCGCGCCGTCTTCGAGCAGGCCGAGGTTGTTACGCCCCTTCGCGGACACGATTCCCATCGTCACCGTTTGGCCGACCCCGAGCGGATTCCCCACGGCAAAGACCACGTCCCCCACCCGCAGTTTGTCACTGTCGGCCAAGGTCGCCATGGGTAGCCCCGTCGCCTCGATTTTGATCACGGCCACATCGGTCTTCGGATCGGCACCGATCGCCTTGGCTTCGAATTCACGGCCGTCCGGCAAAAGCACCTGTAATGTGTCCGCCCCCTCCACCACATGGTTGTTGGTCAGAATGTATCCATTTGAGGATACGATCACCCCGGAACCCAAGCCTTGCTCCTCGGCTTCGCGCTCCGGAATACGATCACCATAGAATTGGCGAAGCAAAGGATTCACTTGCATCCGCTGGCGGACCTTTTTGGTCGAATACACGGAAACGACCGTTTGCTGAACTGGTTCAACAACGTCGGCGTAGCTTGTGACGAGCGCGGAATCACCCTCTGCGACGGGCGTTGGATCGACCTGCAACTCGGGCGATTTTTGGCCCACTTCCCGGGCCGCATAGAGACCCAGTGCCGACGTAGCCAACAGGACAAGGGAAAGACGAGTAAACGATGAGGCTTTCATAGGATTTCTAACGAGCGGAGACCGTATCGACCCGCAACTTGTTCCCCGCCAACGGCGGGAAAATCCAACCCCGCCGCCCTTAACGACTCACCTCAAAAGCCCTTGATTTTAAATAATCCGGTCACGCTTTCGTTCTGGTTGATCCGCAAAATCGCCTTTCCGAGAATGCTCGCCACGCTAAGCACCTTGATCGGCAGACCGCGTGGCTCAACCGGGATCGAGTTGGTCGTGATGAGTTCGTCGATGTGCCCGCCTTTCAATCGTTCGTAAGCGATCGGACTCAGCAAAGCGTGGCTGACGGCGGCCCGCACGCTCAACGCGCCGTGCTCCCGCATGACCTTGGCGGCGTTCACCAAGGTGCCGGCCGTTTCGGTGATATCATCGACCAACAAAACATCCTTACCGGCTACTTCACCCACGACATTGACGGATTCCACGGTCGTCGCACTGGTGCGCTTTTTCCAGACCATGCCGAGAGGCGACCCGAGCAGACCCGCATAGGCCGCCGCCATCTTCATGCCACCGACATCGGGTGAAACGACCACGATGTTTTCGCTGCGCATGTTACCCAGATAGTCGAAGAAGACCGGCGACGCGAACAAGTGGTCCACCGGAATATCGAAGAAGCCCTGAATCTGCTGAGAGTGCAGGTCCATCGTGAGCACGCGGGTGGCCCCCGCCGCCACCAAAAGGTTGGCCACCAACTTGGCCGTGATCGGCACGCGCGGCTGGTCTTTGCGATCCTGACGGGCGTAGCCGTAAAACGGCATGACGGCCGTGATGCGTTGCGCCGAGGCCCGCCGGGCGGCGTCGATCATGATCAGCAACTCCATCAAATGGTGATTCGTGGGAGTGCATGTCGACTGAATGATGAAAACATCGTGGCCTCGGATGTTTTCGTTGATCTTCACGAAAGACTCACCGTCAGGAAAGCTCGTCACGGTCGCCTCCCCCAGCGGCACGTCGATATGCCGACAAATCTCTTCGGCCAGCGGCCGATTGGAGTTACCCGAAAAAATCTTCAACCGTCCGGAGCTCATGCGCGGAATGGTGACTAGAACGTTACGAGGCGGAAGTCTTTTTTAGACGGTTTACGTCATCCACCAAAGTCTCGAAGCGTTTGAAGAGATCTGGCAGTCGTCGTTGCAGCACCGCAATGCGTCGCTCGAGCATGTAGGGCACCGCCGGCGTGCCGTTGACGAACACGCCCGGCTCCAAATCGCTGATGATGCCAGCTTGGCCGCCCGCCTTCGCCCCGGTGCCAATGGTGATGTGCCCGACCGTGCCGACCTGGCCGCCCAATACCACAAAATCGCCCAAGGTCGTGCTGCCTGAGATGCCGACTTGGGCGCAAATCATACAGTGCTTGCCGATCACAACATTATGGGCGATCTGCACCAAATTATCGATCTTCGTCCCTTCCCCGACCCACGTTCGACTGAAGCGCGCCCGATCAAGGGTGCTGTTGGCACCAATCTCCACGTCGGACTCGATTTCCACGATCCCCACTTGGGGCACTTTTTCATGACGCCCTCCCTGAAATTCGTAGCCAAATCCGTCGGCCCCGACCACTACTCCCGCGTGCAGACGCACCCGGTCGTGCAACACGCAACGGGCCGTTACCTTGGCCCCCGGCATCAACCAGCAATCGGACCCGATCACGGCTTCTCGACCGACAAACACCTGCGCCTGCAGATGAGTGCGCTCGCCGATCACGGCTCCGGCCTCCACCACGCACAGCGGGCCAATCACCGCCGAGTCCGGCACCCTCACCGAAGGATCCACCACGGCAGAAGCATGAATGCCTGGCGCCGGCTGCGGCCAAAGATTCTGCTCGATCCGCGCGCATACCCGGGCCAAGGCCGCCGACGGTTGGCCCACCACAAGGAGTTCCTGTTCCGGCTGAGGTTCCCCCTCATAGTCGGGCGGAACCAAAATCACCGATGCGGCGCTCTGCGCAACTTCGGCTTTATATTTCGTGTTCCCGAGGAACGAAAGATCACCGGGACCGGCCGACTTGAGCGCCGCGATCGCGTGCACTGATCGTGATGTGCTGCCGCGTCGGGCGGTCGGCTCGACGATCAAGGCGAGTTCATCCGCCGTCAGAGTGAGTTGCATGGCGCAAAAGTGCGGACCCGAGCCCGCCTGGCAATAAACCGTTGCGTCCCGCGCTCATGAAATCGCGCAGTCGAACCTGCCGCCGAGGGCACAAAAAATCCCGCCGGATACTTCCGGCGGGACAAAAGACTCAGCGTGAGAAGAATCTTACGGCTGGAACTTCACGGTCGGCTCCTCAGCGGACCCAGCGGGCTTGGCCGCGCCAGCCGCCGGAGCGGTCGCGCTGGTGCCGGCAGGACGGCCCTTGTTCACCTCGGCCAGAACATCATCGGTCATGTCGTAGGAAGCGTCAGCGTAGAGCACGTTGGAGATGCCGAGCAACGACGGACCCGATTTGTCGAGCAGCAGCGTGGCGCCACGCTTTTTGCCCATTTCCACAGCGATCTTGCTGATCTCTTCCAAGAGGATATCGCGGAAGTTCTTGATGCGCTGCTGCAGGCCGCGCTGCGTGTTCACGCGGAAATTCTGCACTTCGTTTTGCTTGCGCTGAATCTCTTCCAACTTGGCTTGGGCGTCCTGCTCGGCCTTTGACTTGGCGTCGTTCGAGAGAGCGGGGTTCTTGGATTGATCGACGAGCTCTTTGTATTGCTCGACGAGGACGTTACCTTCGGCGTTGAGCTTCTCGAGTTCTTCCTGAGCCCGTTGCTCATCACCGCGCAGCTTGGCGTTTTGCTCCTCGGTCTTGTAGTGCGAGTCATAGACCTTGGCCATATCGACCACCATGATTTTGGCGGTCTGGGCCGTAGCACAAAGGGCCGTCGCGGAAATCGCGACCAGCGAAAGGAGAGTTTTAAGGGAGTTCATCTTCATAGCGGGTTTTGAAACAGAGAGTTAAAAAGAGAGTCAGACTAGCAAATTAGAACCGGGTGCCGAAGGAAAAGTTGAACTGATTCCCTTGGTTGTTGGTGGCGTCCGACGTGATCGGAATGCCGAAATCCAAACTGAGCGGCGCACCGGCGACAAACAAACGCAAGCCGAAGCCAAAGTTGTCATTATAGGCGCCGGGGCTGAAATCGTAGGCCCCGTCATTCACAAAACCGGCGTCGTAGAAAATCGCGAAGCGAATCGGTGACACGATATCCAGCGAATATTCGATGCTCAGGAAACCGTAACTGTCGCCGCCGGTGGGCTCGCCGAACGAGTTCTTGGGTCCGACTTGGCGGTATTCAAAGCCGCGCAACGTGTAGGGACCGCCGAGAAAGAATTTGTCGAAGAACGGAACGTCATCGCTATCACCGTAAGCATCGGCGACGCCAGCCCGACCGATAACGGATATGACTTGAGTCTGGGTTTCAAAAATCGGGAAGAACTGGGAGCCGCGGAACTCCAACTTGTAGTAATTCTCGTCGCCGCCAAAAGGGCCGCCCGCCACCTCAGTGGTAAACTCCGCCCGGTTGCCCCGAGTGGTGTTGATGATCTTGTCTCGCGTGTCGCGGAGGAGTTGGAAGCCGACTTTCGAGATGTTGGTTTTGCCGCCGTTAAAGAAGCTGGCGAGCGAAGGATCCACATCGTTGATCTCAACCACCTCATAGGTGTAGGAAAGACGGCCGTCGACAAGTTCGAAGAGACGTTTGCGCAGGTAGACTTCGCCACCCGTGCGCACTTCGGAATACAGGGCGCTGTTGTAGTCGGACGAGGTGCGGAAAAGGCTGAAACCGAGCGCCAACTGACGCTCGAACAACCACGGTTCCTCGAAGGACAATACCGCCTCGCTCGATTGCGAACCGAGCTGCAAACGCAGGCGGAATTTTTGTCCATCGCCTTGGAAGAAGGATTTCCGGTTGAACACGTCGAAGTTCGACTGGGTCAACTCGGCGAAGATGACCGCGCGTTCCAGCGAGCTGAAGCCCGCGCCAAAGGTGAGGTTACCGGTGCGACCTTCCTTGACCGCGACCTTAAGGTTGCGACGACCGGGGATGTTGGTCGTTTCGGGGGTCACGTTGACGTCTTCAAAGAAGCGCGTGTTATCCAAACGCAGCTTGGAAATTTCCATGCGCACCGTGTTAAAGATGTCGCCGGGGCCCAGGACCAACTCACGCAGCACCACGATGCTCTTGGTCTTGGTATTCCCTTCGATTTTGACCGACTCGACGCTGAACTGTTCGCTCTCGTTGACTTGGTATTCGAGGTCGATGTTACCGGTCGAAAGGTTCGGTTTGCGGAGCAGGCGCACGCGCGTTTCGAGATAACCTTCGCGCCCGTAAAAGTCTTCCAGCGCCTTCACGTCCTCATCCAGTTTGGACGGAGTGAAGACCATGCCCGTCTTTTGCTTCAGGGCGAGGCGCAGCAAACCCGGAGGATAGATTTCTGCCCCCGTAACTTGGATGTCGCCGATGCTGTATTGGCGACCTTCCTCGATCGAAATGGTGATCTCCAGACGCTTCGGCGACGGGTAATCATAGACAATCTGGTCGGGCCGAATCTGAACGTCCAAGTAGCCTTGCTCGCGATAATAGTCGCGCAACTTGTCCAAATCGTCCTCGAACTCGTCGTCTTTGAAACGCCCCGAACCCGTGAGCCAGGAGAACATCCACCACCGCTTCGTTTCCATTTCCTTGCGCAGCTTGCGGGCCTTCACGTGCTCATTGCCCACGAAACGGATCACGCCGATCTTCACCTTCGGACCTTCGTTGATCTTGAAGACCACCGTGCCAAAACCCGAGGCGCGATCACGTTCGATTTCGTAATACACCGACACCTGATTATAGCCGGTCTTCTGGTAATACTCGCGGATCTTCTCGGCGTCCTCTTTCACCTGACGCTCGTCGAGCGCCAAGTTCGCCTTGGTCTTAACCTCCTTCTCGAGGCGACGATTCTTGACCTTCTTGTTGCCGTCGTAACGCACGGAAAGCACGCGGTATTTGGGCGTCACTTCAAACGCGAGGTTCACCGTGCCGTCGGGACGCACGTCGCGCTTGACCTCGATAAATTCAAATTGTCCCGTGCGGTAAAGCGAGCGAATGTCACGATCGACCATCGAGTCATCGAGCACAGCGCCTTCCCGGACCTGCATGTTGGCGCGGACGACCTGCTCGCTCACGTTGGCACTGCCTTGGAACCGGATATCGATCCGGCCAATCGTGTAACCCCCAGCGGGCGCGGCCGATTGGGCAGAGGAAACCGTGCAACCAAGTGCTACGACCCAGAGTGCGAGGAAGAGACGGACGATCCGCGTAAGCGGATTACGGTGTGTAGTTTTCAAAGCGGGTGATGTCTCTCAGGAACGTAAGCTTCAAGTCTCCTACCGGTCCGTTTCGTTGTTTGGCAACGATTAACTCGGCGGAGTCCGCAGCCACTTGGAACTTCTCGTCCGCGTCACGCGGGCGAGCGAGCATCAATACCACGTCGGCATCTTGCTCGATTGATCCAGATTCACGAAGGTCAGACAATTTAGGGGTTCGGTTTTCCTTTTCGGCAGCGCGGTTGAGCTGACTGAGAACCAAAACCGGGACCTCAAGTTCCTTCGCCAGCGCCTTTAATCCGCGAGAAATCTCCGCGACTTGCTGTTCACGGGGAGTTTTCGGATCCGTGGGGCTCAACAATTGCAAGTAATCGACGATGATAAACCCGAGTTTATGACGAGTGGCCAAGCGGCGCGACTTTGCCCGCAGTTCCATGATCGTCAGGTGACTGGAGTCATCGATAAAGATCTTCGATTTTGAAAAATCGTCCGCCGCCTCCAGCAAGCGTTTTTGCTCTTCGCCATTCTTCGCGAGCAGGCCGTCACGGAGGAGCTTCATGTTCACCCGCGCCCGCGAGCACAGCATACGCAACGCGAGCTGGGCCGAGCTCATTTCCAACGAGAAGAGCAGCGTGGTGACGCCCTCCCCGCGCCGGGGCATCGACGCGGTTTCCGCCATGTTCAGCGCCAAGGAGGTCTTGCCCATGGACGGACGAGCCGCGAGCACGATCATTTCCGCCTTCTGGAACCCGTAGGTCATCGCGTCGAGGTCCTTGAAACCGGAGGTCACGCCCGTGAGTTCCCCCTTCTCCATCATCATCTTGTTGATGACCCCCATGGCCTCGACGGTGGGCCCTTTCATCTGCTTGGCCCCGTCGGAAACCCGGTCCTGAGTGACGGCAAAAATGTCCTGCTCGACCTTGTCGATAAACTCCTCGAGCCCGCCTTGGTAATCATAGCATTGCTCGACCGCCGAGGTGCCGACCTGGATCAGTTGCCGCAACATCGACAGCTCGCGCACCCGCTCGATAAAATAATCCGCCTGGGCGGTCGTGGGGATGCGCCCGCTCACCTGCATCAAATACGGGAAGCCACCGATCTCCTCCAGTTGGCCGCCGGTCTTCAATTCTTCGGCCAACACCTCGATCGCGACGGGCGGACGGGTGTTATAGATATCGATCATCTTCTCATAGATGATCTGGTTGGCCCGGACGTAAAAAGCCGTGGTCGACAGCTTCTTTTCGAGACACTTTGCGATGGTGTCGGCGCCATCGAGCAAACAGCAGGACAACAGGTATTCCTCCGCCTCGACACTGTGCGGTGCGGTGCGGCCGGTGAAGGCGCGATCCGGTTGATTTTCCCGACTATCCCGACGCCCGCCACGAGGGCGGTCGGAGTCACGGGAACGATTGGGAAACGAGTCTGCCATGATGGAAAGGGAGCATGCGAACGGACCGGCTCGCGCTTGGCAATGATCCACTCTGAAAAGTTCTCAGTGCCCCAAAAACTCGCGATGATTTCCGTCCACAAAAAACCCGCCAGCGAAACCGCGGGCGGGTAAAAAAACGCGTTCGAGATTCGAACGGCTCGCCGTTTAGGCCTCGACGGTCTCTTCGATGATGTTCTCGGAGACAACGTCGAACGACAGTTCCACGCTCACATCGGCGTGCAACTTGATCTTCACCTCGTGCTTGCCGAGGGTCTTCACCGGCGTGAATAGGTGGATCTTTTTCTTATCCAGCTCGACGCCCGACTCGACGATCTTGGCGTGTAGATCAGCGGCCGTGATGGCGCCGAACATCTTGCCGCCCTCGCCTGTCTTGACGGCGAACGCGATGGAGAGCTTCTCGAGCTTCTTCGCGATCGCCTGAGCGCCCTCGAGCTCATCGGATTCGCGCTGGGCGCGGCGCTTCTTCAGCGCTTCGACTTGCTTGCGGTTGGCGACGGTGAGCGGAGCCGCGAATTTTTGCGGGAGCAGAAAATTGCGGGCATAGCCGGCGCGGACTTTGACTTGATCGCCCTCGCCGCCGAGACCGTCGACGGGTTTGAGGAGGAGAACTTCGGTGTGTGCCATGATGGGTGTGTTTTGACTATCGTTTGGTTAAAATACGGAAGACGCGGGAGCGGGAATCAGATCGCGGTTAAAACGGAACGTCGTCGTCCAAGTTATCGGGTTCCGCAGCCGGCCGCGGAGCGGCGGAACGAGGAGGCGGTGTGTTGCGACTCGGAGCCGGACCGCGTTCGTAGCTGTCGGCGGAATCAGACGGACCACTGCCGGGCGCATCGCCATCGCCGCGACCGCCCAGAAACTGAAAGTTTTCGAGCACGACGCGCATCCGGCTGCGCTTTTGTCCGGTCGCCTTGTCTTCCCACTGGTCCAGCTTCAGGCGACCTTCCACGAATAGCGGACGTCCCTTCGTGCAGTATTTGGAAATGACTTCGCCCTGCCGGCCCCACGCTTCGATATCGATGAACGTTGTCTCCTCCTTGGTGGAGCCCGAGTCGTCCTTGTAACTACGATTCACCGCCAAACCAAATTGGCAGATGGCAGTGCCTTTCGGTGTGACCCGCAACTCAGGGTCGCGCGTCAGGTTTCCAATCAAAAGGACGCGATTCAGATTAGCCATGGGAGGAGGGGCGACGAGGCGTCGCGATCAGAGCGTTTCGACGTAGGTGCGGTAAACCGTGCTGTTGAGACGGAGGCGCTCTTTCAACGCGGCCGGGGTGCCCGACGGCGCGGCGAAGTCGACCTGGACATAGTGGCCGGCGGTGCGCTTCGGATTGGTCACGCGGGCGAAATCGCGGCGACCGAGATCCTTGACTTCGGACACATCGCCTTCGACGGCGGTGATCTCAGCTTTGACGGACGTGATGATATCTTCGATCGACGCTTCTTGGCCCTTTTGATCGAGGATGAAAGTGGCGCGGTAGTTACGGTTGGTCGGTTTCATTGGTTTCTCTGCGGTTGAGGGTGTTCATCGCCCGGGCCGGACCGCTTTCTAACAGCAGATCCAAACCAGACAGCATTTCGTTTAATTTTGATTCAAATAATGAGTTTTGCTCGGGGGTGAATTTACCGAGCACGAAGTCCTTTAAGTCCATTTGAGCCGGCTGCTTGGGGCCGATGCCAATGCGAAACCGCACAAAGCCGTCGCCGACGTGTTGCAGCAGGCTGGCGATCCCGTTGTGGCCTCCGGCGCCACCCGCCTCGTTCACTTTCACTCGGCCGAGAGCGATGGCGAGATCGTCATAGACGACGGCGATCGATCCGTTGCCGATTTTGAAATAACTCGCGAGGGCGGCGACACTGCGGCCGCTGTCGTTCATGAACGTGAGCGGCTTGGCCAAGAGAAGGACCCGCCCATCGGGGCGGCTCCAGCGGGCGATCTCGGCGTCAAACGCATGTTCGCGGCGCCACGACAACTTCTCGCGTGCAGCCAGGGCATCAAGCACCTGCCAGCCCGCGTTGTGTCGGGTAGCCGCGTAGTCGCGTCCGGGATTGCCCAGACCGGCCACCAGCGTGATGGACATGACTCAAAGAACAGGCGATCCACCCGGCACGCAATGCGTCGGGCGGATCGCCGAAAGGGTTTACTTCTTGGCCGGAGCGGCGGCAGCGGCAGCAGGCGTAGCCTCGGCTTCCTGCTCGACCGCGAGACAGGCGACCACCGGCTGACCGGGCGAATCGCGAAACTCGACGCCCTCGATGCCCTTCAGGTTGGACACCTTGATGGCCTCGCCCGTTTTGAGCTCGGTCACATCGACGATGATCGCGGTCGGCAGATCCTTCGGCAGGCAGCGCACCCGCACGGTGTGGGCAGCCGTCTCCAAAACGCCGTTTTGAATCTTCACGCCGTGAGCCTCGCCCACGATTTGAATGCGGACTTCAACCTCGAACTTCTCGTCGGCCTTCACTTCCTGGAAGTCCACGTGGAGGTAGCGGTCGGTGAGCGGATCACGTTGCACCTCTTGGATGAAAGCGAGCGCATCGGCTTCGCCTTGCGAGCGCTTCAGCTCGATGATGAGCGAACGACCGGCGACCTGCTTCAGCAACTTGCTGAACTCTGGGGAATCGACGGCGAGTTTTACGGGATCCGTGTGCTTGCCATAAAGAATGGCCGGGATCTGGTTAACTTTGCGCAAGCGGCGGGACGCAGAGCGACCGGTTTGAGCGCGCGAGGCGGTTTTAAGCGTTAGGTTTTGCATGAGATTCGTTCCCCCTGTCGCTCCGGAATTGAAGGCAGGCGTAATGGAAAAGGGGAAAACCTAAGCGGATTTTCTTCGCCAAATGCAATCAAATCTTTGACTGCCACTCAGAAAACTTGCCGTCACCTCACCGGCGGCTCGCCCACCGCACATTGGCCTAAAGGATTTTGGCTGCCCGGGCTGGGGTCGAACCAGCGACCAAGTGATTAACAGTCACCTGCTCTGCCACTGAGCTACCGGGCAAAATCCAAAGAGGGATGGAAAAACAAACGCAGCCGGGTGGTTGTCAACACCTGCTTTTAAAATCAATCGCTTCTGATCAACTTAAAGCAGCCTCGAGGCCGTCACACATGCTCGTGGAACCTGCGACATAGAAGATGCGATCCATGTCGGTCGAGAAGCAGCGCAGCGGCAACGGCGACGGACCGAGAAAGCGCACTTCCCCTCCCGCCGCCCGCACCATGGGAATCGCGGCGGCGATGTCCCAAAGACGGACGTTATGGTCCACGGTGCCGTCCAGGAGTCCCACTGCGGTGTAGGCTAAATGCAGGGTGCTGCTGCCGAGGGCGCGAATCTTCGAAACCGCCGCGATGGCCTCCGCGTGCCCCGGATAGCGGCCCCGCTCCACTGGGCTATGAAACCCGATGATCGCTTTACCGCCTGGCTCCGCTTGGCTGACAACCGCAGGATTTTCACCGTCGAACACTCCATACCCCGGTCCGCCGCGCAGGATACGTCGGCGGCCGTAGTCGTAGATCACGCCGTAAATCGGCTCGCCGTCTTCGCATAAGGCCAGCGCGATGGCGCAATTCGGAATTCCCAAGGCAAAATTGTTCGTCCCATCGATCGGATCGAGGATCCATGAGAAACGACTCGTAACCGCAATTTCACGCACCTCGGCCAATTCTTCGCTGAAAAACTGGTCGGCGGGAAAGACGGCCAGAATCGCATCCTGAAGATTTTGCGAAATCGCCAAATCGGCCGAGGTGACACGCGTCCCGTCGGATTTCCAGTCACTCTCTACCGCCCCGAATCCTTGATCGAAAAGCGGAATTTGGGCCGCGACAGCGGATTGAGCCAAGGCGATGCGGCGGTCGTGTGCGGCGGTCGACATAGGCGTTTAGCAGACCGTATCCGACCGAGCTTGGCATCAACAAAAGCCCACCCAGTCGAAAATGTCGCCGCCACGCCCCTCTGAATCATTCCTCGTAATCGTAAAGCTGGGGATCGCGGCGCGGCGCTTCCCGGCGCACCCGAAAACGAAACTTCCCCTCGCGCGGTGCTGCGGTGGTCCCCTGCCCCGCGGTCCCCATCGGATCGCCGTAAGGATCGGCGCCCTCATCGTCCGCCCCCCCCATCGCCTCTTCCAGCGATTCAGGATCAGCCCCTTCCTCCAGCTTGCGCACCACCTCCTCCATCTCACCTTCGATCTTTTCACCGGTGAGTTCCGACATGCGGCGCATCATGTTAGCCATGGCCTTCGGGTCGTTTTCATCCACGTGGGCAAATTCACGCTCCATCGCCTGCATCGCCGCGTCCATGCGGGCATCATCGGCCGGATCGCCCGATTCCGTCGGGCCCGCGGCCGACTCCTCTTTGTGCCTCCCCGTCACGGCAAACGACGACACCATCTTGCGCAGGCGGAACGTGGGATTGTCCGGACAACGCGGGGTGCGTTCACCCTGTGCCAACGACTTGGCGAAGAATTGATAAACGGTGTGGTTGTCTGGACAGTAATACTCGTAAATGGGCATGGTGATTCAACGACCCCGCAGGCCTAAATCGCCCGCCCCTTCCTCGGCAATCCCGCAACGGCCCACGACGGTTTATTGGAGCGGCAACCAAACCGACGTGTCCGGATAAAACGCCTGCCACGCGAACCAGTAAACCGAAACCGCCGGCAGCAATTCCCGCGTCATCAGATCGCGAATCTGGGTCTTTTGGGCCTTCGCATCATACGTGATCTTCAGCTGGCGAGAACCAATACTGTCGTAAAACGACTCGCGCAGCGCCAGTTTTTCGACCGGCCAGGCGCGCGCCTTCCCTTCCCATACCAACCCCACCAGCCGCACTTTGGTCTTAAAATCGCGGCGGTTGATATCGAAGGGGAAAATCGTGGCTTCCTTCTCCGCATAGTCCCCGTAAGGCCATTCGCCTTCGTAGTCCGCCGCCCGATCATTGTCCGGCCAGAGCACCGTCCCGGCCGGGTATTCGGCTTTCCATGACGCCCAAGTCTGCCGATCTCCCGCCACCCCCACCAGTTCTTCACCCTGTCGCGGACCGCTGATCGCGCTCCCCTTAAGTTGGCTCCAGAGGCTCAGGGTCGCGCGATCATAGAAAAGGAGCCCGCTGTTGTAGAGGATGCCCGACACCCCAAAGCCTTCCGGCTCGCGGGGCTCCGTTTCAGCAAAGGCCAAGACGGTGCCGGTGAGCGCGCTGTAAGTGACGGTCACGGCTTGGTCGCCGAATCGATCATTCACGACCTCGTGCCAGACGAGGACGCGCAACGGATACGCCCGCGTTTCACCCTTTACGGATAAACTAAAGACTTCATCCGTATCCGCCAAATGAGCGACCTCGG
>CAXBDS010000090.1:0-19017 GCA_963974355.1 uncultured Opitutaceae bacterium
TCGCCGGTCTTTGTGGCGTCGCCTCCGTCGCCATTGTCGCCCTTATTTTCTGCCTGCGCCGCGACATCTCCGGCACTGAAATGTGGGCCGTCGCGGCCATGACGGCCGCTCCGTCGCTCATGGGCACCGCCATGGCCTATTTCATCACGAAGCAGCCGTCGCAGTTGACCTCGTCAACCGCGCCACACGGCGAGATCTCCAGGGGGTAGTCACCCATGAAAGACGTTCGGTCCTCAGGTCGGTTATCGCCGGCAACTCAAAGGGACCTGAACACCCCACTCCAAAACCAAACCCATAAGGGCTGTTTGCAAAATAGGACAATGCGTCGTGAGCAGGAAACGCCGCTCGGCCTAGACGACCGAGGCGGACGCGGGCCCGCGGCCGGTGCCGCTGAAAGGCAATGCCGGACCAACGCTGTTTCCTGCTTACCTGCAAGGACTAATATGATCGCCGCCCTGATTTACACCCAGCCCCTTTTCACCCAATCATCATGAAACTAGTCAGCACCCTCCTCGCCGCCGCGATTGTCGCGCCGGTCCTTTTATTCCCCGTTGCGGCCGTCAGCCTCGTTATCGTTGCCGGTCTCGCCGCTCTCGTCGCCTCCGATTACGGTCAATCCGCCGGGTCGAGCTACGCCGTGAGCACTGTTGCCGCCGAGGCGACCGTCGAGCGCCTCCCCCTCGCCGTATGAAGCTGCTGGGCTGGCTCTGGCCTTAAACCACCTGCGTCCGTCCGACGTGGCGTGTTTAGGGCCCGCTCGCCTCCACCGGTTTCCACCCCCCTGGCCATAAACCCCTCAGCTCTGCTGCTGGCCGGACGATTCCTGATCGTTATTCGACTCAGCGTGTTTGGTTGGGGGCACCCCTCTCGTGGCTCGGGCCTGGTGTCTCCGCCGAGGGCCCCAACCCAAGACCGCAACGCCTAGGATCGTGCCGTAGGCGGAGGGCTCGGGGATGGCCGATAGGGGCAGATTGTCGGTGTAGCCATACTGACCGGCCGCCGATCCACCCGCGAACAGGGAAAGATTGGACGCGCCCGAGAAGTAGCTGCCGCCGACGGAGGCGGTATAGATGGCCGAAAAATCGGCGGTTGAGCCGGTGAGGGACGAGTTGCTGATTTCACCGGTGACGACGTCGACGTCGTATCCAAGCCTGTAAAACGTGTTCGAACTGGTGGAGACGTTCACGGTGGCCAGCACGGTCCCCTTGCTTTGAAAAATGAGCTCGGAATCGGGGGGCAGCCTGATCCCCGTAAAAGTATTCCACGCCCCGACATCACTGGTATTGAACCCGAGTCCGACGCCGCGATTGGCGGTTCCGGCGGTTCCCGTGAGGGTGCCATAGGAGAGGTCCGCAGACACCTGCAGCACCCCGGTGAAGTGGCTTTCCAGCGTGATTCCCATCGAGTTATCCGGTCCAAATTGCATGGTATTATCCGCCACCACGCAGGTCGTCGAAGTGGAGCTTCGGTTCGACTGAATGGCGAACGGACCGCCGGCGGCGCTTGGGTCGGGCGGGGGTGGAGCCGGAAATGACGTCGGCTCCAAATGGGCAAGGCGCTGGCCGGCGTCGGCTACGTGCGACAACCACCGATCCCCAGGCTCGCGGTCGGAAGACGTGAAGCTTACGGACTCCAATGGGCAGCTCAAACCTTGCGGCTCTCCCGGCTTCTTGGACGGAGCTGGGGCGACGATGACCAACTGACTTCCCGACCTCCTCGGCACGATCCCGACTCTGCCACAGAAATCGGCTTGCGACCCTTGGCAGTCGGGGCGTTGTGGGCCGTTCGTAATTTTGTTCTGGTCCGATTGGGTCCGGCCACTTTGGTTAGCGCAAAAGTCACTTATGCGCCCTTTTTCTTTCTCCCTTTTGGTGGGTCTCTTGTTGGGCGTCTGTGCTTCGGCGCAAGCTCAGCTCGTTTTAACGATCGATACCGCGAACGAAACGTTTTCGTTTTCCGGCACGACCACCGGCACGCCGGCTGCGGGTGACACCCCGTTTGCGAAGTGGCAGTCTTCCGGCTCCGGCTCGGTGGGGTTTGTCATCGATCTTACCAGTCTGTTTTCGGACAGCATCAGCCACGCCGAGCTGTCCATCAAAGGGAGCGGGGCGCTCGATCCGCTCGTGGAGTTTGTGATTCAGACCGCCATCAGCGACGTGCAGTCGTTCACCGCCACAGGCGCGATCTTCGATTATTCCGGGCGGTCGGCTCCGCAGAAGGCACTCATCAACAAACTGGCAAATTTCTCCGGGCTTACGCTTACGGACGGCACAGGTTTTGAGCATATCAGTATCGTTTCCGCGGTGCCCGAGCCTTCGAGTTACGCCGCCATGCTTGCGGGCATGGCTTTGGTGGTTGCCGTGAGTCTGCGGCGGTCGCGTTCACGGCCGTAACGCGACAGCTACGCGTGCGGCTTAACCAACTGCTCAAAAATCCCGAATTTACCCACGTTCGAAAGACCGTTGCGGCGCCTTTTCCAACCCCCGTCCGGGACGACGGATGTCATTGAGGCGGGCGATCTGTCCGCCGAATCATTCGAGAACTATACTGAGGGCATGTCGTCGGGCGGGGTGAAGCCGTGCGCATCAACAGAGACGATTTCAGCAACCACGCGGCGCCCGAAATCAAAGTGACTGCGGAGCCGTTGGACGTGATGGCTCATCGTATCCTCGCTGCAATCGGGGCCTACTCTGTGCCCGTCTTCTCTCAGGATAAACCGGCTGCGTAACCAGTAGACGACTACGCGTAACTTTCAGCAGCCTCGCAACCCGCCACCCTGTCATTCCATGAATGGATTTTTATCCATCGCGCTCTCTATCGGCGGCTTTGGCTCTCCGCGCGGCGGCTAAGTTTGAGCTAAAACGCCTACGCCCGCGGTTCCACGCATGCAACCGGGGGCGTTTTTCGTTTTGGGTGTTGCGTCCGCACCGAGGTGAGAGGGCCCCTTCGCCACGAGGATCTGCAGGTCTTCAGGAGAAGGGAAGACGAAGCGTGCATCAAAAATCGACGCACTGCCGCATTGGCCTGCGGCGAGTCGGATGCTCCCGTTTACTTGCGGAATAATTTGGCGATGAAGTAAATGACGACCGCGCCGAACAGGCCGCCGCCGAAGAGCATCCAGACGATGGAAAAACCAATGGCGGCCACGGGCAGAGAGGTGAGTAGGGCGATCATGTTAAGAAGAGATGAGTTGAGGAGCGTGAGGGGAGGGACATCGACGTTTGCGACCTAACGACGGTCATAAACGCGGATGATTCCGCTTTGTTATGCTCACGGCGTGCCGTCTTGGTTTGAATTGTGTAAGCTGCTTTTATTTAGTATGATGGATGCTTTTATTGAGCATGGCAATCTGCCTTGGAGACGCGTTTTGCACGGATCTTCAGCGCCTTGCGCCGTGTTTTGCATCGTGCTCCCGGCACGCGGGCTGCATCGCTCGCGGCTTGGTTTTGGTTGCAGGAGAGGCTCTGTCTGGGCGGTGGAGCGTCATCGAATCGAGGGATGAAATGACCTTGATCTCTTGGCGTGGGCGGTCTGGCGGCAGCGGCACTGGGGATGCTATGGCGGGTGTGGCAGCCGGGGTATTTCACGCTCTCCGCAGATCTCGTGCGACCGGCGGATGCCGGGGCGCTGGCGGCGTTGGCGCCAAGAACACCGTTCCTGCTTCATGGGCGGGTTGAACCGGTATCCATGCCGCCGCGACGAACATGCCAGGAGCGGTTTGCCTTTGTTTGTGCATCGAGAGCGACGGGACCTGAGCACCATGGCGGGTAAAGACCCACGGGTCGTCGACGTGGAGGCGTGGCGACCGGCTTTGATCTTTGAATGGGCGGATACGGGCCAGCGTGGGAGGCTTCCAGAAGGCCGTTACCGCTCGGCCATGCGCCGCGCGTAGAGCCGCGTTTCTGGCCGCGCAGAGAGCTCGGATTTAGGCGGGTTGATGACTGGCACAAAAGCAGTCGAGGGTTTCGTGTCGGAGAGGCTGCGCTCGCCTACGGTCGGACGACGGTCGCCGCCGAGCCCGAAATCGACGCTTTGCTGCAAGCCCCGCTCGCTTCCGTCACCGCCGATATCGGTCAGGAAAACACGAAGCGTCGCTGGGTCTTCCGATTCCGCTTAGGGGGAGAGTGCTTCCACGCTGGAGATTGGTCCGCTTGCGGCAGGTGACGGTGAGGCGCGACGGACAGGCGCGCTGGGCGGTTACGCTCACTCGTCCTTTTGGTGTCAGGCGTCGAGCCGGAGGATGTATTCTTCGGTGTCTTCGCCGCGACCGTGGGCGAAGCCCTTGTCCTCACCGATGATCTGGAAGCCGCATTTTTGCAGCACGCGCAGCGAGCCGAGGTTGTCCTTCGCGGTGCGACCAAAAATCGGCCGTTCCGCGACGAGGCGGAGCAGCTCGTGCAGTGCCTGCGTCGCCACTCCGCGTCCCCAGAACTCTCGCCCCAGCCAGTAGGTGACTTCCAGATGGTCCTCATCCGGAAAGCAGGCGACATGACCGGTGACGCGTCCGTCGGCCAGAATCGTTCGTTGTGTGATGTCGGGAGACGTCAGGATCTTGGCCCAATGGGCGTCGAAGGCGGCCCGGGTTCGTGGTTCCTTGCCGACGAATGCCGCCATACGGTTTGCATCAGGATCGAGCTGATGGGCAAAGAACGTATCGAGATCGGCCGGCTCGACCTCCCGGAGCGTGACGTGGTGGAATGTATTCATGGGGATGGCCTAGCTAAGCCGCGACATCCTCTCGCGGCAGAGCCTAAAACGGGTGGGGGCAAAAATTGTGCCGGATTGTGGGGGGAGTTGGCGGTCGAGGCGGCCTGAGTTTAAGGTTACGGTCCACGTCGGTCGGGATGATGCGGAAGCATTGAGGGGGCACCTCCGAACAGATGCGGAAAAATTCCCGATCATTCTTGCCGGAAAGGTCTTCGCTTCTCCTTTTCGGCCGGTCGCCTGCTCGGAGCGCTCTAGTAGATGTCGGGTTAGGCCACCCGGAGATTGAGGGCATGTCGCGTATTGTTCCCCCGAGAGGATAGGGTTTTCAGATAGTCGAAGGTAACCCTGCCGGTGCAGAGCGCATGGTCTGGGATGGGCCCAAAAATGTGTGATCAGGCGCGTCTCCGGATTCGACGTATTGATCGCTTTGTGTGTTTCTCGGCTGCGCGCCGGGGCTCCCCTCCTTTGGCGGCAGGTCCGCATTCGTTTCTTAACCCCGTTTGCTTTAGCCATGTCACCCCTTGATTGGATCATCATCGCCGTGTATTTCGCGCTGCTTGTGGGCATCGCGTATTATTCCTCCAGCCGGAACCAGACCTCGGCGGACTACTTTCTGGCAGGGCGTAACATCGGATGGTTCGTGGTCGGGTGTTCATTGCTCGCGTCGAATGTCGGCTCAGAGCACATCGTCGGTCTCGCGGGCAACGGCGCCTCCAGCGGCATGGCGATGGCGCATTGGGAGCTGCACGCCTGGATCATGCTGATGCTGGGCTGGGTGTTTGTGCCGTTTTACTACCGCTCAGGCGTGTTCACGATGCCGGAGTTTCTGGAGCGGCGATTCAACAGCTCATCGCGGTGGACGCTCTCGATCGTGTCCTTGGTGGCTTACGTTTTTACCAAGGTTTCGGTCACGGTTTACGCGGGGGCGATCGTCTTCATGACATTGTTGCCCGATACGTTTGGTTCGCCGGAAAACGCGTTCTGGATCGGGGCGGTAACGACGGTCGTGCTTACGGGCATTTATACGGTGATCGGTGGATTGCGCGCGGTGGTTTACACCGAAGTCGCGCAAACGCTGCTGCTCATCGGCGGGTCGGCTTTCATCACGTTTTTCGGGCTCCAGCAGCTCGGTGGTTGGGGTGAATTGCAGACCGTGCTCGGCGCGAAATCGGAACAGTTTGCGCTGTGGCGCCCGCTCTCGGATCCGGATTTCCCATGGCTCGGCGTGATGATCGCCTCGCCGATCATCGGCATCTGGTATTGGTGCACCGACCAATATATCGTGCAGCGCACACTGGCGGCCAAGTCGCTGCAGGATGCGCGTCGTGGCGCGATCTTCGGCGGTTTTCTGAAGGTATTGCCGGTCTTTATTTTCCTCGTGCCGGGGATGATCGGCTACGCGTTGCATAGCAAGGGCGTGATCCACATTCCGTCCCGCGCGGACGGCACAATGAATGGCGACATGGTCTTCCCGACCATGGTGGCCTCGCTGTTGCCGGCCGGCTTGCGCGGCATCGTGGTGGCGGGCTTGCTCTCGGCGCTCATGAGCTCGCTGGCCTCGCTCTTCAATTCCTGCGCGACGCTCTTCACGGTCGACATCTACGCAAAGCTGCGGCCGGGGCGGGCGGAATCGGAGCTGGTTAACGTCGGCCGCGTGGCGACGGCATTCGTCGTGGTGGCCGGGATCGTATGGATTCCAGTGATGAAATACGTCTCGGGCGGCGGCCTCTATCAATACCTGCAAAGCGTGCAGGGTTATCTCGCGCCGCCGATCACCGCCGTCTTTTTGCTCGGTTTGTTTGTGCCCCGCATCAATAGCCGCGGTGCATTCGTCGGCCTCGTGAGCGGCTTCGTGCTCGGCATGATCAAACTCACGCTGCAAGCCCTCGCCGGGGCGGGCGCGCTGGGCGACAGCGGGCTGCTGTATGCGATCGGAGACTACAACTTTCTCTACGCGTCCGGCTGGTTGTTTCTCATCAGCGTCGTGACGGTGGTCGGTGCTTCGCTCACTGCGCCGGCCCAACCGGCGGCGTCGATTGCCGGGCTCACCTATGGTTCGCTGACGCCCAAGCAGGCGGCCGAAAACCGAGCGAGTTGGGGTTGGGCGGAGGTGGCCGGCACGGGCGCGGTGCTCGCGCTCGTGATCGGCATCTACATCTACTTCAGCTTCTGGTTGAACTGAACGGGAGCCTTACGGGGCCGCCGGTCGGCTTAACGCGATCTGCAAGGGGCAGGACGCTGCGGCGATGGTCTCGCCGCGGCGGTAGCGGGAGAGCAGGGCTTGCGAACGTTGCGCGAGCTGGCGCCGCACGTGGCGTCGCTCGCCTTTGATCCGGGCGATCTGCATCCCATCATAGCCGGTGGTTTGGTGGCGCATCCACGCGATCGTCGCGGCTTCCGCCCGCTGCGCGATGGGGATGCGTTTGGTGCGGGCGACGGTGCCACTTCCGACGGGCACGGCGTGCGCCGTGATGCGGTCCGCCAGTTGTCCGGCGAGCGTTGCATAGCGCGGTTCAAAATCGAGCCAGGTGAGCACGGCACCGCGAAAGTCCTCGACGTAGGCTTCTTGTGCGACGGCGCGGCGCTTTCGACCGGCTTCGAGCTGTTGGGTGTAGGCCGGGTCGGCCCGCTCGGCCGCGAGTGCCGCGCGCAACGCCGTGATCCGTTCCGCGGGCGCCCAGATGCCACGCGAAAAGCGTTTATTGCCCTTCTTTTCGATCACGGTCCACGAGGGACCATCGGCTTTGATGCGTCGTGAGAGGGCGGCGTCGCCGGGCGGTAACAAGGCCCAGCCGTCGGGCACGGCGAGGATCTCGGCTTGGGCGGAAAGGACTTTGCCGGGGAGGGAAAAGGGGCGGACTTCGCGGGTGTCGAAGGCGGTCATGAGAAAAAGCGGACAGGAGGAGGATGGCGGTCCGCGAACGCACGCTTAAAGGGAGGCCAAATTGGCGAGGAGGCGAAGGCCGCCGAAGCCGTGTCATGTCTTTCTACGCGCGAAGGGACGGGGAAGGACGAAGGGACGGGGAAGGGCTTCGCTACCGTTTTGCCTCGGAGTCGGGAAGCGTGGGTCGTTCCATCACGGGCAGGTGATCACGGGTGAACGCGGCCAGATCGGACGGCCAAGGCGCGCGAAAAATCAGGTCAACGCCGGCCGGGCGCAGGTCGATCTCGGCGCAGTGCAAGGCATGGCGGGGCAGGCGCAGCCGTTGCGCGAGTTCCGGGGTCCAGCCGTCGTCGTTGAATTTTAGATACAGGCGTTCGTCGGGTCCGTAAATTTTATCGCCCACCACGGCGTGGCCCAGCCATTGCGCGTGGACTCGGATCTGGTGCTTGCGACCGGTGGTCGGGAGGATGGCGGCGAGCGTAACGCCATTGCCGGTGGCGAGCGGGACGAAGTGGGAGACGGCCGCTTTGCCGTCGGCGCAGACGCGTGCCTTTACGTGCACGAGACTTTCGCGATCGGGGGCGAGGGCCTGGTCGACGGTCGTGGCGGTCGCGAGTTCGCCGGTCAGGAGGGCGAGGTAGCGTTTGCCGATCTGGCGGGTTTGCACGGCGGCCTGCAGCCGACTCGCGGCGGCGGCATGTTTGGCCATCACGACCACGCCGCTCGTTTCGCGGTCGAGGCGGAACACGAGGTGCATGGTGGGTAGTCGAGTGTAGGCGCGGGCGGCGCCGACGAGACTGGAGGTGGGCCCGAACTTCGACGGATGGCAGACGATGTCGCCGGATTTGTTCACGACGAGCAGGTCGTCGTCTTCGTGCAGGATCCATGGACGCAACGCCTCGGGCGGGAGCAATCGCACGCGCTCCGGCCGGAAAGGGCGGGGCGGCCAGGGGCCGTAGCCGCGGCGGGCGATTTCGGGCGAAGGTGAAGCGGGTCGATCCATGGCGGTGAGATTCTGTGGTCTCGGGCGCCATGGCGCCGGGAGGACGGGGCATTCAGCGGGTGGCCAAATGACGTTGAAAGCAAAGGGGTAATGCGGGCGCGTCCATTTCGCGAGATTGGGGCACGCGAGAACGACCTTGATCAGGCGGGTCGCTGTGCGCCAAACACGGAGCATGAAAGCTCGTCTTGCCTTGTCCTTGCTGGCGACGTTGGCCGCCGGATTCGTCTTGCCCGCTCGGGCTGAACTTTCCGTGACAGAGCGGAAGATGGTCGAAGTCGTCGACGCGGAGCAGGATCGCATGATCACGTTGCTGGAAACGTTGGTGAATCAAAATTCCGGCACGCTCAACTTGCCGGGCGTCAAGGAGGTGGGGCGCCTGATGCGCGCCGAGCTGGAGGCCTTGGGCTTTTCCGTTTTATGGGTGCCGATGGAAGAGACGCAGCGCGCCGGTCACCTGGTGGCGACTCACCGCGGCGACGGTCGGGGCAAGCGCCTGCTGTTGATCGGTCACCTCGACACGGTCTTCGAGCTGAACTCGCCGTTCCAGACCTTTGAGCGCCACGGCTCCAAAGCGACGGGGCCGGGCGCGGGGGACGACAAGGGCGGCATGGTTGTCATGCTTTCGGCCCTACGCGCCATGCAGGCGGCGGGCACGTTGAAGGCGGCGGATATCGAAATCATCCTCACCGGCGACGAGGAAGACGTGGGTGATCCCGTGCGCATCGCGCGGGCGGCTCTTGTCACGGCGGGTCAACGCGCCGATGTGGCGTTGGATTTTGAAGGCCTTTCCATTCAGGACGGCCAGGACATGGGATCGATCGCGCGGCGGTCCAGCTCCTCGTGGACGCTGACGGTGACGGCGAAAGGGGGGCACTCGAGTGGCATCTTTCGCGAAGGAACGGGCGACGGCGCCATCTATGCATTGGCGCGCACCTTGACGGCGTTTCGCACGGAGCTGCCCGAGCAGAATCTGACGTTTAACGTGGGTCTGATCACAGGTGGTGCGCGGGCTGAGCTCGATCCGCATGGCATCGAGGCGACGGCCTCCGGCAAAACCAACATCATTCCTGAAATGGCCATCGCGCGTGGTGACATGCGGACGTTGAGCGATGAGCAAACCGAGCGGGTGCGGGAGAAGATGAAAGTGATCGTCGAGCGGCCGTCACCTGGTGCGAAAGCGGAGATCGTTTTCGGCCAGGATGGCTACCCGGCGATGGCGCCGACCGATGGCAACCGGGCATTGTTGGCGAAGCTCAATGTCGTCAACGCCGACCTGGGTTTGCGCCAGATGGAAGCGCTTGATCCGCTCAAGCGTGGCGCGGGTGACATCGCGTTTGTCGCGCAGGACGTGGATGGTCTGGTCGGGCTTGGGCCGTCGAGCAAAGGCGATCACGCGCCCGGTGAGACGGTCGACCTCGATAGTTTCCCCCGGCAGGCGAAACGCGCGGCGATCCTGATGTCGCGTCTCAGCGCCGAACCGCGGCCGTAAGGCCTCAGCCGCCGTTTGTTTCGAATGGCAGTCAACTGCGGCCGGCGCTCAGATCGTCTGGGCGAGAGCTTCGAGCTGATCGGTGGCGATGCCCCAGCCGTGGTAAAATCCCATCTTCTCGTGCGCTTCCCGGTCGGCGACGGTCCAGTGGCGGACTCGCGCCGTGTAGAGCGTCTGTCCCTCGCCTGCATCCTCGAAAGTGAGGATGGCGGTCATGAACGGTTTCTCGGACGGCACCCACGCTCGGGTGAAGGCGTCCGTGAAAACGAGTTTCTCGTGAGGCACGACCTCCAGGTAGACACCGGGATTGGGGAATTCATGGCCGTCCGGGCTTTGCATCACGATGTTGCTTGCGCCGCCAGGCCGTAGATCGATCTCGGCGTGGATGGTTTTAAAGGGCGGCGGGGTAAACCATTGCGTGATCAACGATGGCGTGGTCCAGGCCGCAAAGAGTTTCTCGCGCGAAGCGTTGAGCGTGCGGGCGAGGATTAGTTCGCGATCGGCGGGGAAACCATCGGTGGCAGGAGGCGGGGTCGGGTGGGGCATGGCGACAAAGTGACGGGTGATGAGGGCGTGACGAGGGAGGCGGAAGGGTGCTCTCGGTTTGCACCGAACGACCGTGCCCGGTTCGGACCTGATCGGCGGAGTTTTCGGGTGCGGGATCGTCGGCTCGCGACCGAAGGCTGGCGAGTGCTAAGCTGCATCCGCGTGGGGTGGACGAAATATGTTTTCGCTTGTGACGGGACCTGTTTGGTGAAGTTGGTCATGGCTATTGCAACGAACGAAGGGGGATGGGGGCACGGGTCGGAAGGACGCTTGGCCACTTGCGGGCAATGAACATCGTTTACGGGGTATCCGGAGAAGGGTTGGGCCATGTCTTTGAGGCCATCGAGATTGCGGAGATGCTCCGGCGCGACGGCCATGTGGTGAAGGTGCTCACCTATGGCGAACGGGCCTGTCGGGCCCTGGCGCGGTTTACGCCGACGCCCATCGAGGGAGTGCATCTGTGTTTTGGACCGACCGGGCTCTCCCTGGGCCGCACCCTGCGGCGCAACCTCGGAATCTTCCCGTTTTACCTGCGACACGGGCGCCGACTGTGGCGGGAGTTGCGGGCATTTCGGCCGGACGTTTTTCTGACGGCCTACGAGCCCTTTACGATGATCGCGGCGCACGGCCTGCGGAAGCCGCTCATCAGCATGGACAATCAAAACGAGCTGCGGCATCTGACGCGTCCGCCCGGAGCGAGCGGGGCGGCGTTTTACCTGGCGCGGGCGACGACTGCGGCTGTCACGTATGGAGCGGAGGACTACATCGTGAAATCCTTCCATCGCGCGGTGCCGCATGCTCCGCGGGTGCATGTCGTCGCGCCGATTATCCAGCGGGAAATTCGCGCCTTGGCGGTGTCGCACGATGGCCCGGTGCTCGTTTACCTGACGAAGGAAAACCCCGCGCTGACAACAGTGCTGCGGAGCATGGAGCGCCCGTTTGTGGTGTATTGCCACGGCCGGGTCGGCACGGACGGCAATCTCACCTACCGCGCGCCTGGCCCGGCTTTTTTGGCGGATCTGGCGAGCTGCGAAGCGATCATTGGCACGACGGGATTCTCGCTGATTGCCGATGCGATCTACCTGAAGAAGCCGTATTTCGGGGTGCCGTTGAAGAAGCAGTTTGAACAAACCCACAACGCCCACTTTCTGCGTGATTCGGGTTTGGGGGCGTTTGCCGAGGATGTGACGCGCGAGACGCTGGCGGAGTTTTTCACTGCGCTGCCCCGTTATCGCGAAAGACTCATCGCCTATGATCTGGATCCGGCGCAGCAGGAGGAAACCCTGCGCGGGTTGCTGGCGCGGCGGGCGGGGGCGAGCGCCGACCATAGGCCTGCGACTACAGCGATTTGCCCCAGAACTTGAAGAGGGCGAGGCGGTAGAGGTTGAGGCACGCGAGGAACAGCGAGAACGCGGTAACCTGCGCGATGAGCACCGCGACCGAGACGCCGGAGCCACGTTGCAGCAAATGCTCCGAGAGGAAATAGAGCGCCGGGTTGTAAACCAAGGCGCTGAACGTGACGGCAGCGGGCGTGAAGTAGCCGATGTCACGCGCCATGGTGCGGGCCGAGAGCTGCGCGTATTTGCGCTGATCGTAGATGCGCGTGAGGAGCCAAAAGAGGGCGCCTCCGCTCAGCGTCGCGCCGACGGCCACCCATGCGATGATGCTGGGATCGGTGGTGAAATGAGCGGCGACGGGGGCCGCGAGGTTGGCGAGGAGGAGGGCCCCGCATTCGCCGAGCAGGATCTCTTTGTTGAAGTTGAAGGTCGTGCGCCGCAAGGCGAGAAGGGTGCGACAGGTTTGCCGCCCGAGGCACCTCTTTTGGTGCAACAACTCGGTGCCGCCGCTGGGGCGCGGCGGGCGTTATGGGGTGGACGGGCCGCGAAAATCCGCTTTGTTGATAACTATGACCCCTCGTCCCCTGGTTACCCTGCGATCTGTTCTTTTGCTGGCATGTGCTGTGGCCGTGCCGGCCTTTGCGGCCGACCCGAGCGTCGGCATCCCGAAGCGCGGGAATCCCGGCTTCTTCGAGGCGCACGCATCGTTTTTACGGCGGGCGCAGGAAGGTCCGGTGGGCGTCTTGTTTTTGGGCGACTCGATCACGGCGGGCTGGACGAAGGTGCCGGCGTTGTGGGAATCGGCCTGGGGCCGGTATCAGCCGGCCAATTTCGGCATCGGCGGCGATCAGACGCAGCACGTGATTTGGCGCATCGAGCAGGCGGAGTTGGAGAACATTTCGCCCAAGGTGGTGGTGCTGATGATCGGCACCAACAACACGGGTGGCAACACGGCCGAAGAAATTACGGCGGCGAATCACAAGATCGTGACCATGATCCAGGAGGCGCTGCCGGAAACGAAGATTCTGTTACTCGCCATTTTCCCACGCGGTCCCCGCACGAGTGGTTCCGGGGTGGTGGAGGACGGGACGACGCGCATGGCCGTCATCAGCGCGGTCAACGCCAAGATGGCCACCTGGGACGATGGCGACAAGATCCGCTATCTCGACATCGGGCATGTCTTCCTGGATGCCGACGGTAACATCCCGCTCGATATCATGCCCGACCGTCTGCATCCGAACGCGGCCGGCTACCAGCTCTGGGTCGATGCCATGTCGCCTCTGCTGGCGGAGATGATGCAGTAGCACGCCGCGCCTGGCGGCGGGGCGGATTGCGGGATCGACGGGGACGTCGGGGCCTGTTTTGCTGATAAATATGAACTACCCCTCATTGGTTCGGTTGCTCTGTCGGGCGGGCGTGCTGCTCATGGTTATCGCTCCGGCGCAGGCGGCCGATGCGACCATCGGCATCCCGAAGACGGGCAACGCCAAGTTCTTCCGGTTGCATGATTCGTTTTTGCGACGGGCCAAAGCGGGACCGATCGGGGTCTTGTTTCTGGGCGACTCCATCACGGAGCGCTGGGGGACCGTGGCGCCGGCGTTGTGGGAATCGGCGTGGGGGAAATATCAGCCGGCGAATTTCGGCATCGGTGGTGATCGCACCGAACACCTGATCTGGCGTATCGAAGAACACGAGTTGGAGAACATGGCGCCCGCCGTGGTGGTGTTGATGATCGGCACGAACAATACCGAGTCGAACACGGCCGCCCAGATCATCGCGGCCAACCGCAAGATCGTTGGCCTGATCCGGGAAGCGCTGCCGCAGACGCGGGTGTTGTTGTTGGCCGTTTTGCCACGGGGGCCGCGCACGGCGAGCAACGGCACGGTGGATCAGTGGGAGCTGCGCATGGAGCGGATTCGTGCGATCAATGCCGACCTGGCCACGCTCGACGACGGCGACCGCGCGCGGTTCCTGGATATGGGTCCGGCCTTTTTTGGGACGGACGGCAAGATCCCGGACGCGCTCATGCCGGACCAGCTGCACCCCAATCTGGCGGGTTACGAACTCATGGTCGAGGCCATGGCGCCGCTCGTGGAGCAGATGGTGGCGGCCGCGCAGGCGCCGGCGGAGACGGGTCATGCGGTGAACTTCTCGACACGGGGACGGATCGCCACCAGCGGGGATGTGCTGATCTCGGGGCTCGCCGTGCGCGGGGGCAGCCGGTCGTTTTTGTTGCGCGCCGTCGGGCCGGCGCTGGGCGCGTTTGGCGTGGGCGACTTTTTGGCGGATCCTAAACTCGAATTGCGCAACGCGGCCGGCGAGGTCGTCGCGGCCAACGACCGGTGGGACGCGAGTTTGAGGGATGAGGCATCGGTCGTCGGCGCGTTTCCGCTGTCTGCCGGAAGTCGTGACGCAATGGTGCGGGTGACGCTGGACGCCGGAAACTACACGATGGTCGTGAGCAGCGCCGACGGATCTACGGGCGTGGTCGTGGCGGAGTGTTACGCGCTGCCCTGAGCGGTCGCGTTGCGCCGTCGCGGGCTACATCCGGCCGAGCACGTGGCAGACGTTGCTACCGCCGAATCCGCTGCTGTTGTTCAGCACGATTTTGGGCGCGATGTCGCGGGATGCCTGAGGCAGATCGAGGCCGGCGCAGGTGTCGTCGGGCGTATCCAAATGAGCGTTACCCGGAATGAAGCCTTCCGACAGGGCGAGCACGCAGAAGGCGGCTTCCATCGCTCCGGCGAGCGAGAGGCCGTGGCCGGTGAGACCTTTGGTGCTGCTGATGGCCGGGCGGGCGCCGGCGGCGGTGAACACGTCGCGCAGCGCCAAGGCTTCGGCCCGGTCGCCGACGGGCGTCGAGGTGGCGTGGGCGTTGATGTAGTCGATATCGGCCGGCGCCAGCGCGGCGGCGCGGAGCGCACGCTCCATCGCCGAGCGCAGGCCGGCGCCTTCGGGGTGAGAGGTGGCGACGCTGTAGCCATCGGCGGCTTGCCCCCAACCCAGCCCCCGGGCGAGGGGGCGGGCTCCGCGGCGGGCGGCGCACGCGGCGGATTCGACGATCAAGGCGGCCGCTCCGCCGGTGCCCACAAACCCATCGCGCCCGACGTCAAACGGACGTGAGGCGGTCGCCGGATCGGTCGCGTGCGACAAGGCGCGCATGGCGTCAAAGGGCAGCAGTGATTCCGCGTTCAGGTCTTCGGCGCCGACCACGATCATGCGTTCCTGACGGCCGAGGCGGATCTCGTCGAAGGCGTAGCCGAGCGCGTGGCTCGACGACGCGCAGGCCGACGAAAATCCGGTGACGGCGCCGGCGATGTGGAAGTGGGCCGCGAGGTTGAAATTCAGGGTGCCGGCAATCGAGCTCACGACCGCGAGCGGGTTGCTCCGTTCGTAGCGGTTGGCCTGCATCTGCTGCATATGGTGGTGCAACAAGAACGCCGAGCCGGCGGACGCGCAGAACAGGCCGGTGGTGCCATCGGTGAGATCGGCCGGCGTGAGGCCGGCGTGGTCGAGCGCCTGTTGGATGGCGCAAAACGCATAAATGCCGTGGGGGGCGAGGCCACGCAGGGTCTCGCGCGGAATGTCGTAGCGGGTCGGCCAATGCCAGGCCCGCCACGACGGATCGGTGACGTCGAATTCGGGCACGGGCGCGGCGACCTTCACGCCGACGTTGGGATTACCCGCGAGATCGACGAGGGTCATGCCGTGGCGGCCGGCGCGCAGACTCGCAGTCACGCTGGCGGCATCCAGGCCGATGCTGGGGATGAAGCCCAAGCCGGTGATGACCGGACACGTGGAATCGGACGAGGCGGACATCAGGCGGAAGCGTCGCCCACGCGGGCGCGAAGGTGGCGGCGCAGGTCGCCGATGGTGGCGACGTCCTGCAGTTCTTCGAGGTTCACCCGCACGGCGTAAATGTCTTCGAGAAAGAAAACGACTTCGGCGATCGCGAGGGAGTCGTAGCCCAGGTCATTGATGAGGTGCGCATCATCGGTGAGCGGTGCGCCGGCTGGCCGCGAGGTCGTTTCGCCGGAGGGGACAAAGTCGCGGATGACCGCGAGGATCACGATGTCGGCATCGGTCGGGGACTTGTTGGCGAGCCAGCGTTCGTGGGCGGCGCGAACCTCGGGCGGGAAATTTTCCAAAGGATCGCGGGCGGCGGGGGAAGTGGGAGATTCGGGCATGGAAGCAGGCGAAAAAGGCGAACCGGAGGCAGGTGACGACCGGCGTCAGCGCATGTGGTTGCAGGATTTGGCGCGAGGGAAAAAGAGCGGCGGGAGCCGGCGCGCGGCGGAACGGCGGATGCGGAAGGGGGCTCGACCTCGGCGGGCGACCGGGATGGGTTGGGTGGTGATGACGACGTGGGTCTTCGATGTGGATGGGGTGATCGTGACCGGCGACAGCTTCGGCGTCGCTTTGGCGCGGGAGCACGGCATCTCGGTCGCCTGCTTGGCGCCGTTTTTTGCCGGTCCGTTTGGCGACTGTCTGGTGGGCCGACGCGATCTGAAGACGGAGTTGGCCGCGTGGTTGCCGGGCTGGGGATGGCCGAAATCGACGGAGGCGTTTCTCGAATTTTGGTTCAGCCATGAAACGCAGGTGAATGAGCCGTTGCTCGCGGTGGTGCGGGAGCTGCGGGTGCAGGGAGCGCGTTGTGTGCTGGGCACAAACCAGGAGAGGTATCGGGCGGACTACCTCTGGAACGAGTTGGGTTTGCGGGCGGAATTCGACGGGCTGTTTGCCTCGGGAGACCTGGGGGTGATGAAGCCGCACGCCGCGTTTTATGCCGCGGTGGAAGTGAGTCTGGGGACGACCCAAGGACTTTGCTTGGTGGATGATCGGCTCGGCAATGTGATGGCCGCCCGGGCCGCGGGGTGGCGGGCCGTGCACTACCGCGGACCGGAAGAAATCGCGTTGTTGCAAGCCGAGGCCGAGGCCGATTTACCGAATCAAGGGTAACGGCCGTCGAGTGGCGCGCGACGTGACGCCAAGTAAGTATTCTCCCGGATTTCCAGACCGGGGAGTGTTAAGCACGGGACTTAATTAACCCTAACAGACCGCGCTGTATCGTTTCGCACCTGCCCAAGCTGGCACAATTGGCGCGTCCGAGTCGCTTCTATGTGGATTGTCCGCTTGGCACTTCGTCGTCCTTACACGTTTACCGTGATGGCGCTGCTGATTTTGATCATGGGTTCGGTGGCTTACCGCCGGATGGCCAAGGACATCTTTCCGTCCATCGATATCCCGGTGGTGGCGGTCGTGTGGGCTTATCGCGGGCTCTCGGCCGAGGAGATGGAAAGCCGCATCGTGACGTCGACCGAGCGCAGCTTCACGACGTTGGTCAACGACATCGAACACATTGAATCGCAAAGTCTACCGGGCGTGGCGGTCATCAAGGTTTTCCTCCATCCCGAAGGCAGCATCGACGCGGCGGTCGCGCAGATTTCCGCGGTGTGCCAACGCGCGGTGAAGGATATGCCGCCCGGCACCACGCCGCCGCTCATCATCCGCTTCAACGCGTCGAGCGTGCCGATCCTCCAGCTCGGCATCGGCAGCCAAACCATCCCGGAAGGGCGGCTGTATGATATTGCTCAGACGTCGTTGCGTGTGCCGCTGGCGACTGTCCAAGGCGCGGCCGTGCCCTTGCCGACCGGCGGGCGCGTGCGACAGATTTCGGTCGATCTTGATCCGGCGGCACTGCAGGCGCGCGGCCTGACGCCTTCCGAGGTGAGCGCGGCGATCAACGCGCAAAACGTGATCCTGCCGTCCGGCACGGTGAAAATCGGCGAGCGCGAATACACCGTGCAGACCAACAACAGCCCGAGTATCGTCGACGGGTTGAACCAGATGCCGATCCGCGAGGTGAACGGCACGATGGTTTACGTGCGCGACGTGGCGCAGGTGCGTGACGGCAGTGCCGAGCAGACCAACGTCGTGCGGCAGGAGGGCACGCGCGGCACACTCGTGACCATCTTGAAAAACGGCGACGCCTCCACGCTCGACGTGATCGAACGGGTGCGCGCGGCGCTGCCGCGCATCATGACGACCCTCCCGCCGGAGCTGGATGTAAAGTTGCTCTTCGATCAGTCGCGTTTCGTGCGGGCGGCGCTCGATAGCGTGATCCACGAAGGGATCCTGGCGGCCGCGCTCACCGCGGGCATGATCCTGCTCTTCCTCGGCACGTGGCGGAATACGCTCGTGGTCGCGCTTTCGATTCCGTTGTCGATCCTGGTTTCGATTCTCGTGCTGAACGCCTGCGGGCAAACGATCAACGTGATGACATTGGGGGGCTTTGCGCTCGCGGTCGGCATCCTCGTGGATGACGCGACGGTCACGATCGAAAACATCGAGCGCAACTTCGCGATGGGGAAACCGCTCATCACGGCCATCCTCGACGGGGCGCAACAAATCGCGATGCCGGCGTTTGTGGCGACCTTGTGTATCTGCATCGTGTTCGTGCCGGTTTTCTTTCTCGAAGGCACCGCCAAGTATCTCTTCAGCCCGCTGGCGATGGCGGTGATCTTTGCGATGTTGGCCTCGTATTTCCTGTCGCGCACCGTGGTGCCGACGATGGTGCATTACTTGATGCGCGGGCAAAAGCTGCTGCACGATCAGGGCGACGATGCGAGTTTGCGGCAGGGGGACCTTTTCTGGCGCGTGCATGTGCGTTTCAACCGCCACTTCGAGCGCTTTCGCGCCGGTTACCGCAACCTGCTCGTGTGGTCGCTTGATCATCGGGTGATCGTGGTGGGCATTGCGGTCGTTGTCATGGGCGTGTCGGCCTGCGTCGTGCCGTTTCTGGGGCGCGACTATTTCCCGAGTGTGGATGCCGGCCAATTTCGCCTGCACATGCGTGCCCCGGCTGGCACGCGCATTGAGGAAACCGAGCGTCGCCTCTCTCGCGTGGAAGCGTCGATCCGCGAGATCGTGCCGGCCGATCAACTCGGCACGATCATCGACATCATCGGCCCGCCTAACAGTCCGTCCAACACGGCCAACGGCGACGGCTCCACGGTCGGCTCCAACGACGCCGAGATCCTTGTTTCGCTCA
>CAXBDS010000091.1:0-18723 GCA_963974355.1 uncultured Opitutaceae bacterium
TCGTTTATCAGCCGGCGCTTTATCAGCGCTTGATCGACATCAACCCGAGCCCGGCGAACAAGCTGGAGTATTGCCTCGGCTCGCTGGCCGAGATGACCGAAGGCGATATTTACGCTTCGACTGAAGACTACGCGAGGCAGGGCCGGCTGGGCTACGTGCACTTCCGCAACGTGCGGGGCAAGGTGCCGGCCTATCGCGAGACCTTCGTCGACGACGGCGAGATCGACATGCTGCGCATCGTCGAGATTTTGCACCGCACGGGTTTCGACGGCGTAATCATCCCCGACCACGCGCCGCAGATGAGCTGTGACGCGCCGTGGCACGCCGGCATGGCCTTTGCACTCGGTTACATGCGCGCAGCCTTGCAGCAGGTGCAGCGCGGCTCCGGCGCCTCCACGGCCCGGCGCAATCCCGTCGCTTCCGCATCATGAACGACCTCTCATCGTATTCACTGAATGGGCACACCGCCCTGGTCACGGGCGGCGGCACTGGTATCGGTCGGGCCGTCACGCAGTGCCTCGTCGCCGCCGGCGCAAAGGTGATCATCACCGGGCGTCGTGCCGAAGTCCTGGACGAGACTGCGGCCGGGCTCGGCGCGGCGGTCATCCCGCACGTCATGGATGTGACGGTCACGCGCGAGATCGCTCCAGCGGTGACGCAGCTCACGGCGGCGCACGGCCCGATCACGCTGTTGATCAACAACGCGGGCATTCACGTCAAAAAGCCCTTTGTCGAGACGACGGAGGAAGAGTTTTTGCGCGTGTTTCAAACGCATGTGATGGGGGCGCTGACGCTGAGTCGGGCGTTGGAGCCGGGCATGCGCGCGGCGGGGGGCGGCAGCATCGTGTTCATGAGTTCGATGGCGGCGCTGTTCGGTATCCCGAAGGTCTCGGCCTACACGGTCGCGAAGTCGGGCCTCACCGGCGCCGTGCGTGCGTTGGCGGTCGAGCTGGGCGAGGCCAATATTCGGGTGAATGCCGTCGCCCCGGGGTGGATCGAGACGGCGATGTCGCGCAAGGCGCTCGACGGCGACCCCACCCGCAAAGCGAAGATCCTCGGCCGCACGCCGCTCGGTCGCTTGGGTGATCCGGCGGATGTGGGGTGGGCGGTCGCTTATCTGTGTTCGCCGGCTGCCCGCTTCATCACCGGCAGCGTGATGCCCGTCGATGGTGGCGCGAGCATGGGCTTCTGAACGCAGTGGAAATGCAAGAAACCATGAATGACGACAACGGTGCGGCCACCCCTTATTTTGATCTGCAGGTCAACGGCTTTGCCGGGATCGATTTCCAGGACGCGGCGATGACGCAGGCCGATTTGCGCCGCGCGGCGGATGCCCTGCGGCGTCATCGCACCGGCGGCATCTTGTTGACCTTGATCACGGACCGGGTCGATGCGCTGGCCGCGAAGCTGGAGCAGGTGGAGCGCTACCGTGCCGCCGATCCCGTGATCGCGGCGATGGTCGAAGGTTATCACCTCGAAGGCCCGCATATGAGCGCGGAACCGGGCTATCATGGCGCGCACCCGAAGGAACTGATGGTGCCGCCGGACACACTGGCATTTGACCGCCTGCAGGCGGCGGCAGGGGGACGCGTCCGCCTCGTGACGATCGCCCCCGAGTTGCCGGGGTCGTGCGAGTATATCGCGCATGTGACGGCGACCGGAACGCGGGTCGCGATTGGTCACTCCGCCGCCAGCGAGGCGGAGATTGATGCGGCCATCACGGCTGGTCTGTCGATGTGCACGCATCTCGGCAACGGCGTGCCGTTGGAGCTGCCGCGACACAACAACATCATTCAGCGTCTGCTCGCCCGCGACGAACTCGACGCGGTGTTCATTCCGGACGGTATCCACATTCCTGCGACGGTATTGCGGAATTTTGTGCGTGCAAAACCACAGGGCAAGGTGCTGTTCACGACCGACTGCATGGCGGCGGCCGGGGCGGTGCCGGGACACTACCGCATCGGGCGGGTGGAAATCGAAACCGGAGAAGATCGCGTCGTTCGCGTGGTGAGGGGACCCGGCAAGGGAGGCTTGGCCGGCTCTTCCCTGACGATGGATCTCGCCGCCGAGAACGCCGCGGCATGGCTGGGCTGGTCGGCTGATGAGGTCGCGGCCGCCTGCGGTCAACGCGTGCGCGCCAGCGTGGGGCTAGGGCCGAAGGGGTGAGTCGAGCACCGAAGCCCCGTGGTGAGCGGCCGATTGCACGGCCCGCTCGGCTTGGGCTGAATCGTGGCGGGGGAAGGAATGTTCTTCGCTCAGCGGAAAAAAGGGGGCCGGACTCGCGAAAACGAGGCCCGCGGGCGGCGGCACATCCTCGGGATTGCTCATGAGGTTGCGCTCGAGCGCTTGGGTCAAGGTATAGCCCTTGAGGTCGAGCCGCGCGTCGAATTCAGGCGCGGGGATCCAGCACGCGGTTAACGTAACCAGAGGCAGCGCGACTGCCCAAGCGGTGCTCGGGAGCGGATGCATCACGAACCATTGCGTTCGGCCTGGCGCAGCCGCTCGGCGGCGTCGGCTTCTTGTTGGCTGCTATGACGATCCGGGTAGCGCTTTTGCTGTTGCTCGAATCGTTTTTGACCGTGGTCGTTCGACTCGCGGGCCATCGGGGAGGAACAGGCCGCCAGCCCGGCCATGAGTGCGGTGAGGGTGAACGTGACAAGGGAACGTTTCATGGCGGGGGGCGGCGGCAGGCGGGGAAGGCTACGCGGTGGCGAGGGGCGGCGGTTGGACTTGGGCGGAGCGCTTGATGAACGCGGCAACGATGAGCGCGGCGATGAACGACATGATGAACCCGAAGATGAAGCCTGCCACCATCGACACCGCCGGATTCGACATCATGCGGATAAATTTTTCGGCGCCCTCAATGGCATCAGCCGGCAAGTTCTTGGCCTCAAGCTTGGCGATTTCGGACCGCACGAGCACCTCTTGGAATCCGGGGTTGATGAAGCTCGCGTAGATGAACGTGAACACCGCGCCGAGGAGCGAAGAGAACAACGCGATGAGCGTGCCGGCGCCCAAGGCTTTGCCATAACCGAATGGTTCGTCGGCCGGGGTTTCATCGCGGCGGGCGCGGATGCCGAGGACCAAACCGCCGACCAAGATCACGATGCCCGCGATCATCTGAATCTTTTGGCCGGTGGGAAACTTGGCGGCGTCGGAGTGGAAGCCGAGGAAGTAGAGCGCAAAAACGAGAAGCGCGCTGGCGAGCGCCATGCCGGCGCCATAGGTGAAGGAGGTTTTCATGGCCCCATCAGCTTGAGTGGCAAAGTGATCGGAGCCAATCCGCGAATGACGGGCGGTGGCGCGAGCGGGATGAGCGGTCGCAATGATTGTTCATCGCTCATCTCGTTGACGTGACGAATTGCCGACAAGGGGAGACGACGGTTGACGGACCGGGCGGGCGGGCGTTTCGTCAACGTCCTTCGAGACAGGACGGTCGAGTAGTCGGCCCCGTGTCCTGTTATCTTTGTTAATCCCCCAGCGTTTACTGCTATCTCTGTTTTGATTTCACCGGCGGCGGCGGGCTTTTCCCGTTGTCCATTTTTCCGATCGCCTGACCACCGCTTCTTTTCGCGGGGCAAGGCCACGGGAGGGGTGAATTTAAGCCACGGCAGTTCCGGGGTTCGGTCGTTTGTTGCGGGAGTGACGGCGGGGCGGGTCTCGGCGAATGCGGGGGGCAAACTAACGCCCAGAACTCTATGTCCATGAAAAATCAACCGCTGCCTCACGAGCTCACTCAAGATTACGGCCAGAACCCGACCGAGATCCGCGAAACCGACAAATATAAGTCTGAATACGTTCATGGCTTCGTTGAGAAATGGGACGAGCTCATCGACTGGAAGGCGCGGGCCGAGAGCGAAGGCCGTTTCTTTATCGACGAGCTCAAGAAGCGCGGCGCCAAGCGTATCCTTGATGTGGCTACGGGAACCGGGTTTCATTCGGTGCGTCTGCGCGACGCCGGCTTCGAGGTGGTCAGCGCCGATGGCAGTCCGCACATGCTGGCCAAAGCGTTCAAGAACGGCACCGATCACGGCCACATCCTCCGCACGGTGCAAGCCGACTGGCGTTGGCTTAACCGGGACGTGCACGGGAAGTTCGACGCGGTGATCTGCCTGGGCAATTCGTTCACGCATCTGTTTAGCGAGCGCGACCGCCGCAAGGCGTTGGCGGAGTTCTACGCGGCGCTGAATCACGACGGCGTGCTGATCTTGGATCAGCGTAACTACGACGCCATTCTCGACGACGGCTTCAAGTCGAAGCACGCCTTTTACTACTGTGGCGATAACGTCAAGGCGGAGCCGGAGCACGTCGATGAGGGTCTCGCCCGTTTCCGCTACGAGTTTCCCGATGGCTCGACCTATAACCTGAACATGTTCCCGCTGCGCAAGACCTACGTGGAGAAGCTCATGCAGGAGGTCGGTTTCCAAACCATCCACTCTTACGCCGACTTCCAGGAAACCTACCGGCAGGACGATCCGGACTTCTTCATCCACATCGCTGAAAAACGCTACCTCAACGACGAGGAATGGGCCGCCGAGGCCGAGGCGACCGCCGCGTTGAACTCCAAGGTCTGAACCCGCCCCGATCCAGCATGACAAACGATTCTTCCTTTCCTTCTTCCGGTGGCAGCGCGGCGAGTAACGTCGTCGAACAAGCCCGCGACTACTACGACAGCGGCGATGCGGATAACTTTTATTTCCACGTGTGGGGAGGCGAAGACATCCATGTCGGCCTCTATGCGTCCGAAGACGATGCCATCGTCGACGCCTCCCGCCGCACGGTGGAACGCATGGCGCAGCGTCTGGCGCATCTCCCCAAGGGGGCGCGGGTGCTCGACATCGGCGCCGGCTACGGAGGCGCGGCGCGCTTCCTCGCCCGTGAAAAGGGCTTCCATGTCACCTGCCTCAATCTCTCCACGGTGCAGAACGAGCGTAACCGTCGCTTCACCGCCGAGCAGGGGCTGTCGGATCTGATCAACGTCGTGGACGGCAGCTTCGAGGACCTGCCGTTTGAGGGCGCGAGTTTCGACGTGGTGTGGTCGCAGGACGCGATCTTGCACAGCGGTCGGCGCGACCGCGTGTTTGCCGAGGTTGATCGCGTGCTGAAACCGGGCGGCGACTTTGTATTCACGGATCCGATGCAGGCCGAAGTGGTTGACCCCGAGGTGCTGGCGCCGGTTCTGGCCCGCATCAACCTGCCGTCGGTGGGCAGCTTTGCGACCTATCGTCGTTATGCGGCCGATCTCGGCTGGGCGGAGCGTGACATCGACAATTTGAGCCACCAGCTGCCGCGGCACTATGCGCGGGTGAAGGCGGTGCTGGAGGCGCGGGAGGAAGCGCTGCGCGAGGTGTGCACGGAAGACTATCGCGAGCGCATGAAGGCCGGCCTGGACAAGTGGGTGCAGGCCGGACGCCAAGGCGCGCTCGCCTGGGGGATTCTGCATTTCGCCAAAAGCGCATGAAGCCGACCGCCGCAGAACCCTCCGCTCCCGGGTCGACCTCCCGCGACAGCGGGACGCCGCGCGCCTACGGTCACGGCAATACCGTGGGCGCGCGCTGGGGACTGGATCTGCACCCGACGGTCTTTTTTGGGTCGGCGGGTCTGATCATCCTGATGGTCGTGGGGAGTCTCCTGTCGTTGGATACGGCGGGCACGTTCTTCGCCGATCTACAGGGCATGATCGCCGAGTCGGCGGGGTGGTTCTTCGTGTTGGTGGTGAATGTGTTTCTCCTCTTCGGTCTCGTGGTGCTGCTGAGTCCGGCCGGGCGTATCCGGCTGGGGGGCGACGACGCGAAGCCCAGCTTCAGCTACGCGAGTTGGTTCGCGATGCTGTTCAGTGCGGGGATGGGCATCGGACTGTTGTTTTTCAGCGTGGCGGAGCCGCTCTATCACTTCGTGGATCCGCCGCATGCGGATGTGATCGCGGGCACCTCAGAGGCCGCGGTGGCGGCGATGCGCACGACCTATTTTCACTGGGGGCTGCATGCTTGGGGCATCTATGCGCTGGTCGGTCTGGCCTTGGCGTATTTTTCGTTTAACCGCGGGCTGCCCTTGACTCTGCGTTCCGCCTTCGTGCCGCTGCTTGGTGATCGGGTGCATGGCCCGTTGGGCAGCGTGATCGACATCCTCGCGGTGGTGGCGACGTTGTTTGGCGTGGCGACATCGCTCGGCATCGGCGTGCAACAAGTAAACGCGGGGCTGGATTACCTGTTTGGTATCGCGCAGACGCCGTCAACGCAGGTGATTTTGATCGTGATCATCACCGGCATGGCCACGGCGTCGGTCGTGTCGGGTTTGGACAAGGGCATCCGCCGGCTGAGCGAGTTTAACGTGGCGGTCGCCCTCCTGCTGTTGCTCTTTGTCCTGCTGGCCGGGCCGACGCTGTTTGAGCTCAACGGTTGGGTGCAAAACATGGGGCAGTATGCGCAACGTTTCCTCGCGTTGAGCACGTGGACGGAAACCTATCAAGGCACCAAGTGGCAGAATGGCTGGACGGTGTTTTACTGGGCATGGTGGATCGCGTGGTCACCCTTCGTGGGCATGTTCATCGCGCGGATCTCGCGGGGGCGCACGATCCGCGAGTTCATGCTCGGCGTGTTGCTCGTGCCGACCCTGGTCACCTTTTTGTGGCTGTCGCTTTTCGGCAACGCGGCCCTGCATCAGGAGCTTTTCGGCGGCGGTGGTTTGGCCGCCGTGGTGCAGGATAACATGCCGGTGGCGTTGTTTGAGCTCTTCAAGACCATGCCGGGCGGCACGATCGCTTCTGGCTTGGGCGTGATCGTGGTGGTGACGTTTTTCGTGACGAGTTCCGACTCGGGGTCGTTGGTCATCGATATCATCACGGCGGGTGGGAATACGAATCCGCCCATGCCGCAACGCATCTTCTGGGCGCTGCTCGAAGGCGGGGTCGCGGCGGCGCTCCTGCTTGGTGGCGGCCTGGTCGCGCTGCAGACGGCGTCGATCACGACCGGCCTGCCGTTTGCCTTCGTGCTGCTGCTGATGTGCTGGAGCCTGGGCAAGGCGCTGCGCGCGGACGTGGCGCGGCGCGGTTGGTAAGGAGGTGGCGGTCGCAGGCGCACCTTTGATCGGACTACCGATTCGGTTGCGGCGATGTTTGTGTCAGAAGGGTAGCCGCAGGTTAAAATCGTAGGTCCGGCCAAGGGGCGAGTGCAGGCTGGGGTTGTAGCCGTAGACGGTGTTGGCGAAGGGCGGGGCGCGATCCGTGAGGTTGCCGACGCCGAGCTGGAGACGGGCGCCCTTTCCCCAGTCTCGCCAGAATCCCCGGGGGAAGGTGTAGCCGATGCGAAAATCGAGCGTGGTCCATGACGGATAGGCGGTGGCGTAGTCGAGGAACGTGCCGGTGCCGTTACTATCGTATCCGGCGATGTGATTCACCAGGAGAACGGCGTCCCACGCGATCCGTCGCCATTGCAAGCTAGCCAAGCCGCTCCATTTGGGCGGAGACGCGGTGTCGGTGCCGTCGGCGTAGGACGTCGCGGCGGTCCCGGGACGGCTTTCGACGCGGTAGTCGAGCTGGCGGGACGCATCGATGTTGAGCTTAAGGCGGCCGAGCGAGGCGTATTCACGTTCATAGGACAGGCTTAGGCCGATGTGCCGGAGATAGACCTTGCCGAAGTTCATGGTGGTTGCGTCGACGGTGGCGATACGGCCTGCCGGGTCGCGTTCAATGCGGGTCGGCCACCGCGACTCGAAGTCGATGAGGGTCTGGTCTGGGAGCACCGTGAGCTTGTTCTCGTAATACGTTTCGTTGGTGGTGGCGCGGAAACGCAGGCCGGGCAGAGGCGGCGGTTGTAAGGTGACGCCAAACTGATAGGTGCGGGAGGTTTCGGGCCTCACGTTGAGGTTGCTGCCGCGTTGCATGCTGACGGTGTAGCTTTCGCCGGCCCGGTGCGGATCGATGATCGTGGAGGTGGTGGTATAGACGACGTTTTCGAGTTCGCTGAGGGCCGGGGCGCGAAAGCCTTCGGCGTAATTGGCGTTGAACTGCAGGAGCGGCCAAGGTTGCCAATAGAGACCGGCGGAGGGAGAGGTCTCGGCAAACACATCGGTGCGTTCGTAGCGAACGGCGAAGCGTCCGCCGAAGCGATGCAGCAAGGGCGGGGCATCGTTGCCGCCGAACAGCGGCAGATACAGCTCGGTGAAGGCGGCGGAGGTAGTGCGATTGCCCTCAAATTCGGCCGGCTGACCGAAAACCGGGTCGGTGGATCGGCGGTGGCGGACGGCTCGCGTGGCCTCCAAGCCGAGGGCGAGACTGGCGTCGCCGCCGGGCAATGAAAATACCGGGCCATGCGCGGCAAAATTCAGCGTCATGAGGGCCGAAGTGCCTGCGACCCGGGAGGTCTGAGTCAGCTCGTCGACGAGCCCGGCGTTGATCGGACCCTGCGTCGTCGGATCGGCGAAGGGGTTGTAACGTCCGTCGGCGAGCGCGGCGAGAAAGGCCGGGGTGTTCAGGTCGAGCGTGCGGCTGTCGAAATCCTCATGGCTGTAGGCGGCGGCGGTTTCCCATTGCCAGATCGGACCGATCAAGCCGCGCAGTCCCGCGACGGCTCGAAATACCTCCGTATCCACAAATTGGGTGCGGGGCGGCATCTCGACGAGGACCAGGGCGACGAGCACGTCCTGACCGAAGGGGTTGAGGACGTTGTCGGCGGGGACCAGGGGGGCGGTGCTGTCGAAGCCCCCGCCGGCGACCGCAGGTGGTTCGTGGTCGGTGGTGCTCGAGTGATCGGACCAATTGATTTCGGCAAACGCAGCCCAGCGCGGATTGACGGTGTAGTCGGCGGTGAGACGGAGTCCCTGCTGGTCGGATGCGCCGATCAGGTCTTTGTAAGGCGCGGTGTTGAAATAGCGCAGTCCGCTGGCGGAGAAACCGGCGGCGCCGGTGAAGTCATCCGTCGTGAGGCGCCCGCCCTTTTGGCCGATGGGGACGAGCGCGTAGCGAGTCGGATTGCCCTCGGCGTCGGTGACCCCGTTGAGCGGGCCGTCGACGGCGATGATGCTTCCCGGGCTGCCCACCATGAGGCGTTGGTCTCGGCCGCCACGAGCGGTAAAATCTTGGTGGGCGGAGAATGCGCGTTGGGACGCTTTCAACGCCTGCTGAGACTGGGTGGTGACACTGAGGAAAAGCCGGAGGGAGCCTTCGACCAACCCGCGGCTGAGGGCGGCGTGGCGCTCGAATCCGCCTCCACCTTCGGTGGCACGGAAACCCAAGGTGAGCTCGTTGCCGTTGTAGTCCCGGCGGAGCACGATGTTGACGACTCCCCCGACCGCGTCGGAACCGTAGAGCGCGGACGCGCCATGGGGGAGCACTTCGACCCGCTCGACCATACTCAGCGGAATCGACGACAAGTCATAAAACCCCGAACTCGTGGAGCTGCCCCAGTCCTCCTGGGTGGCGAGCGGGACGCGGCGGCCATCGATCAGGACAAGGGTGCCGCCGGCGCCGATCCCACCGAGGCCCACGGACGAGACACCGGTTTGGCGCAGAGGGGTCGCGGCGCCCGAGACAAAATTAAACAGCGCGGTCGCGCTGCCGTAGGCAGGCATACCGTTGGGCACCGTGGCGATGCCGGAGGCCGCGCCGCCATACGTTTGTGGCAGGCGACCGAGCAGGTCGGAGAGATCGAGCGCCCCGGAGTGGTCGATCAATTCGCGATCCAGCACCACGGCGTCGGGCCGGGCCGCGGGTTCAAGCGAGCCCAAGCGGGTGCCGACCACCGGAAAAGGCTCGAGGACGACCCCAATTCCCTCGGGGGTTTGGGCAGCCTGCCCAGAAAGCTTCAGGCTTGTGAGAGCAAGGATGCCGGCGAAGGGGAAAAGTCGCTGGTAGAGCCGCATGAACTGCCCGCAGAAAGATGCGGTTCATGCGGCGAGTCACGCGCTTAGTTTTGCCCGCCGGGTTTTTACATCTGCGTTATCGGTCGCCGTCGATCAGGCGGCCGAGACCACCGAGCACGGAGCCTTCGCCTTGGGACTTGCCGCCCGTGCGGGGAGCCGAAGCGATGATGCGGTCGGCGAGGCGGGAGAAGGGCAACGATTGCAGCCAGATCTTGCCCGGCCCGCGCAAGGTGGCGAAAAACAGTCCCTCGCCGCCGAAGAGGGCGGTTTTGATCCCGCCGACGAACTGAATGTCGTAGTCGATCGTATTCTGGAAACCGACGATACAGCCGGTATCGACGCGCAGGGTTTCGCCGGGGGCGAGGGTGCGTTCGTAGAGGGTGCCGCCGGCGTGCACGAAGGCCCAGCCGTCGCCGTTGAGGCGCTGCATGATGAAGCCCTCACCGCCGAAGAGGCCGGCGCCGATGCGTTTTTGGAACGCGATGCCGACACTTACGCCCTTGGCCGCGCACAGGAAGGAGTCTTTTTGCACGATGAGTTCGCCGCCGATCGCCGCGAGATGGACCGGCATGATTTTGCCGGGATAGGGCGCACCGAAGGCGACGCGTTTTTTGCCGGCGCCCTGATTCATGAACACGGTCATGAAAAGCGACTCGCCGGTAAGCAGGCGCTTGCCGGCGCCCATCAGGGCGCCCACGAAACCGCGTTGCTGGGCAGAGCCGTCACCGAAAATGGTTTCCATGCCGATGCCGTCATCCATGAACATCATGCCGCCGGCTTCGGCGACCACGGCTTCACCCGGATCAAGTTCAACTTCGACGAACTGCATGTCGTCGCCGTGGATTTGATAGTCGATTTCGTGCATGGAATTCATGGTCGGTAAGGTTGGGAGATTTGAGTCGGTTTTGGAATCGTGATTTCCCGGCGTGGAAACAGCGGGAGGATTTGGAATGGGGAGGGGCCAAGGAAAACGTCCCGGCGCGAAACGGGCGAGGGCGGAAGCGGGGATCGGGTTACGATTACGCGGCGAGCGGCAAAGGGTGGCGGCGCGTCACGCGGTCGCGGAGGTAACCGCGGCGAGGCTTGGCATAGTCGTTGAAGAGAAAGACCACGGGCATGACGGCGAGCGCCGCGAGGGCGGCCGGGGCCACCACCAGATAGGCGACGAAGCTGAGCGTGATGACCGAAGTGGCGGTGGTGGCGGCGAGGAGGGCGGTGCGGGTGTTTTTCATGATGAGTTCCTTTTGGTGTTGGGATATTCTCATCACCCCGCGGCGGGCAGGAAAGTTGCAGACGTGGCGAAAGATTTTTCGTGTATTCAGAATCTCGTGATCATGCGAGCGGCCTACGGCTGGCCGTCGCCGACAGTGACGGCGGCGACAGCGGGGGCAACGCCCGCCCGCACCGCGCGGTGCCCCCTGTTTCCAAGCCGAAGAACGATCACTCGTGGCGGCAGGCTCTTCGTCCAAAGACGAATACCCGGGCCCGGCGGAATTTGATAGACTGCCGACTTCTGAAGGCGATTCCCGCCCGGGGGTTTCCCTTTGCTTTCGGACCCGTCTCCGGGGCTGCGGGATGGCGACTTTTTGACCTATGAAATCTATCAGACTCCTGACTGCGGCGTTCGGCCTTTGTGGGGCTTTCCCGGCCCATGCGCAAACGACGGTTCAGACCGTTGAGTTCAATTTTACCGAGAACTACAATGAGGCGGCCGCCACTACGTTCACTCATGTCGGTTCGTCGTTCTTCACGGGCAGCTTTGCTCCGTTCGATGCCAGTCTGGGCACGTTGGATAGTTTTGTGGTCAGCTGGAATCTGGCGAATGCAGTGGATGGAACGTTCGGGGGCTCGGGCGGCTCGGTGCTGATCGAGCTGGATGGCGGTTTGACGCTGAACGGAATCAGCTACACCACCGTGAGAAACGGAAATTCCCGCGGTGGCGCGCCGGGTTCGGCGGTAGCGTATTCAGTGCCGACGATTTCTGAGACGACGTTCTTGGTTTCCGCGGCGGGGGAGACCTACGATCCACGGCTGCTCGACGCGGTCGCGGGAGCAACGTCCTTCGGTTTGTCGTATGCGTCTCCGGTCACGGTTCAGGTAAGTGGCAGTGCGGTGTTTGACGTGATCACTTCGGGAGCGGTGTCGTTGACTTACAACTACACGGCATCTGCCGTGCCGGAGCCGGCGTCGGGTGCGATGCTGCTCGGCGGATTTGCCGGGATGGGCGCGATGATGCGGCGGCGCAGACGGCCAGCGCTCCGGCCGTCTGACAAGTCAGACGGTCTTCAGTAACTCCTGGGCCTGGAGGGCGGCGGCGAGGCGGGTTTCGACGCCGAGCTTGGGGAGAAAATTCTCCACGTGTTTTTTCACGGTGCAGACCTGCATGCGCAGGATGATCGCGATCTCGGGACTGGTTTTGCCTTGGGCAACCCAGAAGAGGATCTCCGTTTCGCGGGGCGTCAGGCCGAGCGCGCGCAGATCGGCGGGGGTCGGCGGCTGGCGGCACGGACGCAGGGTAAGCAGGAGCGTGCCGGCAGTCGGATCTTCGGCGCCATAGTCGAGTTCATAGTCGAGGCCCGCCTGCGTGCGGACGGTGGGCTGGTTTTGTCGCGTGGCTTCGCGCAAGTGGTCGAGATCGCTGGGCGCGGCCAGCAGGGCGGTGGCTTGGCGCGTGGCGAAGAGCACCTTCAGGGAGGGCCGGTGAAGGATGAGCAGGGCTTGATTGAGCGTTTCGCGCAGGTGGTTTTCAGCGGTGATGCTGCGTTGCAGGGCGGCATCGAGCCGGTCGTTCTGTTCCTGCAGGGTTTTGCGCAAGCGGCGGATCTCGAGATGAGCCTGCACGCGTTTCAGGACTTCCTCGGGAAAGACCGGTTTGGTGAGGTAATCGATGGCGCCGGCTTCGAGGCCGCGCACCTTGTCGATGGGATCGTCGAGTGCGGTCATGAAGAACACGGGCACATCTCGTCCGGCGGGGATCTGCTTGATGCGGCGGCAGGTTTCGAACCCGTCGAGTTCGGGCATCATCACGTCGAGCAGGATCAGGTCGGGTTCTTCAATTTCGAGCGTCTCAAGGGCGGCCGCGCCGCTCTCGCAACCGAGGACGCGGTGGCCGGCTTCGGCGAGATAGTCGAAGAGCACGGCGATGTTGTCAGGCGTGTCGTCGACGATCAGGAGCGTGGAGCCGGTGGTGGTAAGGGGCATGGCGAGTCAGGGGACGGTGGGTCGCGCTGGAGGGCGGCGGCGAGGATTTCGCGAATGGTGCCGGTGCGGAATTTGGCGGCGAGGCGGTCGATTTCGCGGCGGAAATCCGCGCCGGGAGCGTCGGCCGGGGCGGCGGCGATCTGGGCGCGCAGGCGGCGTTGGTCGGAGCGGCGGGCGTGCTCCAGCCAGGACTCGAGATCCGCGATGGGCGGGCGGGGCAACGTGAGGATTTCGTCGGTCGAGAGCTCCGGGGGCGGTTCGCTGCTCCAGGGATGATCGCGGGCCGGAGTGGCGGAGGTGAGCCATTCCAGGTGGAGTTGTTCGGCGATGCGGGCGAGCAGTTGCGACTCCTCGATGGGCTTCGGCACAAAGGCATCGCAACCGGTGCGCTGGGCGGAGGACTGGTCGAAATGGTAAACGCTGGCGCTGATGGCGATCAGGCGCGGGCGGGGTTCAGATTGCCGGAGGGTCGCGGCGACTTGGGGGCCGTCAATGTCGGGCAGGTGCAGGTCGAGCAGCACGAGATCGGCGGAATGTTTGCGTTGGGCGGCGACGGCCGCTTCGCCGTTGGCAGCTTCGATGATTTCGAAGCCGAGCAGGCTCAGCAACTCCTGCAGGAGGGCGCGGTTGGTGTCCACATCGTCCACGACGAGCACGCGGCGGCGGGGGCCGCGATAGCCGATGATGCGAAACGGCGGAGCCGAATCGGCGGCGGGCGGCGCGAGGGGAAGATGAAGCGTGAAGTGGAAACAACTGCCGCGTCCCAGCGTCGATTCGACTTCGATCAGGCCCTTCATCAGGCCGACGAGCCGGCGGCTGATGGGGAGCCCGAGTCCGCTACCCTTGGCGGTCGCGGCCGCGATGACATCGTGCGTGCGAGTCTGCTGAAACGGTTCGAAGATGGCTTCCAGTTCGGCGGCGGCGATGCCGCGACCGGTGTCGCTGACGGCGAAGCGCACGCCGGGGCCTTCCCGGCGGAGGGCGAGGATGACCTCACCGGCGGTGGTGTGCTCGATGGCGTTGGCGAGGAGATTGATGAGGACCTGGCGCAGCTTCGACTCGTCGGCGATGACGCGGGACGGGACGTCGGGGGCGAGTTCGAGGCGAAAGGCGAGCCCGCGCTCGGACGCGCGCAGTTGGAACATCTGGGCGAGCTCGGAGACCAGACGGTGCAATGAGCACGGCGCCGGCTCCAGCGTCATTTTATCCGCCTCGATTTTGGAGAGATCGAGCACCTCGTTGATCATGCCGAGCAAGTGTTTGCCGTTGCGACCGATGACATCGAGGTGCGCGCGCCCCTTGGCTGAAAGGCTGTCCTCGCGGTGCAGGATCTGCGCGAAACCGAGGATGGCGTTCAAGGGGGTGCGGAGTTCGTGACTCATCGCGGCGAGGAAGGTGCTTTTGGCGCGGTTGGCTTGTTCGGCCAAGGCTTGGGCGGTCTCGGCGTGGTTCTTGGCGAGGGAGAGTTGGCGCTCGTTGGCGCGCAACGTGGCGGTGCGCTCCGCCAGCAAGGCCTCAAGTTGGCGTTCGCGGCGGCGGCTGCGTTGTGCCGCCCAGCGCACGCCGATGAAGATCAGACCGGCGGCCGAGGCGACCGCGAGCAGGCCGCCCCACCAAGAAAACCACCACGGCGAGGCCACGCTGAACGCGAAGGTGCTGGTCGGGCTGACGAGCCCGTCACGACCACGTGCCTGCACCTCGAAACGATAGCTGCCGGGGTCGAGGTGGCCAATGTCCCGATGGGGTTGAGCGCTGTAGGCGGTCCACGCCCCCTTCTCCTCGACGACGATCCGCGACCGATAAACCACGTGTCCATGGGCAGAAAAATCAGGGGTGCCGAAGGCGAAGCCCAGTTGGTCGTAATCCGCCGCCAAGGGTTGCTCTTGGGATTGGGCGGCGAGATCCCCGGTGGGATGCACCCGAGGGGCGGGGGGCGCGACGGGGCCCGGCAACCCGTCGAGGGCGATTCGGAGCAAGCCGTTTTCACCGCCGACCCAGAGCACGGCGCCATCCGAGCCGGTCTCGGGCAGGAGGCTGTTGATTTTGCCGACCTCGGCGACGCTCGCCGGCAAAATGCGGAGCGGGGTGGCCGCGTCGCGCTGAATCTCGCGCAGTTGATGGCCGACGCCGTTTTGCGCGGCCTCCCCGCTGGGGCTGAGGGCGATCCAGGCGCGCTTGGCGTCGAGAGGCGCGAAGACGCGGAGACGGCGATCTTGGATGAGCTCGGCTTGAGTGAGGGGATCCAAGGGCGAGTCTGGCTGGTCGAGTGGATGCAGGCCCCGGGCACCGATGATGAAAGGGGTGTCGCCCCACCTCTGCAAGGTGGGTTGCCGGTCGCCCTTCAGCCACGCGTCCAATGCAGGCTGATTGTCGAACGTAACGTTTTGCCCGAACAGTGGCATCACCATTTTCCCGAGACCGAACGCGCTTATCTCGGCGCCCTCCGGAGTCACGGGGAGGGGCTGGGGCTTTTCGGGGTCGTAACGATCGATGTTCTGGGGGCCAAGCAGCCACCACTGCGAGGGCCCGGATTCGACGACCCCTCGGGTGCCGGTGGAGTTGGGCGAGACATCGAGTAGTGTCCATTGTTGGCCTTTGCGCTGGAGGCGGCCGATCCCGCCCGTGGCGCCGAAGTAGATGCGGTTCGATTCGAGGGTCGAGGGGGTCAGGTAGACCACCTGACCGGGAGATTCGGTGATCAGCTCGAAGCGGTCATTGACGAGCTGATACACGCCGTCGGTGGAACCGGCAAAGAGTCCACCTTGGTGGTCCAAGAGGGCGGGGGTGCTTTTACGCGGCCCGCGCAGCAATTGAAACCGAGCGGGTTCATCGGCTTCCCTGCCCGGCTCAAGTCGATAGATGCCGCCGCTGGTGCCCGCGTAGAGACGGCCCTCGTGGCGCACCAGCGCGAACACGGTGGGTGTGTCGAGGCCGTTGAACCGGTCGAAGCGCGTCACGTGAGCCGGGTGTTCGATTCGCGCCACCTGTCCGCTGACGGTCGTCCAAAGGTCGCCTCGGCGATCGATGAACATGGACTTGAGCGTGCCGGATGGCAGACCGGTGTCGGGGGCGATGCGGGTGGCTTGAGTCAGCGAGGGGTTGAGCACGGAGACCACCGAATCCCGCGATGCCGTGACAAAACCACCTCCCGGCAGCAGGTTCGCCTCCTGCAGCGGCGTGGGAACGAGTCCGGGCGGAGTGGGGAGCGCGTGCACGGTGCCCTCGGCGTCGATGTCGAGAAAGCGGCCGTTCTCCATGATGAAGCGAAGGCCGTGGTGCGGGCGGAGTCCGGCCCACAGGATACCATTCCCGATGTTCTCGCTCAGCGTGCGATCAGGCACCCAATCGGGTTTCTTCCAGCGTATCAGTTCGCGACCGCCGTCAATGCGGAGCAGATGATCGCCTTCGGTGCGGACATAGCGGCCGTCCTCGGGGCCGAGGGTGGGCCATGTGATCCAGTTGCCATCATGGCGCCAGCCCGAGGTGTCGGCGTTGACGACCACGGGATCCGAGCCGGAGAAAAAGACTTGGTAGGGTTCACGCCAGGCGACCTGCCAGCCCCCGGGATCGCGCAGGGGGTGCAGGCTCCACGCGCCGTGGGCGTCTTGCCGCCCGAGCGCCATGAGACTGGTGGCGGCGATCACGATTTCGCCGGAGGGAGTGCCGCTTACTTGATTGAGGGCGCTTTGGGTTTGGGGAAAGGCGAGGGTCTCGGTCGTGCGGCCGTCGTAGATCAGCACGCTTTGGCTCGTGCCGAAGAGCATGCGACCGTCGGGCAATTGGCCGATTGTATCCACCACCAAATCCGCGGGCAACGAGCCGGCGGGCAGGGGGAGGGCGTTAGCGTGGCCCAATTCATGGGCTCCGGCGGCAGGGGAGCCGGGGACGCCGCAGGCCAGCCAGGCGCCGAACAGGATGCTGGCCGCATGTCTCATAGTGGAGCGGTGACGTTGGGTTTCCGGGTGAGGTTGAACAACTCTGGAGTGCCCCTCTTCGTCAAAGGGCGAATACCGTAGGTCGGCCGTTTCCCGTATGCTGGGTGTCATGGCGGGAACCACCTCAAATCATCGTCCGGTCTCGCTGCTCCGGCAGCTCATCATGCTTTTTGCCGTCGCGCCGGTGATCGTGCTGCCACCGCAGGCCATCGCGTTGCCCACGGGGGGGACCGTCGTATCCGGAAATGTGGCCGTCGCCCAACACGGCGGCGCCCTCTCGCTGCACCAGACCGGCGACGCGGCCATCATGAATTGGAGCGATTTTTCCATCGGGGCCGGGGAAACCGTCCATGTCCAGCAGGCCGCCAACGCCGCGCTGCTCAACCGCGTGACCGGCGCCAATCCGTCCTTATTGCTGGGGCAGTTCAATGCCGCGGGCCGCGTTTACCTGATCAACCCCAACGGCGTTGTCGTCGGGGCGGGCGCCAACATCAACATGCAGGAGTTCATCGCCTCCTCGCTTGATGTGGACAACGCTGCGTTTCTCGACTTCGCCCGGGGCGCCCGCCGCAGCCTTACGTTCCAAGGGGAATCCAAGGCCAGCGTCGTCAACCTCGGCACGATCACCGCCGCCGATGGCAACGTGGTGCTCATCGCCTACCGCGTGTCCAACGAGGGCACGATCCACGCGGCGAAGGGGGTGGCCGGTCTGGCGGCCGGCTCTACCGTGCGGCTTCGTTCACCGGCGGATCAGCTCATTGACGTGGAAACCCGTGTCGCCGTCGACACCGCCGACGGCACCGGCGTCGGCGTGGCCAACTCCGGCACCATTGCCGCCGTCCAAGCCGAATTGAAAGCCTCCGGGGGCAATCTTTACGCCCTCGCGGTCAACCAGACCGGCATCGTGCATGCCACCGGCGTGGCCCATCTCGCCGGCCGCGTCCTGCTGACCGCCGATGGTGGCACCGTTAACATCGACGGTAAACTCTCGGCCCATGAGGCCGACGGCAGCGGCGGCGAGGTGCTGGTCGGCGGTGACTACCGAGGAGCCAATGCCGACGTGGCCAACGCCGCTATGACGCAAATCTCCGCCGGCTCCGTCATCGACGTCAGCGCGACGAGCGCGAGGGGTGAAGGCGGTCGCGCCATCGTCTGGGCCGACCAGCAAACCGACTTTGCGGGCAAAATCGAGGGGCAGGGCGGCGCGCTCGGCGGCGATGGCGCATTTGTCGAAGTTTCCGGTAAGCATGTCCTCAACTACGCCGGCCTCGCCGATCTCTCGGCGGCCTTCGGCGCGACGGGCACGCTGCTGCTCGATCCGGATCAGGCGATCATCAGCGCGGCGACCGACGACCCGTCGAACGGTGCCTTCAACCATACGGTGCTCTCGACCAACCTCGCTTCGGCCAACGTCATCGTGGATGCGTCGGCTTACGGCGATGGGGCCGGGAGCTTGCTGGGCGAGATCATCGTGAACGCGCCGGTTACCTGGTCCTCCGGCAACACGCTGACGCTCAAGGCCGGCAACAGCATCGCGGTGAACGCCGATCTCACGGGCACGGGCGGCGACATTGTTTTTCAAGGCATGGGAGCGACGACCGGTGCCAGCATCACGGTCGATTCGGCGGCGACGATCACCGCGAACTCCCTTACGATCGGGCAAAATCCGGATGCGGCGTTCGTCGGTTTAAATCCGATTCCGGCCCGTTTTCGTTCACTCAACGCCATC
>CAXBDS010000092.1:0-18686 GCA_963974355.1 uncultured Opitutaceae bacterium
CACACCAATCTGGGCCTGACCTACGCACAGGAGGAGGCTTGGGGCGGCGCGGCCGCGCATTGGACCGCGGCTTATCTCCAGGCGCCTCGCCATGAGGTTGTCGTCTCGAACATGCGTCTTGGGTTGGATCACATCGACGGGGTGGAACCCGCCCTGCGGCGCGTCGTGGCCGGAGCCTGGTATGATCGATTTTTCGGCCGGTTTTCTCCGACGGAATGGCAGATGACGATGCGGTTTGCGGCGGTTGTTTTTGGCCTCGGGCTCTGTGGGCAGGTAGTGGTGTTTTATCGCAACACGGTGCTCGGTCGGCGCATGGTCGGGGGGCTTTTGGCGGGCAGTCTCTTTTTGGGCGTGATGAGTTCGGTCGCGGTGCATCGCTACGGGATTTTGGGCAACCCAGCGGTCGCTTGCATCATCCGCGCGACGGACCTGCGTTCCGTGCCGTCGGACTTGGTGGAACAACAGCAGATGGCGCCGCTTCTGCCGGGACGGTTGGTCATCGTGGACGGCACTTATTTTGGTTGGCTACGCATTCAAGTCGGCACGGAAACGGTGGGCTGGGTCCGTCGCGGGATGGTGCTGCCGCTCTACGTGTCTCCGTCAACGCAGAGTGCTTCCGGCGTGGATCCGTCGGCCCCGCGTCCGCCTGCCCCAGAACCGAACGCCGACGACCGTCGGGCAGATTGAGGAAAGGGCGGCCGGCGCAGGTTGGCCGTGAACCGGGGAAACGAAGGGGCGCTCGGTGAGGCCGCGGGACGTCGACGCGGTTTGGCGCGGACACTCAGAACGATGCGCCGGGGGGCTTGAATCGAGAGGTGGGGCGAGGCACTTGGCCTCAATGCAAACCGGCGGCTCGCTCGCTCGGCACACGAAAGAGCCCGGACGGCGCGAGGCCGATCCGGGCTGGGGAAACGAGCGGAGTCTCTTTGGCGTTCCGCTGGCGATGGGGCTTACTTGCCGTCGCGACGGGCCTTGTCCGTCGACGGATCGTAGGTGAGCTCCTTATTGTAAGGATACAGCTTCATCACGTCGAACTGGGTGTAGGGGAGCTTCTCCACCTGCACCGTGCCGAGGAACGGTTCATCAGGTTCGACGATGAGAATCGTCTTGGCGTAGCCGTTGTCATCAAAGCCGCGGCGGAAGTGCACGCGGGACTTAATGGCGATGACCTTGTAGTCATCCGGGTTGACGCCGATCTGACGAATCGGGTCGAGCGTGATGATCTGGTGCAGGTAGGGGCTGATCACCAGCAGGTTGTTCTTGCCGAACTTTACTGTGACCCAGAGCTGGCCTTGGGTGCGGCCGGCCGGGCCGCCGCCGACTGAGTTGACGGTGCCCACAACGTGGACCGGATCCCCCGCCGAAACGTCCAAGCGACCACCGACCATCATGTCGAAGGGATCGCCGGCCTTCACGCCCTTCGCGCGCAGTTCGTCGATCGTCTTCTTGTCGGCGACCGTGATGATCAACGTGTCCGAGAGGTCTTGTTTGATAACTTGGTCAAGCAGCCAGGTGGCGGCGCCGCTGCGGTCACTGTGATCGGCGAGCACGACGGGCGTCTTGCCTTCTTCGATAGCCTTCTTGGCGAGGGCTACGCCTTGGTCGTGGTGATAAACCTTGGTGCCGCTGACGAGTTCCTCGCGGAGGCGCCAGGCGGTGCCGGCCATGTCGTCGGCGATGTGGTTGGCGAGTTCGGGATCGCCGTTGGTCATAACCTCGAAGGTCATGCCGGCGTCAACCGCATCGGCAAACGCGAAGCCGTAGAAGAAATTCACATACACGTCGGGTTCGCGGGCTTCCCACGTGAGGGCGCGTTGCACGAGATCCATCCAGGGCGAGCGGCCGGTCCATTGCAGCACGGAGGCCGTGATGATCGGGGGTTTGCGGGTCGCGGTGGTCGGCTTGTAGTCACCGCGGATGCAGCGAATCAGCATGCGGGCGGCGCGCTCGCCTTGCAGGTAGCCGTCGTAGTGCGGGTAGTATTTGATACAAAACGCCATGTTGGCGTAACGCAGGAAGTCAGCGTCCTCGTTGCCGTGCGGGTCGAAGGTGCCGACAATGAAAGCGTCGGGGCCGACCACCTCGCGGATGCGGCGGGCGAGTTCGGCTTCGGGGCGGTCGATGCCACGGACGGCCATCGCGCCGTGGACACTCATGTAGACACCGTCAAACTTACCCTGCGCCTTGATCTCGGCGATCATCTTGCCGACGAAGTGCTCGTAGGTTTCCTCGGTGAGGAAGCCGGAACCGGAGCCGGACTTCGAGCCGAGGGGCGACTCGATGCCGACGAGTTCCACGTTGGCGTGTTCGCGGGCCACTTTGACGAAACCGCCCATGTAGCCGCGAGGGCTGGCGTTCAGGAGCGCTTCACCGCGCGCCGGCGAGCCTTCGTAGGTGAAGTCGTCGATCGTGGTGTCGTAGGGCAGAAACGAAACCGTTTCGTGGCTGAACTGGACGACGGCGATACGGATGGGCTTACCGGGAGCCGCGCCGAATGACAGGGTGCTGAGGGCGGCGACAAGCGTTGCGAAGAAAGCAACGCGCCACGCGGAGGGACGAACAATACGCATAGTAAACAAGTTTTTGAGAGGGTGACAGGGGAGGGTGCCTGTCATTAGGAGCCGACGCCGGCGGAGGTAAACAGCGGTTTGTATGCCCGAGGGTATACGGGAGTCCCCGTAAATCCCCCCGACGGCGACGAGGCCAGCCGATCAGAAGAGTCGTTGCAACAGCCAGTAGGCCCCGGCCGCCGCGACCAAACCGGACATGATCGGCAACCCGCGGCGTTCAAACGACGCCTGCCGACGAGCCCACCAGAGCAGGGGAAGAAACACTGCGGCCACAGCGATTTGCCCGGCCTCGACCCCGAGATTGAACGCCAGCAGGGGAACGGCGAAGGCCGAGCCATTCGCACCGATGCCCAGCTCGCGCAGGGCGCCCGCAAAGCCGAAACCATGAATCAGGCCGAAGGCAAACGTGAGCGCCCAGCGGTGACGCACCTCCCCTTTGCGAAAGATATTTTCCAGCCCGACGTAGAGAATCGAAGCCGCGATCAACGGCTCTACGATGTGACTCGGAATCGAAAGAATATCGAACGTGGCGAGGGCCAGCGTAATGGAATGCGCGAGGGTAAAGCTCGTGATGACCAGAGTCACGTCACGGATGCGATGGCAGACCAACAGAAGTCCCGCCAAAAACAGGAGGTGATCGTAACCGCTCAGAATGTGCTCGATGCCGAGGCGGAAGAAACCGCCAAAAAGCGAAGACGGGCGGGAGCTGGGCGTGGAGTCGTTGGTGGACCTCGTCGGCCCGGTAGTCGCAGTGGCGTCAGCTGGAGCAGCCGTGGAGGAGTCGGCCGAGGCGGTTTCATTGGGGAATTCGTCGGTGATCGAGCGCCCGCCCGCGACCGCCCAGTCGACTTCCATCCACGGGTGTTGGGCGCTGATGAGTTGTTCAGCGACGACGCGTTCGTTGAGCCCGGCCACGGTGACTAATTGCCGATGCCCGGGGGGCAACTCGATGAAACGGGGGAAAATCAATTTCCAGGTTTCGTTGGCCCCCGCCGGCACGATTGCGCGCAGCACGACGTTGCGCTCGGCCTCCTCGAATTGTGCCCCCGTGAAACGCACCGCAAGATCTCCGGCGGCTGCGCTCACATGGATCCAGCTGATCGCGACGTTTTCGAGTTCAGGGCGACCCGCTTCAAACTCGGCTCGCGAGACGGTGCCGTCGCCGTTGGAGTCGAAGGGACCGAGCCAGACGAGGTCGTTGGGCGAGAATTGGAGCACCATCTCGACCGCGCCCGGCCGTGCCACGACGTGCATCGAACTGATGCCGGGGTCGTGTGCCCAAACCGCCTGCGCGAAGCCGGCCAGACCCAGCAGAATGAAGAGGCGGCGAAGCATCGCGGGCAGTAGCGTCACGGGAGGTCGCGGCGCACCGATCAGACGAGTTGGGTCACCCACGGCAACTTCGTCAGATCGAGGTTGCCGCCGGTCAACACCACGCCGATGCGTCGGTTCTGCACGGTGATTTTCCCTTCCAAAATCGCGGCGTAAGGCACGGCGGCACTAGGTTCGACGACGATCTTCAGCACCTTCCAGATCCGTTGCATCGCGGCGACGATGGCGGCTTCTGAGACCGTCACGATCTCGCTCGCGCCCGCCTGCAGAATTCGAAACGGTTGCTCGGCCAGGCCCGTGCGGAGGCCGTCGGCGACGGTATTGGGCTCGGGCGGTTGCAGCACCCCGGTTTTCCACGATTGGAAGGCATCGTCGGCCTGCTCCGGTTCAACCGCGATCACCTCGGTGCGCAGGTTAAGCGTCTTCATCGCGACGACCAAACCCGAGGCCATACCACCGCCGCCGATCGGGGCGAGAATGAGGTCGAGATCAGGCACCTGCTCCGTGAATTCCAAACCGGTCGTGCCTTGGCCGCCGATGATGCGATAATCGTCGGCGGAGTGGGCGAGCGTGGCGCCGGTTTCTTGAATGATTTTTGCGCAGGCGAGTTTGCGGGCCTCGTAGGTGGGGTCGCACAAGGTCAGTTTGCCACCGTAGCGCCGCACCGTCTCCTGCTTGGTCGCGGGCGAGTTGTTCGGCATGATGATGTGGGCCGTGATCCCGCGCAGTGCGGCGGCGCGGGCGAGCGCGGCCCCATGGTTGCCGGAAGAGTGAGTGGCGACACCCTTGGCCGCTTCTTCTTGGGAGAGGGAAAAAACGAAGTTCGCGGCGCCACGGGCTTTGAAGGAGCCGGTCTTTTGGAAGTTCTCGCATTTGAAGAACAGTTTCGCGCCCGCATCCTTATTTAGCGTCTCGCTTGTGAGCACCGGGGTGCGGTGAATCGCGTGGTCGATACGCGTGCGGACGAGGTGCAAGTCTTCCCAGCCTTTGAAGTTTTCCATAAGTAGAGGCCGACGACGCTGAAGGTTCGGCGCGCATTGGACAACTGCAGTATGACCGAGACGTGCGGAATAAGCATCCGAAGATACCCGTAAAACAAACCGGTGCCCGGCAACGGTCCGTGAGCGAGCCGGCGGCTTGGCGTCTCGAATCCCGAATCCGTCGACCGAATACTGCAAGGGGCGATCACTTGGCCTTCTGCTTGTGCCGCAGCGCGAGCAGGGAAAACGAAGAGGGAAAGGCGCGTCTTCGTTCGGCGCCGCGGTTTTCTAGGCTAGGGGCAGAGGCGCTGATTCCAGGGACGCTGCGCGGATTGCCGCAGATAAACTACCTTAAATATTATTCTATAATAACTTGAGTAGATTTCATTCTGCTAACTGACTACTCGTTTCCGATAAAACCGCGAACTTCTTGAAGCGAACGGGCGCATTTTGAGAGGCAGTTCTTTCATGAGCGGGTAGGGTTGGTCCCACGCGTTGGAGCAGGTCCCGTTGGACGCTGGGCATTTGGGCCCAACCGATGCGCTCCATTGGCTTCAAGTTAAGTTCTTCCTTATGAGGGGAGGCGTCTTACGGCCTGGCCGAATTACCCAGCCAGGATGGGAGGTTGAGACCGCTAATGGGATAGTCCGGCGGCGTCAGCGTTTCGGCGGGTGCTCAACTGAGCTGCGGCGGCAAACCAGCTTTTGCCGAGTTTGGTGCGCCCGACTTAGACGGACTTGGTCCGCGCGGGCATCAAGCGACTTAGTTACCAGTTAAAGCGTGGGCAGTTTTGTCAGGAGATAAGTCGTAATCGATATCACTGGTCGTCCCGGCTTTACCGCCGGGTTCCACCCCGCTCACCCTGAACCCCTTCTGCTGTGATTGATCCCATCCCATCGCCCCCTGGGCGCAAATTCGGTGTGTTGTTCTTCCAACATGCCCGCTTTCTCACGTTAAGCACCATCGTGGCGGCATCGGCGATAGCCCAAGTGGCATCTCCACCTTCGCCGGCCAATTCTGCCCAGCAACCCCCTTCTCCCTCCATCGATGGTGAAACCATTCAGCTTTCTCCGTTTGAGGTAGCGACCGAACGTGACGAGGGCTTTGTTGCGTCTAGTTCCTTGGCCGGCGGGCGTCTCGCCCTCGATCTCAAGGATACTCCTGCGGCCTATTCTGTCGTGACGCGGGACTTCATCGACGCGCTGAATCTCACCAACCTCACCGAAGCGGCGCAATGGACGACCAACACACTGCAATTCGCCGACGGGCAGGGGGGCGGTGATTTTTTCAACATCACGGTTCCCATCTCGGTTCGCGGTGGCGGCACCTCAGCGCTCCGGCAGCGAAACTTCTTCCTCTATTTCGCGCCGATGGACAGCTACAATCTTGAACGCTACGACTTTGGTCGTGGTCCCAATTCTGTTCTGTTCGGCAATGGTGGCACGCTGGGTGGCGTTCAGACCGCCATGACGAAGCGGGCCCGGGTGGACCGTCCCATCCGCACCATCGAGCAGACGGTCGGTTCATGGGACAGCTACCGCACGGTGCTAGATGTCAACCAGCCCGTGAACGACCGCCTGGCTTTTCGGGCGGCTGCCGTTTACGCTGATCGGAATGGTTGGCGCGATTACGAGATGGAACGCACAAAGGCGGCCTTCCTCACCGGGACATTCAAGATTTCGAAAGACACTGAACTGCGGGTGGAGGGCGAGGTAGGTCGCCAATGGCGCAACACGCCGCGGGCGTTTATGCGCGACTTCTTCTCCGGCTGGGATGGCGCCACGGTGTTTAACGGACCACTGGCCACCGGCACCTTGCCGCCAGCCTTAGCGCAACAAGGAGTCGATCGGCGTGGCTCCAACTATTTTGTCTACGACCCGGCCAATGGCGTGGACGCGATCGTGAACTTTCAAAATGAACCGTTCATTCGCGGGAGCGGCGCGACTTCGACCACGCCGATCGGCGGTTACACCCAGGTGGGCACGCAAGGCTTGGGCAGCAGCGCGGCCAACCTGCTTTATTCCTTTAACGTTCCGTCCAACCGGTTCGACACGGCCATCGCCAACTCCAATTTTTACCTGCCGGGGGAGGAGTTTACGATGTCACCAGACACCTGGGTCATCAAACAAGAGTTCAGCGACCTGCAGGCGACCCTCAGCCACCAATTTGGCCAGTCGCTCTTCGTCGAAATTGCCGCCGCTCAAACCCGCAGCAAAAACACGATTCAACAGGAATCCGGGCGCGGCTTGAGCGACATCTACATCGACATCAACCAACGTCTGCCAAACGGCGCGGCCAATCCCAATTTCCTCGAACCGTATGCCATGGGCAACTACGCTCGCTCCACGCCCGAAAACAACGTTGATGCGGTGCGGGCCGCGCTCGCCTACGTCAAGGATTTGGACAAGTGGGGCAGTTACAGCGCCAGTCTCATGGGGGCGTGATCAAGCAGGAGATTATCGGCCGCAGTGAAATCCTGTCTTTGGGCGTGGATGCGGACCCACGTCAATGGGGCAACGACTCGATCGGGGTTCGCTTCCGCCAATACATGTTCACCGGTTCCCGGGAAAACGCACCACCCACCGGCCCGATCACCTATCTCAACCCGGTCACCAACACATCGCGTGAAGTCACCCCGTTCTGGGCGCCCTGGAACAACCGGGCTGACGCGAACCAGGACACCGATAACCGCTATAATTATTTGCAGGGTGCTCTCATCGGAAAATACTTTCGTGACCGTGTTGTTCTCGTGGCGGCGGGGCGTTACGACGACTTCAGCACGCTGGTAAATATTCAACGCGTGCAGGGGGAATACCCAACTGATTGGGATGGCAAGACCGTCTACTTCCGTCCGGCTGCGCCCGACGATTATTTCTCGCTCACGTATTTCCCGAAAGACGCCAACGGAAACATCATCGGACCCGAGCGCGAGGCGGTGAACCGTCCGCGCACGGGTCTGAACCCTCAGCCGCAATACGCCAACGACCGGTTTAAGGATGACTACGCCGCGCCGGAGGTCACCGGCTCCAAGTTCACCAAATCGCTCGGCAGCGTGGTGCACGTCACTTCGCGCATCAGCGCTTTCGCCAACTTTGCCGAGAGTTACAGCCTTCCCATTGCCACGCCGAAGATCGATGGCTCAATCAGTGCGATTTGAATCGGAAAATCGAAGGACCTTTGGGAGCAAGACGAAGGACTTTTAACAAAAGAGTTCTTCCGGGCCCTGCGCAAAGGCAGCGGCGTCCTAAATTTCCACGAAGAGCTCACGCCGCCACCTCCAATCCCGCTCCAACCTGTTTCCCGTTTGTTCCCGAGTTACGTAACTCGCTCCCTACCAACTGGCTGCCCGACATGGATGAATTCGCGAACTTTTGAAGCGAATTCCGCGTTTTCAGAGGGAGAGCCGCAGGGATACTCGACCTTGAATTGAAGATTGATGAGGACACGACAGGCCGGCAACTGGGTTTCTCATCATCAATTCGCTTCATTCGCTTCAAACGCCGTGGATGAAACCACGAACTTTTGAAGCGAATCAAAGAACCCAGATAGACCGCCAATGGGCGTGCCTCACCGCCGCCAGTAATACTTCCTCTGCGGATCACGCTCGTTTTTCCCGACAACCGTGACCAGGCCTTGCTCCACCAGCTTGCCCATCCGAGTTCTGACGGAACGAGTGGTTAACTTGATGGCCGCAGCAATCTGGGCGGTGGACAGCCCGTCTTTAGCTGCTGGCGTGCCCGGCGCGAATAGCTTCTGAATGTGTGCGTCCACCTCATCCAGCTGCGCCGCCCGGTGTTTTTCAACCGCACTGAGACGCGAAAACGAAAGCCGCGCTCCTCAAATTCAGGCGCGGCCAACCCGGCCGCCTCGCACTCTGCCGTGGCCCGCTGGATTCCGCTGCCCCATTGCTCAATGTAACCGAGTTCCTTGAATACCCGGCCGATCACCCGGTTCCTCAGCCGAGAGATCCCCTGTCGGATATCGTCAATAGTAAGTCCGGCCAGCAACACGCCCGGATTCTCGATTTCTATCCGGTCGTCAAACAAAGAAACTCGAATCGGCGCGCCCTGCTGGGCGTAGTCGGCATGGACCACCGCGTTGACCAACAGTTCTCGCACCGCGCGCAGCGGAATGCTGGCCTGTTCGATGCGTTTCAATTCATCGATCGCCATTCCCTGCATCGCATGCCGCTTAATGAATTCGTATGCAGCCTCCAGTGACTTTTGCAGCATGCCCCGGCACTCCGCCGAATCGGTGATTTCCGCCTTGTTGGTGCCCTTGAATCGACCGCATTGAATCCATGCATCTGGGAAACGCTGTTCCGGTTGCCGGCCGAAGAGCAGCAAGCCACCCACGGTCGGCACCAGGCGCCGGCCATGGGTGGTAAGCAATCGTAAGGTCTGCAAATCGGCCTTTTTCAACTGCCCTCGCCCGGGGAAAGACTCGGAAGCAGCTCGGAAGTCCAGTGCTTCCGAGTCGAACTCCGCCAACGGTGATTCGTCAAAGGTTTCGTTCGACGCCATCCGGCGTAACTCTTGCATCAGCGCCGCGTCCGCCTTGCGATTAGTCGAACCGATGCGGACGAAAACGCCTGCCTCGGGGCCGAGATTCTTCAAATAGTGCGGCCGGTTGGAACTGGGAAAGACCTCCACCACAATCAACTGGGTCGACCGCCACGCGACCACATCGACCGTCGGAATAAGCCGTGGCGCGATCCGGTCGCTGATGAGACTGGCGAGGCGCTCCTCCTCTTTGAGCGGGTCGAGCAGGCCGCGGACACGCTTGGTGCCGTTTTCGACTCCGATGACAAGCAGGCCGCCTGCCGTGTTGGCAAAGGCAATCAGTGTGTGCAGCACCTTCTCCGGCGACGACAAGTCCCGCTTGAATTCAAGCGTCTTGCCCTCGGGGCGCTGCAGCAGTCCGATCAGGTCCATGCTAGGAACGAAACTAGGAAGCACCCGATTCGTCAACGCTTCCTTGCTTGATGCTATCGGGGGCGCTGTATCTGTTTGCTGGCCGCAGTCGGCCTGATTGTTTCTTTCCAGGAAGACGAAGAAATCGCCTGCTGAAGCCGACGGTTGGACCAAGAGCGTGGAGGTCTAATTGGACTCCTCCCCGCAGCAGTTGCGTGAAGCCGATCTCCGGCGAAGACTGACGGAACTGGCGGCGGAAGTTCTCAAGACGGAGGAAGAACTCGTTGCCCTCGCATGCGACGCGTAACTCAAGCTCGACACGCCCACCACAGCGGATTCGCCCGTAGTGTCCAAAAACTCGAACGATGTAGATTTTACCGGTGGCGGAGTAGGGGAGCAGCAGGTATTGATGAGGATGCCGTTACCGCTGCATTTTTTGATGGTGACTTTCGCCGGCTGGGTAAGCCGCCAACAGCAAGCAGTGATCGAGTATCTCCAAGCCGAAAACGAGGTGCTCAAGTCGCAACTCAACGGGCGGCGGTTGCGACTCAGCGACGATGAGCGGTGGAAATAGGCGGTGAAGGGTAAGGCGCTCGGACGGAAATTGCTCTCCGAGGTGGCGTGCATCGTGACGCCGGAGACGATTCTAACCCCGAACGACTTTCCCAGCCTCGGCGCCGTCGAACAGCGCCTCTTGGCGTTCCAATCCCACTACGAGTCTATCGCGAGGCCGTTCGAGTGGAAGTTCACCAGGGCCGATTTGGCCAAACTACTCGCCAAAGCTTCCGCCTCCGCCGCTCTCGCAGCGTAAAAACCTCAGAATACGTCACCGAACTTACGACCCAGAGCACTTAGAAATCGGCCGTGGTGTGTCCGCCAAGCGATCCCAGTCAGACTTGGCCATCGCTCGGGTTTTGAGAATTTTTTCGCCGAAAGGAACGATACGAATGGGTCATGGGGAACTGTCGACCCCCACGGCCTCCGCGACGTTGCGGAAGCCATCGCGCGTGAGCAGCCGGGTGAGGTCGCGGTTGATCGCAGGCACGATCCCCGGTCCCTCGTAGATCAACGCGGTGAATAGCTGCACCAGCGAGGCACCGAGGCGGATCTTTCGATAGGCATCCTCGGCGGAGAAGACGCCGCCGGCGGCGATGAGGTGGAACCGTTGCCGATCCATGTTTTGGTACAGCTCTTTGACCGTGCGGTTTATCGCGGTTTCGCAGGGCCTACCGGATACTGCGCCGGGCATGCGGGCAAGCACCTCTGGCGGAGTGACGAGCGAGTCGGATTTGCCCGGGGGGAGATTGACCGCGAAGCCGGCGACACAGGTGCTTTCGTGCGCGACCGCTAGGAACGAGTCGAGATCGGCCGGGGTGGCGAACGGTGCGACTTTCAAAAACAAGGGCCGGCCGAAGTGGCGTCGTTCGAATTCCGCCAACAGGCTGCGCAGCCGGGCGCGGTCCCCGAAGAATCCGCGCCCGTCGCAAGTGTTGGGGCAACTCAGATTAAGGCAGAAGTAGTCGGCCGCCGCCGTCAGCCGTTCCGCCGCGAGCAGGTAGTCTTCGAGAATGGCCTGATCGGACTCCGCGGGGGCGTTCGGACCGCGATTGGTATTCACCAAGTTGATGCCGAGTGGAACGGTGCGGGGGCGGCCGGCCAGACGCTCCGCGACGCGGTCAGCACCGTCGTTTGGCAGGCCATAGTAGACCACGATGCCGCAATCATCGACGATGCGGAACAGGCGCGGCCGCGGGTTTCCGAGCGACCGGTCGGCGGAGATGGAGCCAATTTCCACGTGGCCGAAGCCGAGGGCCCCCATCGCTCGTACCGCGCGGCCGTTCTTGTCGAACCCGGCGGCGAGGCCGAGCGGGTTTTCGAAGGATAGCCCGGCGACCGTGGTCGCGAGACGCAGATCGCGCACGCGCGAATAGCGAGCGAGAGCGGAGCAAAGCCAGCTCTGGCGTCCCGTGCTCTCGGCGATGCTGATCGCCCGGTCATGAATAGCCTCGGGGTCGCGTCGGAAGAGGAGCGGTCGAATCGCCCGGCGGTAGAGGATATTCATGCGGAGGCCGGGCCGGGCTCAGAACTTGTAATAGAGGCGGAGGACCGCGTTGATCGTATTGCCGGGCACGACGGCAAAGCGGTTGAGCGAGGCGGCGATATAGTCGGTGTCGGTCGCATTGTAGATGTTCAAACGAACAGTCCAGTGATCGTTGATGTCGTAGGCTCCACCCAAGTTTATCAGGGTGCGGGAGGGAATCCAGAAGGTAGGCTGGTTGGGAATGAGGGCGGTCGGCGTGCTCGCAGCGGTGACTCCGCTGACGGCATCGCCGGGGCGGGCCGCGAGGTAATTGCCGTCGATTGTGAGGGCGAGACCGTGGAATAATCGGGATTGGTCAGAAAACTGGTAGGTGAGGATCAACGAAGCTGCTTGCTCGCCGGTGCCGCGGAAGGGTACATCGTTCGGGTCGCGATTTTTGAACTTGGTGTAGGTGGCGATGGCGAAAAGTTGCTTGTTCAGATTGGCATGGAGCTCGAACTCCCACCCCTTGGCCTCGCGGTCGGAGAAGAGTTGGGGCAAGGGAGGAATGGGTGCCGGGCTGGCCAGATTGCCCGGATTCTGCACCCCGTAGTTGTTCTGCGTGATCGAGTAGTAAGCTACGGTGGCAAACACGCGGTCATTGAAGAGGTTGGCCCGGGCTCCGACCTCGTTTTGCGAGCCGGTCTGGAGGGGTTTCGAGCCGGACGCCTGGATGCGGTAGGCTGTGTCGAGGCTGTTCGGCCAACCGGTGGGCGTAGCGTTCTCGGAGTAGCTGTAGTAGAGGGAGGTCGAATCCGTGGGCTTCACCACTAGGCTGCCGGAGCGCAGCTGCGCGTGGATGGTGGCGTTATAGTCGAGATGGGTGCGCCGGTCCTGAGTCGAGAGGTCGTAGTAGTTGGCTGAATACCCAGCTCCGAGCGTGACGCGGTCATCGAAGAATCCGATGGACTGGTTGGCGAAAAGTTGGAGGTCGTAGTTGGTGCTGTTCTGGTAGTTTGTAACGGCACCAACGGTGTAGTCGCCCGAACTGGGGGCCAAGGATGCGTAGTTGATCGATTGCTTGGCGACTTGGTGGATTTGCTTTTTGTTGGCCGAGCGATTGAAGGCGCCGCCGACGAGGGTGGTGAGGGAGATGTGTTTGCTCTTGAGCGTGTAGACGTAGTCGTTCTGCAGGTTCAGGTAGTTCCATGAGTCGGTCTGGAGGGTGCCGCCGCGACTGAGGGTCGTCGGCATCGCAGGCGCGGGGCTGGGCGTGAAGGTCGGGGCGGGTCCATACATCACTCCCGGGGTGAAGCGGCCCGTCAGGGGATTGACCCGACCGCCGATCTGTGACGAGGGGAGGGAGGGAATGTTTTGTAATCCTTCGGTATCGAAGTCGGAGTACCGGGCGGCTAAGCGCATGGAGAGCTGGTCCGAGATCGGGGCGGTTAGCAGGCCGAGGAGTTCGGGCCGTTCCTCATGGCGGTAGTCGGAATCGTAGGTGTTGAGGTCGTTCGGAACGATGGCGAGCGTACGCGCGTCGTTGTCGCTGCCGGACGAGGGATCGGCCGGTAATCCGAAGTAGTTTTGGATGTCGGCCTTGTTGTAGCGAAACTTGAGCGAGACCTCGGTGCCGGTCGGGGCGCGGTAGCTGACCATGGGCATGATGGCGTAGGTCTCCTTGGGGTCCGAGGCGAAGCCTTCGGTATTCTGGTAGGCACCGACAACGCGCAGGGCGAAGCGGCGATTTTCGCCGACCACTCGATTGAAGTCGAACTCCCCGCGTTGCGCGTCGAAGAGGCCGGCCTCAAGCATGACGCTGCCAAAGTTTCCCCGGAAGTCCGGGCTGCGAGTCACGGCGTTGATCGTGCCGCCGGGCACCCCTGCGGGAGCGAGGATGGCGTTGGGCCCCATGACGGCCTCGAGGCGTTCGACGAACACGGAGTCGAGGTTCGCCTGCGAGTAGGACTTGAAGCCGTCGACGGTCTGGCCGTCGGTCTGGAAGCCGCGAATCGTGACCCGGTCCTGAGCGCCGGGAATGGTGGACTCGGTGATGCCGGCGACGTGCTGGAGGGCGTCAAGCAAGCGGATGCCGCCGACATCGTCGATCATCTCCCGGCTGATGACGGACACGCTTTGCGAGGCATCGAGCAGGTTGACGGCGATGCGACCGCCCGAGGTGGCTTCGACGGGTTGGTAGCGGCCGGCTTTCTCGACATTGACGGTGAAGGGATTGAGGATGACGGTGTCATCGTTGGGCGCCGCGGGCGAGGTCTGGGCGGCTGCGACGGTGCCAAGCGCAAGCGCGAGAACCGACAGGGGCAAGGCATGGAGACGATCGTTTCCGATCATGAACTTACGGGGTATGGTAATCATAATTGAGGTAGGGTGCGTCCGTTGAATGACTTCTTCCGTGTCGGTGCAACGGGGCCTGACTTGGACGTTAACCAACCGGGCGGCGATCCGCCACGACGCGATCACGGTAGTGCCGCAGGCATTACAGTGACTTGCCGTCGACCCAGCTGCCGTTAACCATTTCGATTCGCGGATGCTTGGGTATGCCAAAGTCGCTGTTGGAGATACGTGAAATCAGCAGTTCGACCGACCAGGCGCCGACCAGGGCCTGGTTTTGTTGCAGGCCAGAAAATCCCGAGTCTTCGAGAAAATGAGTCATCACGGCGACGCCTAGCTGTCCGGGCACCGAGATGCCGTTTCGCTTCAGGAGTTCCGCGAGCTCGGGCACGGCGTTCGAGAGCAGGACAACGATAATGGCGTCCGGCCGGTGAATTTGATACCAGTCGGGAAACGATTCGGGATTTTTCCAGTCGAGTCGCAGCACGGGCACGGGACTGGCGTCGGGTAGCTTGTGTTCGTACCAACCGAAATAGGCGCCCAGCGCATAGGCGGTGCGCACCTCTGCGCCACGTCCGATGATGAGCCCCGGGCGCCGGTAGCCGAGCGCGTGCACCTTGTTCAGAACGAACGTCGTGTCGTTGTAGAAGTGGCTGGTGACACGGTGCAGCGGTGTTTGGATGCTAAGGCCGACGGTGACCACGGCGTGTTTCCCCAGGTCCGCGGAGAACGTGTCGTCGAGGACCTGACTCCCGAGGCAGAGGAGCCCCTGAATGTTGCGGGTCTCGATGATGGTCCGAAAGCGACGGAAGCTCATGCCGGGCTCGCGGAGCCAAAAGGGCTCGAGGCGATAGCCGAGATCTTGGGCCCGTTGCTGCATGCCCGCGTAAATGCGGGCGAGGTGTTCCGAGTCCTCCCACGGCCGGGGGTGATTGTGCAGCGACACGACGCCGAACGTCCCTTCGTAACGACCTTCGCGGTTGGCTCGAACGTGAGCCATCAACTCCGCGACCTTGGCGCTCGGACGGTAGCCGAGGCGTTTCGCCACCCGTTGTACTTTGCGGCGGGTGGTCTCGGAAATTTTGGGGCTGTCGCGGAGAGCAAGCGAGACTGCGGCCGGGGAGATATTAAGAAGCAGGGCGATCTGGCGAACGCTCATTGTAACAAGTTAGTTGATGCGGGTCTGCCGCGTCAAGGTGCCGGTCGGTTCTGACGTTCGGCCTCGAGGCCGAGCGTCAACAGGTGGGAGATTCGATCCGCATCGAAAACGCAGCCGCCCCAAGGGCCGCCGCAGACGTTTTGCAGCGAAGCCCACAGCCGGGTGTCGGCCGGGACGCGAGGGTCGGGCTGCAGCGCCGGGTGCGGAGGGCGCGCCGCGAATTCCGCAGCGGGACAGGAGACGACATCGACGGCACCTTCCAGCCGGCGCGTGTCGACCGTTACTCGAATGCGGTCGCCGTCGCGCACACGGCCGATCGGGCCTCCCGCCCAGGCCTCCGGACTGGCGTGCCCGATGCAGGCCCCGGTGGAGACCCCGGAGAAACGGCCGTCGGTGACCAGGACGATCCGTTGGCCGCCGTGCATATGCTTGAGGGCGGAGGTGATTTGATAGGTTTCGGGCATGCCGTTGGCCGGACCCAGGCCGATCAACACCATGACATCGCCGGGCTTCACGCTGCCGGCTTTCACGGCGGCGATCGCGTGGCCTTCACTCGCGAAGACGCGGGCCGGCCCCTCATGACGGAAGACGCCATCGGGATCGACCACTTCGGGTGCAAGGGCGGTGCTCTTAACGAGGGCGCCTTCGGGCGCGAGATTCCCGCGCAGGAATGTGATCGTGCTGGAGAGCCCGTTCGCTCGCGCCGTCACGGGCGACATGATCACGTGATCGGGATCGATGCCATCGAGCTTGTGTAATTTCTCACGAAGACGCTGGCGGCGGTCAGAGTTTTCCCACCAGAGCAGATTTTCTTCGAGGGTGCGACCAGTGACGGTGGTGGCATTGAGTCGCAACAGGCCGGCGGCCCGCAGATGAAGCATTACTTCGGGGACCCCGCCTGCCAGGAAAACCTGAACCGTCGCGAAATGGCGGGGACCGTTGGGCAACACGTCGACCAGGCGAGGTACCTGTTGGTTGATCCGCGCCCAGTCGTCGGCAGTGGGGCGGGGGAGGCCGGCCGCGTGGGCGATGGCGGGGAGGTGCAGTACCAGATTGGTGGAACCACCGAAAGCGGCGTGTACTACCATCGCGTTATGCAGAGCGTCTTCCGTCAGGATCTGCTGGGTGGTCGTATTGGCGGTGTCGAGGGCGAGCAAAGCTCGCGCGGACCGGCGCGCGAGGTCGCGCCAAATCTCGGTTCCGGAAGGATTCAACGCGCCATGCGGCAGGGTCAGGCCCAGAGCCTCCGCGACCACTTGGCTCGTGGCCGCGGTGCCGAGAAACTGGCAGCCGCCACCGGGCGATCCGCAGGTGCGACACCCCATGTCGGCCGCGTAGTCGAGGGTGATTTCGTTGCGGGCGAAGCGGGTGGCGAGCGTCTGGACTTTAGCGGTGTCCTCGGCGTCCTCGGCGAGAAGGGTGACGCCGCCGGGAACGAGCACCGAAGGTAAGTCCGGGGTGCCGGCGAGGGCCATGAGCATGGCGGGAAGGCCCTTGTCACAGGTGGCGATACCCAGGACCCCGCGACGGGTTGGGAGCGAGCGGATCAGCCGGCGCAGCACGATGGCGGCATCGTTGCGGAAGGGAAGGGAATCGAGCATGCCGACGGTGCCGTTGGTGCGCCCGTCGCACGGATCGCTCACATATCCGGCGAACGGGATGGCGCGGGCAGCAGCGAAGACGCGCGCGGCTTCCTCCATCAGCAGTCCCACCTCCCAATGGCCGGTGTGATAGCCCAACGCCACTGGTGAGCCGTCCGGGGCGCGAATCCCGCCCTGTGTGCTGAGGATCAGGAACTGGCGCCCGAGCATGGCGGCGGGTGACCAGCCCATGCCGGCGTTTTGCGACCAGCCGAAGAGCTCGCCGCTGCTCATCCGGCGCAACCGGTCGGCTTCAAGCGGCAGCCGGCCCGCCGGGCCCGGCGCTTTGGTGCGGAGTTCGTAGATCGCCGGGTCCTCGGAGTCGAGCAGGGGGTCCATCAGTTGAGCGGTTCCCGGGACGGACGGCCTTCGACCAGACGCAGGAGGCCGCGCGGATTGGCGTCTTTCAGCGCCGCGGGAAGCAGCACATCCGGCACGTCCTGGTAACAAACCGGGCGGGCGAACCGGAGCATCGCGGCGGTGCCAACCGACGTGAAGCGCACGTCGCTGGTTGCTGGATACGGTCCGCCATGATTCATGGCGTGGCCAACCTCGACCCCGGTCGGGAAGCCATTGACCAGCACGCGGCCGGCCTTCTGTTCAAGCGCGGTCAGCAAGGGACGGACGGATGCGAGCTCCCCGTCGGTCGCATGCACCGTGGCCGTCAGCTGGCCTTCGAGCGCGGCGATGCAGGAATCGAATTCGGCGACCGTTGCAGCAAGGACGATCAAGGTGAACGGACCGAAGGCCTCGGTCGCGAGTGCCGGCTGCGCGCAGAAAACCTGGGCCGAGGTCACCGCGATGCCCGGTTGCGCCCCGGTCGGAGGCGGGGGCATCGGGGCCGTCGGGCCCAAAATGGATCGGACCCCCGGAATGGCCGTAATCATGTCGCGGTTCCGGATGAAGGCATCCCGAATGCCGGCGGTGAGCATGGTGCCGTTCGCGGCCGGGCCGATGAGGTCGGCCAGGCGGTTTACCAGCGCCTCCGCGTCCGCCCCGGCGACGGCAAAGATCAGGCCCGGTTTGGTGCAGAACTGGCCTACGCCGAGGGTGAAGGAAGCGAAGAGACCGTCGGCGATCGCGGCAGCGCGCTCACTCAGTGCACCGGGCAGCAGGAAAACCGGGTTGAGGCTGCTCATCTCGGCGAAAACGGGGATGGGGTGGGGCCGGGCGGCCGCCACGTCGAAGAGTGAGCGCCCCGCTCCGTGCGAACCGGTGAACCCCACCGCGGTGGTGGCAGGGTGCCGGACCATGGCGGTGCCGACGGTGGCTCCGTCGCCATGCACGAGGGAGAAGAGACCGGCGGGCAGGCCGCGGGCGGCAATCGCCCGGGCCACCGCCCCGCCGACGAGTTCAGCGGTGCCGGCGTGGGCCCGATGCGCTTTCACCACGACCGGACAGCCGGCGGCCAAGGCGGACGCGGTGTCGCCGCCGGCGACGGAAAAGGCGAAGGGGAAATTGCTGGAACCAAACACCACCACCGGTCCCAGCGGGACCAGCATGCGGCGCAGGTCGGCGCGGGGCAGGGGTTGCCGGAGCGGAAGCGCCGGATCGATCCGGGCGTCGACCCAGGAACCTTCGGTCACCACCTGCGCGAACAGCCGAAGCTGGCCGCAGGTGCGCGCCCGTTCGTTTTTCAACCGCCCTTGCGGCAGGCCGGTTTCGGCCGCCGCGCGCTCGATCAGTGCGTCGCCCATTCCCTCGATTTCATCGGCGGCGG
>CAXBDS010000093.1:0-18671 GCA_963974355.1 uncultured Opitutaceae bacterium
CACGCGATCGAACCGCCGGTGCCATCGTTGTTCACGTTTCATATTGATGACCCGCGGACGAGGGGATTGGAGGGCTTGAGCGTGCCCGAGGCGGAGGCGGCGGTGGTTGGCACCAAGCTCAAGGAATGCGGCCCATTGCTGATCACGCACTGGGGCATGAGTGGCCCGGCGATTCTGAAGTTGTCGGCGTGGGGCGCGCGGGAACTGGCGGAGCGAAGCTATCAGTTTGAATTGCGGGTAAACTGGTTGGGCGGCGTGTCGCGCGACGAGGTGCAGGCGCGCTTGGCGGCCAACCGCACGACGTCGCCGCGGCGCCAGGTGTTGTCGGTGAGCCCGGAGGGATTGCCCGGGCGACTCTGGGAGCGCCTGATGGTGGCCGCCGCCGTGCCGGGCGAGGTAACGTGGGCGGGAGTATCCAAGACTCACTTACATGCATTGTCTGAGCAGATCACGCAAGGGCGCTTCGTGGTGACGGGCAAGAGCACCAACAAGGAAGAGTTTGTGACCTGCGGTGGGGTAAGGCTGCGCGAAATCGACTTTCGGCGGATGGAGAGCCGGTTGGTGCCGGGCCTGCATTTTGCCGGGGAAGTGCTGGATATCGACGGCGTGACCGGCGGATTCAATTTTCAGGCCGCGTGGACGACGGGACGGTTGGCGGGCTTGGCCGCCGCCGCGGATGCCTGACCTTCGTCGGACGGTGGGGGGAATTTCCGGCTTCCGCCGCTGCCCGACGGACGCTGTGCTGGGCGAACGTGCCTGCTTACTTTGAATTGCTTGGTTTAATCCTGCCGGTGTTTGCGCTGATCGCGATCGGCGCCGGGCTGCGTCGGGTGGGCTGGCTGACCCCGGAAGCTGACGCGAGTTTGCTGAAGGTCGTGGTAAATTTCCTCTATCCCTGTCTCATTTTTCGCAACGTGCTGGGGAATGAGGCGCTGCGTGATCCGGCCAATGTGGCGATGGCGCCGATGTTGGGGTTTGTGACGATGGCGGGGGGAATCATGGTCGCGTTTTGGGCCGGGCGAGCGGCGGGGCTCTCCATCGGCCATGGCCTGCGCACGTTTGCGTTCGCGGTTGGGATCTACAATTACGGCTACATCCCGCTGCCATTGATGGAGGGCCTTTTCGGCAAAGAGAGTGTCGGTGTGTTGCTAGTTTACAACGTGGGCTGTGAGGCGGCGATTTGGACGGTGGGGATTCTGGTGCTTTCAGGGCTGTCGTTGCGCGAAGGATGGCGGAAGCTGGTGAGCCCGCCGGTCATCTCGATGGCGGTGGCTTTGACGCTGAACGCGACGGGCGAGGCGCATGGGGTGCCCACGTGGGTGACAGGGGTGATCGCGCGCTGCGCGGATTGTGCGATCCCGCTGGGGTTGTTGCTCATCGGGGCGACGCTGCAGGGTTACCTCGGGAAACCGAAGCAACTCTGGCACTCCAAGATTGCCGCCGGAGCGTGCGCGTTGCGCTTGGGTTGCCTGCCGGTGGCGTTTCTGGCGCTGGCGAAGGTGCTGCCGATTTCGCCGGATTTGCAGCGGGTGTTGCTCGTCCAGGCCGCGATGCCGGCCGGGATTTTACCGATCGTGATCGCCGGTCATTACGGGGGACAACCGCTGATGGCTGTGCGAGTGGTTTTGGCGACCACGGTGCTCGGCTTGGCCGTGATTCCATTGTGGTTGCAACTCGGGATGGTTTGGTTGGCACCGTGACCTCCAACATGACGATTGGCACGGGTGCGTCGGGGGATGACCCTGCTATACTTTAACCATGCCCACCACGAGATCAGCCGGTTCCCGAGTAATGAAACGCCGCGTCGCAGCCGGGGTGATTTTTGCGGTCGCGCTCGTGACCTTGGCGGAGCGCTACACGAGCCTGCAGGTGGGGTTGATGTTTCCGCTGTTGCTGGGCCTGGGTTTTCTGGGGTGGTCGCTCCTGGCGAGGGAGTGGGGTTTGTTGGTGCCGGGAGGCGTGCTGATCGGGATCGGCGGAGGATTGGTGATGCAGCGTGCGATTTCGTGGGGAGCGGCGTGGGATCAGGCGCTGTTCTTTTTCTGCTTTGCGGGCGGCTGGGCCCTGATCTGGTTGCTGTCCCGGGCATTCTTCCGGCGCAACGTGTGGTGGCCGTTGATTCCGGGGGGCGTGATGGTGGTGCTGGGCTTCGGCCAGCTTTGGCAGGGCGAGATGCGGTCGCTTTGGCAGACCCTCGCGGCATGGTGGCCGTTCTTGCTGATCGCGGTCGCGGCCTGGCTCTGGTTCGGCTGCCGTCGGGAAAAGTAGGCGAAAACTGAATACTGGCCGTTTAACGAGTGACCGTTTCACCGCGGCGGGCGGCGACGGCCCAGCGATAGACGTCGACGTAGCGTTCCGCATTGCCGCGCCAGCTGAAGTCGCGACTCATGCCGTTGCGCTGCAGTTGGCGAAGCTCGTCCGGTCGATCGTAGTAAGTCGCCGTGGCCCAGCCGATCGTATTGTAGAGTGCGAGGGAACTGGCGTCTTCGAACTTGAAGCCGGTGCCCTGCGGGGTGCCTTCGGTGTATTGCTCGACGGTATCGACCAGTCCGCCGGTGTTGCGCACAATGGGCGGGGTGCCGTAACGCATGGCGTAGAGTTGGGTGAGGCCGCAGGGCTCCGCGCGGCTGGGCATCACGAAAAAATCGCTGCCGGCCTGAATCTGCCGGGCGAGTTTACCGTCGAAGCCGACATGAACGCCCACTCGTGCGCCAAAGGTTTGGTGCAGCCAGCGGAAGATGTGTTCCAGACCCGGGTCCCCGGAACCGAGGATCGCGAACTGCACATGCATGCGCTCCAGGACGTGCGGCAGGGCTTCCGCCAACAGGTCGAGGCCTTTCTGCGATGCGAAGCGCGAGACGACGCCGAAGAGTGCGACGTGTGGATCGGGGGCCAGGCCGAGGCGTTGTTGGAGATGGGCTTTGCAGCGCGCTTTTCCGGCCAAATCGGTGACGCTGTAACGGGAGGCCAAGGCAGGATCGCGCGTCGGATCCCAGTTGCGGTCGTCGATCCCATTGACGATGCCGAGCAGGTCGGCCGCACGGAAACGGAGCACGTCATCCAGCCCGCAACCGCCGTCGAGGGTCTTGATTTCCTCGACGTAGGTGGGACTGACGGTGGTGAGCTTCGTCGCGTGGTAGAGACCGGCCTTGAGCATGTTGACGGCGCCGACGGACTCGACGCTGTCGGGGCGCAGTTCACTGCGAGGCACGTGTGCGAAGTCCAGCGCGCGTTGGTCGCAGTAGCCCTGGTGTTCGAGATTGTGAATCGTGAATACGCTGGCTGTGCGGGCCAGTGGCGTGCCTTGCATCACGGTGTTTAACATCAGCGGCACGAAGCCGGTCGTCCAATCGTGCGCATGGACGACATCGGGCGTCCAGTCGAGCTGCAGGCACAGGGTGAGCGCCCCGCGGCACAGGAAAACAAAACGCAGGTCGTTATCGGCATGGTTGCCCCACGGGCCGGCGTAGACCTCGGGTCGACCGAAGAACCCTTCATGTTCGAGAAAATAGACCGGCACCGCGCTGCCCGGCAGGCGGGTTTCCCAAGTGCGAGCCCAGTGGGCGGAGGCGCCGACATCGACGCCGAGCGGTTCCGGGAGGGCGGACCACTCACCCTCGACTTTGATGCTGCCGTAGGCCGGACAAACAACCCGCACATCGTGGCCGAGCGCGGCGAGTTCCTTGGGCAGGGCGCCGACCATATCGGCGAGGCCACCCACTTTGACGAACGGATCGACTTCCGGAGTGACGAAGAGAATTTTCAACGGCGGCACGGGGTAACAAACAGGGCAACGCGAGCCGGATTGCCGAGGGTATTTTCAGGGTTCACGCCGAAATCTCAGTGCCACATTCCCTCGGAAGCGGCTCGCCGCCAGTGAGCTATGCCGAGTCTCGCAGCCGGGAGAGCAATGCGGGCAGTTCGGCCATCGTTTTCAACTCGTGGAAGCGGGGACCGTTCGGGATCTCGTCGGTGCGGTCGAGCTCCCACGTCAGCTCGTAAGGGATGTGGGCGGCGTGGCCGCCGATTGCGAGGACGGGCAGGATGTCGCTTTTGATCGAGTTGCCGATCATCAGAAAATTCTCCGGTGCGATGCGGTGGCGGCGCAGCACGCGCTCGTAGGTGGCCGGGTCCTTTTCGGTCACGACCTCAAGGTCGGCGAAGTGTTCGGCGAGGCGGGACAAGGTGAATTTGCGACTTTGATCGCGCAGGTCGCCTTTGGTGATGACGATCATGGGGAAGTCGGTCGCGAGGGTGGCGACCGTCTCCGGCACGGCGGGCAATATCTCCACCGGGTGATCGAGCATGTCATGAGCGAGCGCGATGATCGCTCTCACTTCCTCGGCGGGCAGCGAGCCTTGGCTCAGATCAATGGCGGTTTCGATGGCGGAGAGCGTGTAGCTCTTAATGCCATAGCCGTAGCGCGCCAAGTTGCGCCGTTCCGTTTGGTTGAGGGTATCTTCGAGGAGCGCAGGGTCGTGATACCGCGAGAGCAGCGTGCTCAGTTTCCGATGGGCGGCCGCGAAAATGCGTTCGTTGTGCCACAGGGTGTCATCCGCGTCGAAACCGAGGGTCGTGATCATCCCGGCAGGAGAAACGCGAAACGAAAAACCTGAAACCTGAAAATGTCGGCCGCCGCACTTTATCGACGCGGAGGCGGGACCTGGCGTGCTCAGGTGGTTTGGGACAACTCGAAACCGATCTCCGCATCGCGCGGTTGGTCGCGTGGACCGTTGGGCTCGGTGGCGCGCTTGCGCAGAGCCCGGTCGAGTTTGGCCACGACGTCGTCGATGGACTTGTAGAGGTGGTCGGCGGAGGTCTGGGCGCTGAGGTCAGCGCCGCCGATTTCGATGTGGCCGCGAGTCACGAACTGATTCTCGGCGCCCTGAGTGCGATCATGCGCCACATCGATGCGCACCCGAACGATGCGAGGCTCACGTCGAATCAACTTTGCCACCTTGCGACGAATCAAGAACTTGAGCGCCCCCGTGAGGTTCAGCTGGATACCGCGGACGACGAGCTTTTCGTCGAGCGATTGAGGCGTGAGGCGGTGGGTCATACTCAGCTATGACCCACCGCCGCGGATTTTGTTGTGGATAATCTGCGCGATGTTTTCCACCGCGCGACGATCACGGGATCAGTCGACCTTCGGCAGGTCGGCGCCCAGATCCACCGGGTGCAGATCGTGGCGCTTCGACAAGCGGTCGGCGGCGCGTTTGCGCAAGGCGCGGTCGAGCTCGCTCACGAGCTTGTCGATCGCGGCGTAGGCGTCGTCTTCCGTCGCCGAGGCATTGAGATCGGGACCGGCGATCTCGACGTGGCCCTTGGCGGTGAACTGGCCGTGGTGGGACTTGGTCTCGTGGTGCTCCAACTCGACGCGCACGCGGTCGATGCGCGGTTCGTGACGGAGCAGTTTGGCGACCTTGTCCTGCACGATCTGCTTCAGACCGTCCGTCAGGTCCATGTGGATACCGCTGAGGATGAGTTTATCGGAGGGAGGGGTGGGGTTTGGGTTTTGTGTCATGGAAGTGAGTTTATCCTAGTGTGATGGCACCGAGCCGGCTCACCGTTTTTTGTTCAATGCCGCGCTGAACCAATCGTTGTTCAACGACGCGGGCGGGCTGTCGCGACGCGGCGCGGGGGCGCCGCCCGAGCGGTTGCCTCCCGGGCCACCGGGGCGCCGGGCGCCAGGGGCGCTGCGTTCGCCGCGAGGGGTGTTGCCTTTGGGCGTGAGATCCGGCGCGCTGCGCATGGAGAGCGCGATGCGGCCGCGGACGAGGTCGACCTCGGTGACCGTGACCTGGACCTTTTGGCCGGGTTTCACGACCTCGGCCGGGTCCTTCACGAACGCATCGGCGAGCTGGCTCACGTGAACGAGGCCGTCCTGATGCACGCCCACGTCGACGAAGGCGCCGAAGGCGGTGACGTTGGTCACGATGCCGGGCAACTTCATGCCGGTCTCCAGATCCTCGGGTTTGTTGACCTTGGCGTCGAAGGCGAAGGCCTCGAATTTGTCGCGCGGATCGCGGCCGGGTTTGGCGAGCTCGGCGACGATGTCCTTGAGCGTGGGCAGACCGACGTCGTCGCTCACGTAGTTTTCGAGTTTCAGGCGCGAGCGGGCTTTGGCGTCGGCCATGAGCTCGGCGACGGTGACGCTGAGATCGGCGGCCATCTTTTCGACCAAGGCGTAGCGTTCCGGGTGCACGGCGGAGGCGTCGAGCGGGTGGGCGCCGTCGCGGATGCGGAGAAAGCCGGCGGCCTGCTCAAAGGCCTTCGGGCCGAGACGCGGCACTTCGAGCAGATCGGCGCGGGAGCGGAAGGCGCCGCGCTCGTTGCGACGCGCGACGATGGCGGCGGCGGTGGCGGCGTTGAGACCGGAAACGTAGCTGAGGAGTTGCTTTGAGGCGGTGTTGAGCTCGACGCCGACGCCGTTGACCGAGCTGACCACGGTGTCGTCGAGCGAGCGCTTGAGCGCACTCTGGTCGACGTCGTGTTGGTATTGCCCGACGCCGATGGATTTGGCGTCGAGCTTCACGAGTTCGGCGAGCGGGTCCATCAGTCGTCGTCCGATGGATACGGCACCGCGCACGGTGAGATCGTGGTCGGGAAACTCTTCGCGGGCGACGTCGCTGGCGGAATAGATCGAGGCGCCGGATTCGTTGACCATGACGATCGGAATCGTGGCGGGCAGCTTGAGCGTGCGAACGAACGTTTCGGTCTCGCGACCGGCGGTGCCGTTACCGATGGCGATGGCTTCGATTTTGAAGAATTCGATGAAGCCTCGGAGTTTTTCCTGGGCCTCTGTGGGGTGGCGGTCGGGGTAGATGACGTCGTTATGGAGCAGTTTGCCTTGGCGGTCGAGGATGACCGTTTTGCAGCCGGTGCGGAAGCCGGGATCGATGGCGATGACGGCTTTTTGGCCCAGCGGAGAGGCGAGGAGGAGTTCGCGCAGGTTGGAGGCGAAGACCTTGATGGCATCGGCATCGGCGCGTTTCTTGGCATCGAGCCGCATCTCGGTTTCGAGGGCGGAGGAGAGGAGGCGTTTAAAGGCGTCGGCGACGGCGAGCTTCACCTGGGCGGAGGCGGCGTTGGAATCCTTGACGAAGAGGCGCTCCAACTCGGCGAGGGCGAGAGACTCATCGGGCAGTTGGATGCGCATGATGAGGAAGAATTCCTTCTCGCCGCGGCGCATCGCGAGAATGCGGTGGCTGGGGGCGGTGGCGAGGGGTTCGGACCAGTCGAAGTAGTCTTTGAACTTTGCGCCCTCGGTCTCTTTCCCCATGAGCACCTTGCTTGAAATGACGGAACTGGAGCGGTAGAGGGCACGGACTTTTTCGCGGGCGGGGGCGTCGTCGTTGATGCGTTCGGCGAGGATGTCGCGGGCGCCGGCGAGGGCGTCTTCGGCGGTGGCGATGGCGTTGACCTTGGCGTCGACCTCGACGCGGTTGCCGATGTAGGCGGCGGCGGCGGCGAGCGGATCTGACGCGGAGTCCTGTTCCCAAAGCAGCTCGGCGAGCGGCTCGAGACCAAGTTCGCGGGCGATGGTGGCGCGGGTGCGCTTTTTGGGCCGATAGGGCAGGTAAAGATCCTCGAGCGCGGTGAGGGTTTCCGCAGCGGCAACGGCTTTGGCCAGGTCGTCGGTGAGGAGTTTACGCTCGGTCAACGAGGCGATGATCGACATGCGGCGATCATCGAGGGCGCGCAGGGCCTCCAGGCGGTCACGGATGGCGGTGACGGCGACCTCGTCGAGCTCGCCGGTCGCTTCTTTGCGGTAGCGGGCAATGAAGGGCACGGTGGCGCCTTCGGCGAGGAGGGCCGCGGTGGCGGCGATTTGGTGGACCTTGAGGCTGAGCTCAGAGGCGAGGAGGAGGACGTGGTCGGGGTTGGGCGACGAGGCCGAGGTTTCTGCCATGGAAAAGGGGTGAGTCCACGGCTTCCGCGCCGGGGGGCAAGGGATTTCGCGTGAGGGGGACAGGACTCGAATCGGGAGTTGTGGCGGAGGCTGAGGTGGGGTTGGTTGTCTGCGTATGGGCGCTGCACCAATCCGCTATTTTGATCGTTACAAGGGCTCCGTGGAGACCGAACAGGTCTATGGAGAAGCGTGGTTGAAGTTTATTTACGAGACCGTGCCCGGGAAGCTCGCCTTGGCGGCGCTGGTGCGACGGGCGATGTTTTCCAAGTTCTATGGTTGGCGCATGAATCGGCGAATCAGCTCGGCGAAAGTTCTGCCGTTCGTGGTGGACTATGAGCTGGAGGCCGGGGAGTTCGCCAAAACGCCGTGGGAGTTTAAGACCTTTAACGAGTTTTTTGCTCGGGCGTTGAAGAAGGAGGCGCGGCCGATCGCGCCCGGCGACGACGTGGCGGTGATGCCGGCGGATGGCCGACACCTGGCATTCCCGGTGGTCGATGCGACGCAGGGATTTTACGCGAAGGGGATGACGTTTACGCTGGCGGAATTACTGGACGACGAGGCGTTGGCGGCGGAGTTTGCAGGGGGCAGCATGCTGATCTCGCGGCTGTGCCCGGTGGATTACCATCGTTTTCATTTTCCGGTCGCCGGCACGCCGGGCGAGGCGGAGTTGATCAACGGTTATCTCTATTCGGTGAACCCGGTGGCGCTGCGGCAAAACGTCCGTTACCTCGTCGAAAACAAGCGCATGGTGACACTGATCGACAGTCCGCAATTCGGTCGGGTGGCGGTGCTGGAGGTGGGCGCGACCTGCGTCGGCACGATTCGCAACTTGTTCCTGCCTGATCAACCGGTGGCCAAGGGGGAGGAAAAGGGCCTGTTTAAGTTCGGGGGTTCCTGCGTGATCACGCTGTTTCAAAAAGGGCGCATCACATTCGAACCCGATCTGGTCGAGCACAGTGCGAACTTCGTGGAGGTTTACGCGAAGATGGGTGATCGATTGGGCGTGGCGACGGGAGCTTAGTTGCCCAAGCGGCTCCTAATCGGGGCGAGGACTTGAGAAATCTCCGGGACATGCGAACGGTGGTGGTCCCATGAATCCCAAGTTTTCCGCCTACGCGCATCCGGAAGCCCTCGTCGATGGCGAGTGGCTGGCCGCCCATCTGGATGACCCGTCTATCCGCATCGTCGAGAGCAACGAGGATGTTTTGCTCTATGACACCGGCCACATTCCCGGCGCCGTGCACATCGATTGGCGCGGTGATCTGCAGGACGATCTGACGCGGGATTACGTTTCCCCAGCCGAGTTTGCGGCCGTCTGCCGTCGCAATGGGATCGGCTCGGATACGACCGTGGTGTTTTACGGCGACAAGTCGAACTGGTGGTCGTGTTACGCGTTGTGGGCGTTTCGTTTGTTTGGCCACGATAAGGTGAAGGTGCTCGATGGCGGGCGCGACAAGTGGCAGGCCGAAGGCCGAGCCTTCACTCGCGAAAAACCGAGATATGCGCCGACCGATTATCCGATTCCGGCCAAGCGCCGCGACGACGAGATTCGGGCATTCTTCGCCGATACGTTGGCCCACAGCCAAGCCAAGCGTCCGCTGATTGATGTGCGGTCGCCGGGCGAATACCGGGGCGAGATCACCCACATGCCGGAGTATCCGCAGGAAGGCGTCTTGCGCGGAGGTCACGTGCCGGGCGCGCGTTCGGTGCCGTGGAAAACGGCCGCCAATGACGACGGCACCTTCAAAACGTTCGAGGCGTTGAAGGCGATTTACACCGACAGTCTCGGCTTGAAGGCTGATGACGACATCGTGGCCTACTGCCGGATCGGCGAGCGTTCCAGCCACACGTGGTTTGTGCTGAGCTACCTGCTTGGTTACACCAAGGTGCGCAACTACGACGGCTCTTGGACGGAGTGGGGCAACATGGTGCGGGCGCCCATCGCCAAGGGCGAATCGGCAGGCTGAGCCGGCTCGGCGGAACGAGAAACTACCAGCAACTTTCGAAGCCAAACCATGAGTGATTATCCCGCGGCACTGACCGAAATCGTGGATTTTTTCGAGCATCTGCCCGACGACGAGAAGCGGGAAAACCTGATCGTTTATGCCGACGCCGCGGCCACCTGCGGTCCGGCGGACGGCGAGACGTTTGATCTCGAAGACGTGCGCAAAGACGAGGAATGCACGGACACCGTCGGTGTGTTCCTCAAGGTCGATCCGACAACGCGCGCGGCACATTTCCGGGTGAACCTCGGTCCACAGGTGCAGACCTTGACGAAGGCGATGACGGCGATCCTTTGCCAAGGATTGGAAGGCGCGACGCCCGAGGCGGTCATGGCGGTGCCGCAGGATTTCGTGCCGAAAATCGTGGGCGGGCAGCTGGTGCGTCTGCGCAGCCAGACCGTTTATTACATCCTCACCCGCATGAAGAGCACGTGTAAGGTCTGGTTGAATCGGGAGCGGGCGGGTGAGTCGGCGGGCGAACCGGTCGCCTCGCCCTGACGGTCATATTCGGCGCTTGCCCGCGGGCGCGAGGACCGGTGAAAGTTATCGCTGCGATAGTTGCACCTGCCCGGGTGGTGGAATGGTAGACACGACGGTCTTAGAAGCCGTTGCCGTAAGGCGTGAAGGTTCGAGTCCTTTCCCGGGCACCAACGACCGCGGTTGATCGTCGTCGTTTGGCGGCGGAGCGGACCGAAGTCGGACGCCGGAATTTTAGTTCGATCAAGCGGAGTGGCAGGCGGTTGGCGTCGCGACTTTTTGCGCCGAGTCGATTGGTAGTTAGCGCAGGAATATTGTGCGTCGGGCTTTGACTGGCAGTGATTTTGGACCTCATCTGCAGGCCATGGATCTTCCGCAGTCCGACATCTTCGATTCCGTAAAAGACGCCATCGCCGACATTGCCGCAGGCAAACTGGTGATCGTGACCGACGACGCGGATCGGGAAAACGAAGGTGATTTGATCATGGCGGCGACCAAGGCGACGCCCGAGACCGTCAACATGATGATCCGTCACGGGAGCGGTATCGTGTGCGTGCCGATGTTGGAGGCGCAGTTGCAACGGCTTGGCCTGGGCCCGATGGTTGCGCGCAATCGGGAAGTGCATCGCACCGATTTCACCGTCACCGTGGACGCCCGCGAAGGGATCACGACCGGCATCAGCGCGAGTGATCGGGCGCGCACGATACGCCTCCTCGCGGATGCCGCTTCGACCCCGGACCATTTTGTGCAACCGGGGCATTTGTTTCCGTTGCGGGCTCGGCCCGGTGGCGTGTTGGAGCGGGCGGGGCACACGGAGGCGGCGATCGATCTCGCGGTTTTGGCGGGATTGCCCGCGAGCGGCGTCCTGTGCGAACTCGTCAACGATGATGGCACGGTGCAACGCGTGCCGGACCTGTTGAAATTCAAGGAGACGTTTGGACTGCGCATGATCTCAATCGCGCAATTGATCGAGCATCGACTGCGTTTTGATCGACTCGTGGACGAGGTAAGCCAAGGACCGTTCGAATCGGCGCACGGCCTGTTTACGGCGCATGTGTTTAAGAATCGCCTGGATGATCGGCATCACCTCGCGTTGGTGCACGGCCCGGTGGGCGAGGAGGCCACGCTGGTGCGCGTGCACAGCCAAAATTTGCTCGCCGACGTGTTTAAGGACGCTCGGTCGGCAGGTCATGGAGGCGTGGACCAAGCATTGCAGGCGATCGTCCGGAATGGCTCCGGGGTGTTGCTTTGCATGCAACCGGCGGATGCGTCGGCGTCTTTGGTCCGGCATCTGGCGGGCGGGGCCACGAGCGATACCTCCGCGATGGATCTCCGCGATTACGGGGTCGGGGCGCAGATTTTGCGGCATCTCGGCTTGCAGCGGGTGCGGTTGTTGACGAACAGCCCGCGCAAAATTGTGGGCCTCGACGCGCACGGGATCGAGATCGATCAGACGGTGGCGTTTTAAAGCCACCTCGGGACAGTTCGCGCCATCGATTGATGGCTCATGAGGACGTTAAGTTACCGCGCTCGGTGAGGTTGCTCGTGCGCATGAGACATACGGGTGGACGCTGCGGGGCAGCGATTTGAGGGCGGCGCGGGCCGTCTTTGCCGGGCGTGGTGCTGAGCGCTGCGGCACGTGACGACGAGGAAAAAATCGCGAGACGTTTTTGTGTTCAGGGGTTTCACCTAAGCGCGATTTTCGGACTGTCAAAACAGCGTTTGGCACGGCTTTGAGGACAAAAAATGCGGAGGAGATTTTGAATCTTTCATCAAAATTCACCTCATTTTAGCTCCACAAAATACTGTTTGTAATTGAGATGAGGAAGTATTTATAACTTTCATGTCAATTAACCCCCTTTTGTGACATCGAAAAGACTTGTCGTAGCTGGCAACGGAATTGCTTACCGTTTGAATCGTGGCCTCCTCTCAATCTGGCAGTGAAATGAAAATTCTGTTGGTCGAAGACCATCAGTTGATTCGCGACATGCTCGTGTTGGCATGCAAATTCGCGTGGCCGGAAGCGCAGGTTTGTGGCGCGACGGCCGGCGCCGATGCGGTGTTGAAGGTCGCCGACCTGAGTCCGGATGTGGTTTTCTTGGACTTATGTTTGCCGGATGGCGATGGCATCGAGTTCGCGACGACCATCATGGCGATCTCGCCTTCCACCAAGGTCATCGCGCTTACGGCGCACACCGACGAATTTACGATTCACCGCGCGATGCGGGCTCAGCTCCACGGTTTTGTGGATAAGAACGAGCAGCCGCTGGAGGTCCTCAAGGAGGCGATTGAGTGCGTCTTGGCGGGGCGCCAATACCTTTCGGCGACGGCGCGACGCATCCGCGAGGAAATGCGTTATGACCCGATCAGCTTCAGCAAAGTTCTTTCGGATCGTGAGATGGAGTTGCTCTCCTTGCTTGGGCAGGGCCTGACCAACGGTGAGATTGCCGAGCGTATTGGCTTGGCGATCAGCACGGTGAAGCTGCACCGCAACAAGATCATGATGAAAATCGGCGTGCACAGCACGCCGCAGCTCATGCGCTACGCATTAGGCAAGGGGTTCTTCCACTCGGATACGCCGGCTCCGTTCCAAGCGGTTGCGTCCTGAGGGACGGTGAGGCCGAGGTTCGCCCGTCGGTCGGTTTTAGGTCTCGGTTTCCCGAGGTTCGTTATGACCACCCGCAACGGAGCTTAGCTCTCCGCCAAACCCATGCCGGGTTTCCTCGAGTTGCGATTTCAACACCCGGGCAGCGTTTTGAACCTCTTTCCACGCGGCGTCGCGGGCTTCGGCTGCGGCCGGAGAAATGCCGACTTCCTCAAACCGGCGGGAGGCGCCGTTTAGGGCGCGGGCGCCGATCAGCCCGGAAAGGGCGCGCAGGTGGTGGGCGTGGCTTTTGGCGGCCTCGAAATCACTGCCGGCGAGCGCCGCTTGGAGGAGGGCGATTTCACGGTCGAGGGACTCGATGAACTGGAGGATGGCGGCGGGTTCGTCCTGGCGTTTGGCGTGGCTGTAGATGCTGAACGCTTTGGAATTGAAGGGCTCCAAGGGGCTGCTGGTCGGGGGACTCGGTTTGTCCTCCGACTTGCCGCGGCGGCGGGCGCGGACGTGCGCGATCAAGCGGGCCACGGTTTCGGTGTCGTAGGGTTTGAGCAAAAACTCGTCCATGCCGGCCTCCCGACATTGCGCCCGGATCTCGTCGCTGTCGTGAGCGGTCGCGGCGATGATGATCGCGTGGGTGGCGCCTTCCGTGCGGCGCACGGTGCGTGCAACTTCGATGCCCTTGGCGTCGGGCAGCTCCCAGTCCAGAAAGATAACTTGGTAGGGTTTGGCGGCGAGGAGGTTGAGCGCTTGTTGGGCCGACGGGGCGACATCGACCTCGTAGCCGAGTTGCTTGGCCACGCCTTCGAGCACGATTTGGTTGTAGGTTTCGTCTTCGACGATGAGGGCCGACATGCTGTCGACGGCGGAGGCATCCAACGCAAACGGTGCGGGGGGCGCGAGGGCCAGCTCGGTGCGAGGCAGGGGGAGATTCAGGCAGAACGTCGACCCGCGCACGGCGGTGTCGCTCAGGCTGACCTCGCCCTGCATGAGGCGGGCGAGGGCCCGGCAGGTGGCGAGTCCGAGTCCGGTGCCGGCTACGCGGTTGCGTTTGGTTTCCGCCCCGCGAACGAATTTCTCGAAGATCAACGCGCGTTCCTCCGGGGGGATGCCGGCGCCTTGGTCGGCTACCGCGATGGTGACGGCGTCGGAATCGGGAGCGGTGGAGACGCGAATCTCGATGGGCGAGCCGGGGGCGTATTTGAGCGCGTTGGCGGTGAAGTTTTCAATGATGGTGCGCAGTTTGGCGTGGTCACCGACAAAGCCGTCGGTCAGATCCGCCGGCCAGTTGAGCTCGATTTTGACCACTGGTTGGCGGGTTTGGATCGAGAAAAAATCCACGATTTCATCGAGCAGCGGGCGCAGCAGAAACGGCTGCGGATCGAAGGTGACGTAGCCGTATTCCAAGCGGGAAAAACTCAGCACGTCGCCAAAGACGCGGAGGAGGTTATTGGCCACGATGCGCAGGGAGCGGGTGAGCTCGCGCTCGCGGGGTCCGAGGTTGTCTTCTTTGAGCAGCGCGAGGAGACCGGACAGCCCGTTCAAGGGATTACGGATCTCATGTGAGATGTTTTCGAGGAAGTCGCTTTTGGCGGTGTTGCTCAGCGCGAGTTCGCGGGTGCGGATGGCGACGAGATGGTTGAGCTGCTCATTTTGCTGCTGCAAGCGACGCAGGCGCAGGCGGGCGCCGAGCAGCACCAGCAGGAGGCCGGCGATGGCGTAGCCGATGATGGCGGGGAGCGTGCGATACCACGGCGCGGCGAGGCTGAAATCGAAATGAGCGACCGGTCCGGGGCGGCCAAAGGGATCGATCGAGCGCGCTTCGAACCGATAGGTTCCGGGGGCGAGGGCCGCGTAGTCGCGCTCGGTTTCGGTCGACGGTTCCGACCAGGTTTGATCGGCGCCGAGGAGGCGGGTTTGCACGTAGACCGTCTCGTGATCGGACGCAAGGGGGGCAAAGACAAAGCTGAGGTGGCGAGTGTCGGCCGGCAGTTGAGACGTGCGGTCGGGTGGCGTTGTGGTCGCCAGGCCGGCGGCGCGGGGGATGAGTTGGAGGGCGGGGGGGAGAGGCGCGGAAAACAGTTCGCTGGCGTCGAGTTTGAGCACGCCCTCGGTGCCGCTGACCCAAAGGCTGTTCTCGCCCTGATCGACGGCGGTGGGGGCGCCGATGGCGTTGAGGCCGTGGCCGTGGATCGGCTCAAGGGTTACGCCGCTGTCGGTGGTGGCAACGCGGAGCAGGGCGCCGGGACCGCGCCCCGCGAGGGACCGCGGTTCGACCAGCCAGTAGGCGCCAAGATCGGATGTTCCGGGCGTGGCGGCGATGCCTTGGTAGGCCGCGAAAAGGGGATCGACCACGAAACGTCGCTGGTCTTCCTCCCAGCGCAGAATGCCGGCGTCGGTGAAGGCGAAGATGTGCTCGCCCAATTCCACCAGGCGGGCGCGACCGGCATTCTCGGGCAGCGCGGGCGGGTTGGCGTAGCGTGCGCGCACCTGCAGGGTGGCGCGTTCCTTTCCGTTGCTCCGCCAGGCGCAGCGCAGGATGCCGTGGGTCATGGTCGTGATCCATACCGAGCCGTCGGCCGATTCGTGCAAAGAAAGCGGCGTATCCTCGACAATGATACCGAGGTCATGGGCCGCCCAACCGCCGTAAGGCGACGGTTCAAGGCTCTTCAGGCGGTAACCTTCGAAAAAGAGAATACCGTCGGACAGCGTGCGCGATGCGCTCACGAGGAGGACATCGGTGGGCGTCTGGTAGACCTTTTGCATGGTCTCACCTTGGCTCCGCCAGACTCCGCCGAAGCCTCCGACCCACAGCACGGAGTTCTGCCGTGTGGCCGACCAAAGCAGGCTTTCGTTGCCCAAGGCGGTGGTGAAGCGGTGGGCGGCCGGGCGGCGAAAAAGAACGTCTTCGCTGGTGACGAGCCATTGCCCCTCCGGCGTGAAACGCACCCCGCGCGGCAGGCCGTCCCGCAATCCGGATTGCCGGTCTATCAAGTGGGTGTGACCGACGCCGTCGATCTGCACGAGGCCGCCCTGGTAGCCGATCCAGAGCTGGTCGTCGTGGCTGGTGAGGGTGTAGACCGTGTTGTTTTTAAGCCCGTGTTGGCGGTCGATGATTTCGAGGGTGCGGCCCTCGGCGTCGGCCAGCACCACCCCGTGACCGAAGGTGGCGATCGCGATGCGGCCGTCGGCCAAGCGGGTGGCTCGACCCGGCAAGGTGTCGGTCAGCGTGCGGGTGAGCGCGGCCAGCGGGATGAGCGAGCCATCGGTTTGACGGCGGTAGACGCCATCGGCCAAACCGAGCATCCCGGTGTCTTCGGCGGCGGAGGGTGGCAGCAGCCACGTGAGCGGAGCCGAGGGCAGGCTGGCGGCGGAGGCGAGCAGGTTGGGCGCGCCGGTTGGTCCGATTTGGAGCAAGCCCTGCGGTTCGTCGTAGAACCATAATCCGTCGCTTGCCGGGGCGCCCACGAGGCGGGACGGGCCCTTTCGTTTCCAAGACTCGAAGCGTGAGCCGTCCCAGCGGATCACGCGGTCACTGGTGAGCCAGATCGCGCCCTGGGGAGTGGGGGAAACTTCCCAGACATCGCCCAATTTTGCCACGTCCTCGGCCTGCCACTTTTCCAAGAGGGACTGGTAGGTCCATGCGCCGGCCGCGTTGGTTTCGAGGTAGCCGAGAGCGTTGACGCCGCCGAGCCAGATGCGTTTGCCCTCTTGATCCGGGGCCAGCGCGCGAAAGGCGTAGGCGTCACGGATTTCAATCTGGGACCAGCGGCTGCCGGAACGGATCCAGAGTCGGTTTGAGCCGATGATCAAGTCGCCGCGGGACGTGGAGGCGACGGCCCAGACGGGGCCATCGATGACGTTTTCCCCCAACCCGATGGATTGGAAAACCGGCCGCCCGACGGGAGGCGACGCGGCGTCGAGCCGGTGGATCTCGCCGCCGAGGCCGGCCGCAAGGAGCCCGGCGAGGGCCCACGTCGACCACGCGGAAAGACGGTTTGGCGGTGAAGAAATGGAGAGATTCGAGCCGGGCAACGGACGGGACCGCATGCCCCGCCCTCGGCGGGAAGGCATCCGGAGGGGGAGAAATCGCATGAGTTTGGTCGTCAGAAGTAGAGGGATCGCAAAGCTCGTTCGATCACGATTGCACCTATAATTTCTCTGACGGGAGCCTTTAAGATACACCAATTGCAATACGCGGGGAGGGTTATTGGTCGCAAACTTGGCAAATTGCTCGGCCCCGGCGTTCAATCTGCTAGGGCCTGAGGGGCAGAAATGAGTATGACGCGACTTGTCGATACTACGCTGGTGCGTTCGCTGTTTACATGGATGGCGGTGGGTTGCTTCTGCCCGATCGGGGCGGGGCTGGCGCGGGCTCAACTTTCGCCGGTGATCGATGTGAAAGCCCGGGCGGTCGGCATGGTGAGCGGGCGGCTCGTTTCCGGCGAATTTGACGCGCCTGCGGAAGGGTTGCGGGTCGAGGTTTTGGGGCAAGGTTTGGTGGAAAAAACGGACGCGCGCGGGGGCTTCACGTTTCCTGCGCTCAAGCCCGGGCTCTATACGCTGCGGGTTTCCGGCGAAGGGTTTTCCCGTCTCGAAATCACGGATGTGGTGGTGCGTCCGGGCGGCCACCTGACATTGGCCGCGCAATCGATGCCGATCGTGCTGCGCAACGGCGAAGTGCAGACTCTGGCCAATGTGGTGGTGAGTGCACGCCGTCTGCAGGGCGTGGATGAAGCCATGGAGTTGTTGGAAAAGACGACCGTGACGGGATCGATGCTGCGGCGGGTGGGCTCACGGGCGTATCCGGTGCGGCGGTTGGATCGCGAGGAGATCGCGCGGCGCGGGGCGATCACGCCGGCGTTTTTGCTTTCGACGGTGCCGCAGGTGAGTGGGTTGCCGCTCAATGAATCGTCGCTCGCCGGCACCTCGGCCCGGGGCGACAACGCCACCGTGAACCTGCGTGGAATGGGATCGGGCAATACCTTGTTTTTGCTCAACGGCCGGCGCGTGGTGTCCCATCCGATCGCGCCGATCGACGAGTTTTCCATCCCGACCCTCGTCGTAAACGTCAACCAGCTGCCGATGCACGGTCTGCGCAGCGTTGAAATTGTCACGGGGGCGGCCACGTCGACCTATGGCTTTGATGCGGTGGCCGGTGCGATCGACTACCGCATGGATCACGACTTCGAAGGCGACGAGGTGACCGTGCAGGCCACGATGCCGGAGGCCGGCGGCGGCGAAGAGTGGGTGGCGACGCTTATCCACGGACAGAATATCGCGGACGGGCGGGGGCATTGGTTGTCGGTCATCGATCACTACCATCGCGAGTCGCTGTTTTTGCGGGATCGGGATTTCTCGGCGGAAGCCAACCATTCGGCCCGAGCTCCGGCGCCCTTTGCGACGTCCAGCAGTGCGTTTAACGATGAAACGACGACGGGCTTTTTCCCCAGTTTTCGTGTCGGGACCTCGAACACGACGATGTATTTTCGTCCGACGGATGGCGCGGGATCGACGCCCGGGCTGACCGCGGTCGCGCCGCAACAGGGCCTGAATCCGGAATACTTTCTCAACGTCAACGCGTTCCAGACGGGGTTGCCGGAGACGGATCGGCTGAACTGGTATAACAGCTTCGCCTACGAGCTGAACAAGAACGTGAGCTTTTTCGGCGAGGCGTCGG
>CAXBDS010000094.1:0-18572 GCA_963974355.1 uncultured Opitutaceae bacterium
GCCCAACGGGCGCCCGGTCGTCGCATCGTCGGCTTTATGCTACGACCGATGTTTTGCGCGTTGCTCTACATCGTCGTGCAATCGGCCTGGCACGTGCCCGAACTGTATGATTGGGCGTTGCAAGACCGGTTGGTCCACGTGTTGGAGCATCTCATGTTTTTCGTCACCGCCGTCATGTTTTGGTGGCCGGTCATGAGCCCCTCCACGGTCTGGCGCCCCTTGAGCTACGGCATGCGCATGATTTATCTGGTGGCGGTCGCCATCGGGCTGACTCCGCTTTTCGCCTACCTCACGTTTTCGCCCGACGTGCTTTACCCCACCTACGAATACGCGCCGCGTCTCGTCGCCGATTTTTCGCCCGCCCAAGATCAATTATTGGCCGGAGCCATTATGAAGCTGGGCAGCGTGGCCGTGACCTTTCTCGCGATGACCGTGGTGTTCTACCGGTGGTATCGCACCACGGAAGTCACTGCCGCGGCGCCCGCTAAATAATTGGCTGTTCGCCGCCCGCGCGACGGGTATCTTTCCTGTCACCTATGACTTGGGAAATCGCCTTCGTTTTCCTCCTGCTCGTCGCCGCCTTGGCGAGTTTTGTGTGGGAGAAAGTGCCGCCAGATGTGACGGCACTGGGTCTTTTTGCGATCTTGATGGTCAGCGGCTTGGTGCCGGCCAAGGAGGCGCTGGGCGTATTTGCCAATCCCGCTCCGATCACGGTGGGGGCCATGTTCATCCTGAGCGCGGCCTTGGTAAAATGCGGTCTGATCGACCGCGTGTCGAGCTGGGTGGAACACGCCGGTCGCCTGCCCTACCCTGGGGTGATCTTCGTCATGGTGATCTTCGTCGCGGCGATATCGGCGTTCATCAACAACACCCCGGTCGTCGTCGTTTTCCTGCCGGTGGTGCTCACCCTCGCCCGCAAGATGAAGCTGGCGCCGTCCAAACTGCTGATCCCCCTGTCCTATGCGGCGGTGCTCGGCGGCACCTGCACGTTGATCGGCACCAGCACCAACCTCGTCGTCAACGGCATCGTGGTAGCGGCCGGCCAACCCACGTTTGGCCTCTTTGAGTTGGTCGCACTCGGCGTTCCCACGACGATCATCGGCGCCATCTACCTTGCCTTGGCTGGCAAACGCATCCTGCCCGTGCGGGAGATGCTCACCTCCATCCTCTCTGACGAAGAACGTCGCGAGTATATCACCGAAGCGTTCGTCCAACCCGAGTCTCCGGTCGTCGGCCAGACCTTGGAGGAAGCCGGTTTCAAACCCACCCGCGGCGTCCGGGTATTGGAATTGGTGCGCGATGGCGTCGCCCTGCAACTCAACCCCGTCTCGACCACGCTACGCGCCGGCGACCGCCTCATTCTTTCCTGCCGACTCAAAGGCATCGCCCACACCCGCGGCGTCGCCGGCATCGACCTCGTGGCCGAGCTCAAACTCGGCCTCGAACAGATTGCCGCCCACGAAGGCTCCCTCGTCGAAGCTGTCGTGCCGCCCGGTTCGTCTCTCGTGGGGCAAACCGCCCGGGCGATCAACTTCCGCCAACGTTTCCGCATGGTCGCGCTCGCCCTGCACCGCAAGGGTCGCAACGTCCGCGAACAGATCGACACCCTCCCCGTCGAACCGGGCGACGTGCTGCTCCTCATGGGCACCGACCAGGCGATCGATGCCCTCCGCGCGGGGGAAGACCTGGTGATTTTCGACCGTGCCCGCACCCCCGCCAAAGCCCGCCCCGGCCATCTCGCCATCGTATTGGCCAGCATCGGTGCCGTGATCGTCTCCGCCACGTTCGGCTGGTTGCCCATTGAGGTTGCCGCCATCACCGCCTGCGCCGTCGTCCTCATCACCGGCGTGCTCAAGTCCAAGGAGGCCTACGGCTCGGTGGAATGGAACCTCATCTTCCTCATTTTCGGCATGCTCGGCATGGGACTCGCCATGGAACGCAGCGGCGCGGCCGCGTGGATCGCCTCGAATGTCGTGCACGGCATCGAGACCTTCGTGCCGCCCGCCCACAAGGCGACCGTGATGCTCGCCTGCCTCTACCTGGTGACGACGGTCCTCACCGAGATCCTGTCCAACAACGCCGTCGCCGCGCTCATGGCGCCCATCGCGCTGGGACTCGCGACCGAGCTCGGGATCGATCCCCGCGGGTTCATCATCGTCGTGATGTTCGCCGCCTCGGCCGCCTTCGCCACGCCGATCGGCTACCAGACCAACACCTACGTGTATGGCGTCGGCGGATACCGCTTCAGCGACTTCCTCAAGATCGGCATTCCCCTCAACGTGCTGTGTTTCATCACCGCCATGATCGTCGTGCCGAGGGTGTGGCCGCTGGTGGCCATCGCCCAACCCTAAGGCGAGAGCGTCGCCACCTCGGCGCCCGAGACCGAAAGCAAACGGCGCCGCATCGTGAACGGCTGCGAAACGCCCTGCGCGTCGGTGTAGCTCCCGCGCATCAAGCCGCCCGCCTCGTAATGCCCCTCCAGCACCGCGGTGGAGCGCCACCCTTCGAGCCGGAAATGCGGTCCATCGAGCAGGCCACTCATGTAAATCGCGCCGTGGCCTGGTTCTTTCCAATAACCGCGCAGCCGGTGGTCGAAGTGCGCCATGTGCACCTGCCGCGTATCGCCCGGCCCCAGGGAAAGGATCCACGTGCCGGACAGATTCCAAATGCGCAGCGGCGGCACATCTTCCCACGGCTCTTTCGGCTCCGCCCAAAACGAAAACACCTGTTCCTCGCCCGCGCCTCGGCCGCCGGCATTGACGTGATACCGGCCAAACCAAGCGCCGTTGCGCAGGCGACCCTCCATCGATTCTCCCACGCGATTGCCGTAGAGAATCAGTTCACGGTCGTGATCGAGCTGGGCGAGCAGACTAAGCCGCACCGTCGCCGCCTCGCTGTGCATGATGACCTCGGCGTCTCCCACCGTGGTGCCACGCACTTCCATCAAAAATTCCGCCGGGCCTGAAGGCAGCTTCACCACGCCGCGCCACCAGCCTTCGGCCAACAGGAGCTTTTGCGGCCAACGCTCCGCCGCTTCCGGCTCCGCCCGCATCTGCCTGACATCCACCGCGCCGAATCCCGCGACCACCAGCGGGAAACATAAGAGGAGGCGCCACTTCATCAAGGAACGGTAAACACAACAGGCCGGCTGCGTCGAGCAGCCGGCCTGCCAAGATGAGAGCACGAACGCCCCGGACGTCCGCTCACGGCGTGGCGCGATACTTAAGCGGATTTACCGATGAGGTCGTCGATCGAGTCGCTCTCCACGTTGACATCGGCAAACAGCCAAGTCGACAGGTAGCGTTCGCTGCATGACGGAATGATCGCGACGATCCGTTTGCCGGCGTATTCCGGACGCTTGGCAAGTTGGAGCGCCGCCCACACCGCCGCGCCCGAAGACACCCCGATTGGAATGCCGTCGAGCTTGCTCACTTCTTTGGAAATCGGCCCGGAGTCCTCTTCCTTCACCGTGATCACTTCGTCGTAAATCTTGGTGTTGAGCACCTCGGGCACGAAACCGGCGCCGATGCCCTGCAACTTGTGCGGACCAGGGTTGCCGCCCGAAAGAATGGGCGAGGCGGCGGGCTCGACCGCGATGATCTTGATCGCCGGATTCTTCGCCTTGAGGGTCTCCCCCACGCCGGTGATCGTGCCACCGGTGCCGATGCCCGAAACCACGGCATCGACGGTGCCATCGGTATCGTTCCAGATTTCCTCGGCGGTCGTCTTGCGGTGAATCGCGGGGTTCGCCGGGTTGGCAAATTGTTGCAACACGACGGCATTCGGGATCTGCGCGGCGAGCTCTTCCGCCTTCGCGATCGCACCTTTCATGCCCTTCGGGCCTTCGGTGAGCACGAGACGGGCGCCGAGCGTTTTGAGCAATTTGCGGCGCTCCATGCTCATCGTCTCCGGCATGGTGAGAATGAGTTTGATGCCCTTGGCGGCAGCGACAAACGCGAGCGCGATGCCCGTATTGCCCGAGGTCGGCTCGATCAGCACGGTATCGGTGGTGATCTTGCCGCTCTTCAGGGCGTCATCGATCATCGCAAAGCCGATGCGGTCCTTCACGCTCGAAAGGGGGTTAAAGAATTCGAGCTTCAAGAGCACCTCGGCTTGGGCGCCGTGCGCCTTTGCGGTGCGGTTCAGACGCACCAGCGGCGTGTTTCCGATCGTTTCGGTGATGTCGTTAAGAATGCGAGCCATGGGATTTCGAGGGTTAAATGGGTTATCTTACTAAACTTACTTAGGTTTAATTGTCTAACGAAAACCGACCTCTGCCGTCTTAAGTGGTTTCCAAGCACAATCGCAACCCGTCGTAGGCTAATTTCACTCCGGTCGGCAGCGTTGCCTCGGTCGTCGCGTGGTCGGAAAGATGCGTGAGGTGCGTCAGGTAGCTGACGGGCGCGCCAATCTCCTGGGCCACCGCCGCAGCCTCGGCGATCGTCATATGGGACGGATGCGGTTGCGGCCGCAAACCATCGAGCACGACCACATCCGCTCCCCGAGCCAGCTCGAGAGCCGCCGCCGGCACGCGTTTGCAGTCGGTAAAGTAAACGAATTTTTTCCCACTGCTGCGCTCGGTAAAAATCAACCCGAGCGTATTCACTCCGCCGTGCGGCAGCAGAGTCGATTCGATGGTGCCTTGCGGCAGTTCCATTTTCTCCGGCATCTGCTCCAGCTTAAAAGCCGCGTATCCCTTCACCACCGGGCGATCAATGATCGCGTAGGGGTAGATCGATAGCACCCGCCCGATGCCTTCGTCCGTGGAATAGACCGGCAACGCCTCCCCGCCGTGCAGATCACAGAAACGCCGGAGGTCGTCCATGCCGGCGACGTGATCCGCATGACCGTGAGTGAGCACGAAAAAATCGATCCACCTGATCTTCTCCTCGACACACCGAAGTCTAAATTCCGACGAAGCATCCACTTGCACATGCAGACCGTCCATCACGACGTGAATCGAAGCCCGGGTGCGACGATTGCGGGCGTCACTCGATGTGCACACCGGGCAATCACATGCGATCATCGGCACGCCTTGTGATGTGCCCGTGCCTAGAAAAACAACCTCCATGCACGCAGTTGACCGCACACGTGCAAAAGCGGAAAGCAGAATTCTTCGCCCGCGCCCCACCCGCCGACAACCCGCGCCGGGACGTTGCCAATCCGGCGCAATGACGTATCCTTACTTCAACCCGATCCCCCATCGCAAAGTAGCGTCATTTTTTGCCAAGTGGACCGACGCCGTTGGGGAACAAAGCTCAACCCTTTCGTTTCTAAACCATCATGAGCCCCTCCAAACTAACTTCCCTTCTCACGCTCACGGTCGCGTTCTCCGCGGCGGGTAGCCTGATGCATGCGGCCGAAACCGCTGACGCCAAAGACCAGCGGATCACTGTTAACTACCAGGATCCGGAGAACTTCACCGATATGAAAGACGGATTCTACGGCACCGCCAAAGGCATGGCGGCCTATCAGGAAGAGTTCGCCAAATACGTCACGCGCACGGCGGACCGTTTTCTGCCCCAAGGACAGACCATGGAGATCACGTTCACTGACGTCGACATGGCCGGTGACTTCGAGCCGTGGCGCGGCTCCCAAGCCAGCGACGTGCGGATCATCAAGTCGATTTATCCGCCGCGGCTCAAATTCAACTACGTCGTGAAGGACGCGGATGGCGTGGTCGTTAAAGACGGCTCGGAACGACTGAGCGATCTGAGCTTCCAGAACGCGATCGGACTCAACCGGCAAGACACGTTCTATTACGAACAATCGCTCATCGGTGACTGGCTGCGTAAGCTCAAAGCCTAGGCGCTGAAGCGGGGTGAGCGCGATGCCCACCCACCCAACTCACAATCGAGGGCAGTCACGCCCTCGATTTTTTTTGCCCCCCAATCGCGCCCATCCTTTAACGAACGTATGGATGCCGCCCCTCGCCTCCTCGTCCGCCTGATCGGCCTGCTCCTGTGCTTGCCGGGCATCGCTCCCGCGCGCGCCGGAGCTGCCTCAGCCAGCGCGGTGACATCCGCAAGCCCCGCCTCGGCAATGCGATGGATTCCGGGCGGCACCTTCATTATGGGCTCAGAGGCGGCCGGCGCGATGCCCAACGAAGGCCCCCCTCATCAGGTCAGCGTCGACGGCTTCTGGATGGCCGCGCACCCGGTGACCAATGCCGAATTCGCGCGTTTCGTAGCAGCAACGGGCTATGTTACCGAAGCGGAGCGCGCCGTCGATTGGGAGGAAATGAAAAAGCAAGTTCCGCCCGACACTCCTCGACCCGCGCCCGAAGTGCTCGCCCCCGGCGCCTTGGTTTTTACTCCTCCCGACCACCCTGTGCCCTTGGACGATCTTAACCGATGGTGGACTTGGACCAACGGCGCCGACTGGCGTCACCCCGAAGGCCCGACCAGTTCGCTCGACGGGCGCGAGAACCATCCGGTGGTTCAGGTCTCCTGGAACGATGCCAACGCCTACGCGCAATGGGCCGGCGCCCGCCTCCCCACCGAAGCCGAGTGGGAATACGCCGCCCACGGCGGTCGCTACGACACGCGCTACTACTGGGGCGACACCCTTCCTCAATCCGACGGAAAGTATCCGACTAATACCTACACAGGACGCTTCCCTTACGATGATACCGCCGCCGATGGCTTTGCCGGCACCTCCCCCGTGGAAGCCTTTCCGCCCAACGACTACGGCCTCTACGACATGGCCGGAAACGTCTGGAACTGGTGCAGCGACCTTTACCGCGCCGACACCTTCGCGCTGCAAGCCGGCCAACCCGAGCTCTGCTCCAATCCCGTCGGTCCCGACATGAGCATCCCCGAGTTCCCCGTGATCGGCGACCCGTCGCCGCCCTCCGTGCCAGGAGCCGTACGCCGCGTCACCAAAGGCGGTTCATTCCTCTGCAATGCCGACTACTGCGAAAGCTACCGCCCCTCGGCTCGCCGCGGCACCTCGCCCGACACCGGCTCTGGCCATGTCGGCTTCCGCATTGTCAGCGACGCTCCACCCCCGCCGGCAGCATCGATGATGGTCCGCTAGAGTTTTGCGGCCCAGCTAGGTCGACAACGTCATGCACGTGCACGTGGCCGTCGCGACGAGTTTGCCGCGCCGGTCGTGAATCTCGCAGTCGAGAAAACCGATGCGCAGCCCCCGCTGCACCAGACGCGCTGAGGCCGTGAGTAAACCCAAACGCACCGGCCGCATGAAGTTCACTTTGATCTCGACCGTCGAAAAATCCTCCGACGCCAACAACTCCCGCCCATAGGCAGTCCCCATCGCCGCGTCGGCCAACGCGCAAATCACCCCGCCATGCACGCGTCCCAACGGATTGGCATGCTGCGGCCCCGCCGCGAGCGAGACCACGGTACGGCCGTCGACCGGTTCGGCGACCCGAAAACCGATCAACTGGGAAATGGGAGCCTCGGAAAAACGATCAGCCATGCCCCCCAGCAAGCCACGCTTCATCTGAAAGGCGAGTCGCCGTGCGCACTTGACCCCACCGCTGCTTCGCGTGCCCTTGCACTCATGTCTACACCGCCCACCGACCGTAATTTCGAAAACTACAAGGCGACCGAAAAAAAGGCGCTGGAGGTCCTCACCGCGATGAAAACGGTCACACCGAAGAAGGCCGATATTGAGCTCGCCCTGCTCGTCGCGATCTTCGAGTTGCACAAAGGATCGCTCCCCGCCTCGGCGGTGCAAAAGATCATCAACGGCCACCTCGGCGTGATCGTGCCGCACTACTCCGCCAGCGCCCCCGCCCCCGACGCCAACTGAGGCCAATCGCCCCTCAATTTGCGGCACTCGGGCGAGCCCTCGCCTCCACGGAGGCCTCCCATTCCCGGCTGACCTGCTCCAAACGCTTTACCAACTCATCCACCGTCGTGACCACCGTGAGATGAGGCCGACCGTCATCGCTCGCGAAGCCTGCATTCTTCACGTGTTCGAAAAACGTGAGCAAGCGGTCAAAGTAACCCGCTTGATTGAGCAAATAGATCGGCTTGTCCAGCAGGCCAAACCGGGCGAGTTCCAGCGTATCGGCAAACTCGTCCAAGGTGCCAAAGCCGCCCGGAAGGACCACCAACACATCCGCCCGCGTCTGCAGTTCCGCTTTCCGCTGGCCCATGGTTTCGACAACTACCGTTTCCTCGACACCTGGGAAAACGACGCTCGGTCGTTCCAAAATTCGGGGCAGCACGCTCTCGATCCGGCCACCGGCTGATTTTGCGCCGGTCGCCACCGCGCCCATCGATCCCGTGCGGCCGCCTCCATAGACCAGCGTCCACCCGTGACCTCCGATGGCCGCCCCCAAGTCGCTCGCCGCTTGGCGATAAGGCTCGGCCGTTTCCCGGCTGGCGCCGCAAAACACCGTGACGGCAAACGCTCGCTCACCCGCCGGCGAGTTTTCCGGCGCCGCCACCGCAGGAACCCCCAACAGGACGAGAAGAAAGATAAAACAGGTGCGCATGACGAACGGAAGGGGGAGCAGTTCCCTAGCTAGGTTCGATCCGGCCGGTGAATCAAGGGACCGATCCACCTCGCACGAAACAAGTCGGTGACAAGCCGTCGCGCCCAGGCGCCCCGCGCTCAGGGATTCGCGAGCTTCGCCCGGACCTCCATCAAAACGTGGCCGAGCACATTCTCCCCTTCGTCCTGATAGACCCCCCAGTAACGATCCTTCCACCAGTTCAGCTCAATCAGTTCCCGTTCCCCCGTCGCGATCAGCTGCTCGGCCAGCGCGGTGTTCTGCTCAAACTTGGCGAGCAAGATCTCCCCCATCACCCGACGTTTGCGAGCGTCCCACCAAACCGTATCCATCGTCAATTTCCGGGAAAGCTTTTTGGCGTCGTCCGCCCCCAACGTCGTGAAGCCATCCCGCTCCGATTCAGCGAACTTACTCGCATGATACGCCGCCTCCGACGAGCGGTAGGCCCGTCCTTCGTAGGTCACCGCACACGGGTAGTAATTGCTGAGCCAACGATACTCGCCGACGAACCCCGCGATCATCCTCTCGTCATGGCGCACGCCCGCAAACACCGAGTTCCACCCCAACCGTTGCCGCCAACCGTTGACCGCCAACACCCAAAGTTGGGTGTGCTGGAACGGACTGAAATTATCGTCCGACAACACGAGCAGCGTCCGCCGACCATCGGGCAACGGACGTCCCCAGGCGAGGCCTTCGAGATTGTCGACCGTGCCCCCTCCGGCCGAAAAATCGTAAAGCAGTCGTTTCACCCCGGCGCCGTCGTAATCAAATGAATACAGCTTCGCGGCAAAGACCCAGTGACCCGGACTCGCCTCCGCGCCCGAACGCTCCAAGACGAGAACCGGACCTTCCGTCGTCGCTAAAATCTCCGACACGCCAATCGACGGCCGGCCCAACGAAGCCAGGCCGGACGCCACCGGATCCGGGTCGTAACGCCGCGCGTCCCATGCCTGCGCGCCCACGCCACGCCGGAAGATGCGCGTCCCACCCTCCGGATCCGACGGAAATGGCGCCTCGGTCGCGAGCAACACGTCCGCCCCATCCGGTGTAAACGTCAGCCCCTCGATCGCCCGGTTGGCTTCAAGTCCCGGACTCGTCGCGGTGGCGTAGACCAATTCCGGCGGCAATGCGACCGCCTGAGCCCCCTGCCCGTCGAGCGGGACCGTAAAAAGCGCCGGCTCGCTGATCGGCGTCGCATTCGCTTCGCCTTCGGTCGCGATCCACCAACGATCACCCGTAGGGTCCAGGCGGATACTTTCGCCATCCGCCGCCACGCCCGCCGGCAACGTCAAAGGTAGCGCCGAGGTCACTCGCGCCGAGCGCACCGCGGTGGCGTCGTAATCCACCTGCAGACGGTAGGCCTGCATCGTCGTTCGAGCATCTGAAATCGCCACCCAGTCGTCGCGAAACGGATCGTAGTCAAAGCCCGACAGACCGCCCCACTCGACCTGCGGCAACCCCACGACCTCAACTCGCCCGATCAATGCCAAACTGAGCGCATCATCCGATTCCTGCGCCGCCAGCAGAGAAGCCCCGGCACCGGCCGCGACCAAGACACCCGCCCAGATTAATTCCCCGAAAGGAGCCCGGCATGGAACGCGCATGATCATCGTGGAGAGACAGGAAAGTGACTAGAACCGCGTCGAAACGGTAAACGTGACCGTGCGCGGCGCGCCGATGAAGTAGCGATCAAGCGTGTAGCCCGCGCCGCCGACCACACCGTATTCCGGCTGCGTCGCGGTCGCGCTGGAGACGGCGCCGATGTAGTCTTTGTCGAATACATTGTCGACCGTGAGCAGGAACGAGCAGCGATCCCAGAACGTGCCGGTCTTCGGCTGATACTGCAGGTTCAGACCGAACAAGGTGTAGCCGGGCAACATTTGCGTGCCGATCGGTTGGTTCGCGCTCACCGGATTCCCCTGCGCGTCAAAAGAACTGGCAGGACTGGCGTAGGATGGCGCGACCAAATGGGCGCCGACGCGTTCGCCGACGTAGTTGGCCGCGCCGGAAACGCGCAGCCCTTCCACGATCGTCCACCCGAGGCGACCGTAGGCCGAGTGCTCGGGGATGTCCCGCACGGCCGCCCCGCCGATGATCCCGTTTTGCGCCAAGCCCAGAATCTCCGTGGCGTCGTGGGCCTCGTTGTGCTTGGCCACTTGATACGCATAAGACCCGTAGAAGTCCAAAGCGCCCACGTCCTTGAACAGCGTGACTTCGATGCCCTTGGTGGTGATGCCGCTCAGGTTGGCCGCGCGCGTCGCGCTGTTGCCGCGAATGATATCGTCGACGTCGACGGCCCTCCCCGCCGCCACCGGCACGACGCCGAGGTTGTTTTCCAAATCAACGTAGTAGCCCTGCAACGAGACCGCGAAATCGGGCGTCCCGTAGCGCCCCCCCACATCGAAATTATCGGAGCGCACCGGATCGAGTTGGCCCTCGGCGATCACTGCCGACGATCCGACGAACACATCTTCCGGGATGCCGCTGAAATTGCGCGCCGCCCCGCCGAAGATCTCGATGTGATCGTTTACGCGATAACTCGCGCCGAGCTTGGGCAATGCCCCCGAGCTCTGCGAGAAGTCCACCTCCGTCGAGTATTCCAGTGGCGACTTCACGCCGTAACCGACATCAAGCAGCACCACGCCCACGTCGACCTTCAGTCGCTCGTCGATAAACGTCATGCGATCCTGCACATAAACCATCGTTGTCGACTCGTCGCTGGTGCGCTCGTATTCGACGTAGGTCAGATCGGCCCGGTTGTAGGCAATGCTGGTGGCGGAATCGAGCAGCGGGTAAAAGTTGCGGAATTCCGTCGCCTCGTTCGATTCCCACCAGCCGCCGAGGCGGATGTCGTGGCGGCCTTCGGCCAGCGGAAAGCGGAGCTCGGTCGTGACCCCGTAGCGTTCCCGGTCGCGCGGCGTGACGCGCATATCCGCCGGCCCCCCCACCGCGTTGGAATCCCGCGTCGTGATCAACGTGGGCCGGATCGCTCCGCCCAGACTGTTGTAGCCCGTCACGGCCCGCGGGTCGGAACCACTCAACCGCCGACTGCGATCCTGATAGCGATAACTTTCCCCGTCCAAGGTGTGCAGATACGGCGACACCGTCCAGGAGACCGCCTCCGACAGCGCAAACTCGCCGCGCAGATAAGTGAGCCAATCCTTCCGCGTGCCGCCCAAGGCTCCGCCAAAATTCACGTCCTTGGCCGGAATGCCGGTCAGCCTATCGAGCGCCTGATCGCTATCGGGATCCGCCTCAAACTCGGGCAGCGTGACGATGTTAAAATCATTGTCCTCCAGATCGTTGAAGCTTGTGCGAAATGTGAGCGTCGATCCCGCCGCGAAAGCCTTCACGACTTTGGCCTCAAAATGCTCCCGCTCCGAGGAGCGGCTATCCCGCCCGGTGAACATCTCGTTTTCTTTGTGCGAATAGCTCACGTAGGCCGTCACTCCGCCACCGAGACCACCGGTATCGACGCGCACGGCCGCCCGCCGAAAGTCGAAGCTCCCATAGCCCAACTCCACCGTGGCCGACTTTTGCGCCGCCGGATCATCGGTGAGGAAATTGATAAACCCGCCCAGCGCAAAACGGGACGGCGAACCGATCTCGCCTGAGCTCTTGGAGACCACGATCTCGCGGACGTTGCCCGTTTCCACAAAACGCGTCGGAGGTTGACCGCCATTGAAGCGCGCATCGCCCGTCGGCACTCCATCGACTGAGAAGCCTATCTGATCCTTGCCCAGCCCGCGCAGGTAAATCTCGAAGGAAAAACTGCCGCCGCGGGTATCGCCGGTGGAAACCTGCACGCCCGGAATCTGCGCCAACGCCGTCGTGATCTCCACGCCCGGCGTGAACTCCCGCAGATGGCCCGCATCAAGGGTGAACGTCGAACGGCTGTCGCCAAACCCCAGCGCTTTGGCCGCGCTGGTCTCGAAAGCTTGCAGTGTAATAACGTCCGCCTCGGTCGGCGACGGCGCGGCAGACTGAGCCGCCGCGAGGCTCGCACAAGAGATGCCGAGGAACACCAGCCGGTTCATATTTTGCCGTAATTTGATCGAGATATGCATGAGACTTTGATTTACTTAATCGTTTAAGTTAACCATGAGCCATGTAAGTCTCCCTACTCTATTCAAGGGTAGATTGGCTGCATTTAAACGTTTCACCTCGCTGTAACACACCCGGCCGTAACCTCAGCCTTGGGCGCGGGCGTCTTTGGGCGGGAACGATCTCCCACCATCCTACTCCGCCTGGACTGCCACCGAACCCCGCCCCATCAACGCCACGTCGACGATGCGGCGCATCGGGGGTTCGGCGGGGCCCGTGATAAGCTGGACCAAGCGATGCACCGCTAATTCCCCCAACTCATCCAACTGAATGCGCACGGAACTGAGCGTCGGCGCGATGAAACGCGCGATATCGATGTCATCGAAGCCCACCAGCGAGACGTCCTCCGGCACCCGAAGCCCCATCGCGCCCATGGCCTGCATCGCCGAAAGCGCGATCAAGTCATTGCCCGCGATGATGGCGTCCATCTCTCGGCGCGCCAGCGCCGCCAAAATCTCCGAGCTCAGTTGCGCATCGAATTCGGCCTCAAACTCCCAGACCACGGTGCCCCGCCCCGCGATCGCGGCGACCGAGCCTTCCCGGCGCAGACGCATGTTGTCCACACTCTGCGGACCGTTGATCAGCCCGATGCGGGTGCGCCCACTCGCCAGCAGATGCTCGGCCTGCAGCTCGCCCCCTCGCCAGTGATCCGGCAGCACCAAGTCGTAATCCGGCAGATCCTGGTCGACGACCACGATGGGGATTTTCCCGCGAAACTCCGCGAAGGTGTCATGCTGCGTGGCCGGGAACCAGATCACGCCGTCGACCCCGCGCCGCACAAAATTGCGCATCACATCCTCCTCGACCTCAGGCGAGATGTTCGTGTCGGCCAAGAAGGTGCAATAGCCCAGCTTCCGTGCAACCGCGTCCACCGAGCGCGCCAAACCGGGAAAAAACGGGTTGAGTAGGTCGGGTAAAATTAGCCCCAGCGTCGCGGTCCGCCCCGTGCGCATCGCCTGAGCCATCGAGTTTGGCCGGTAACCCAGCCGGTCAACCACGGCCCGCACGCGTTCCGCGACTTCCGTGCTCACCGAGCCCGTGCCATTGAGCACGTAGGAAACCGTGGCGACGGAAACCCCCGCCATGGCGGCTACATCTTTAAGGGTGGTTCTCGTCACCGCGCTCTTTCTCATCTGCGTCCGCCGTGTCGTCGAACCCGAAATATCGGAAGGCCACCGCTCCCCGGGGCCGGCAGCGCGCCCAAAAAAACCGGCGTCCCTCGCGGGACGCCGGTCGTGTAAGTCTGGATACGTTCGAAGAACGAAGCAGGGGACGCGGACTTAGTAGTCCATGCCACCCATACCGCCCATGCCGCCGCCCTGAGGCATGGCCGGAGCCGGGTTCTTCTCGGGCAGATCGGTGATCATGCACTCGGTGGTGAGCAGCAGGCCGGAGATCGACGAGCTGTTCTGGAGCGCGGTGCGGGTCACCTTGGTCGGGTCGACGACGCCGGCCTTCACAAGGTCAACGTATTCGCCGGTGGCGACGTTGTAGCCCATGTTGCCCTTGCTGTTGAGGACCGTCTGCACGACCACGCCGCCGTCGACGCCAGCGTTGGTGCAAAGCTGCTTGAGGGGAGCCTCGATCGCACGGCGCACGATGGCCGCACCGATCTTCTCATCACCCTCGAGTTCGCAGCTCTCGATGGCCTTCGCGGTGCGGAGCAAGGCGACGCCGCCACCGGGGACGATGCCTTCCTCGACCGCCGCACGGGTGGCATGGAGGGCGTCTTCGACGCGAGCCTTCTTTTCCTTCATTTCAACTTCGGTGGAAGCACCGACGTTGATCACGGCGACGCCGCCGGCCAACTTGGCGAGACGCTCTTGGAGCTTCTCACGGTCGTAGTCGGAGGTGGTCTCGTCGATCTGACGACGGATCTGCTTCACGCGACCCTGGATGTCGGAAGCCTTGCCGGCGCCCTCGATGATGGTCGTGTTTTCCTTGTCGATGACGAGGCGCTTGGCCTTGCCGAGATCGGCGATCTGGATGCTCTCGAGCTTGAGGCCGAGTTCTTCCGTGATGCACTTGCCGCCGGTGAGAACCGCGATGTCCTCAAGCATGGCCTTGCGGCGATCACCGAAGCCGGGAGCCTTGACGGCCGCGACGTTCAGGGTGCCACGGATCTTGTTCACCACGAGAGCGGCGAGGGCTTCACCCTCGACGTCCTCGGCGATGATCAAGAGCGGCTTGCTGCTCTTGGAAACGGCCTGGAGCAACGGGAGGAGCTCCTGCAGCGAGGAGATCTTCTTCTCGTGGATGAGCACGTAGGCGTCCTCGAGGACCACTTCCTGACGCTCTTGGTTGGTCGTGAAGTAAGGCGAGAGGTAGCCCTTGTCGAACTGCATGCCTTCGACGACGTCGAGGGTGGTCTGGATCGACTTGGCCTCTTCGACGGTGATCGTGCCGTCCTTGCCGACCTTGTCCATGGCGTCGGCGATGATGTTGCCGATCTCGGTATCCCAGTTGGCGGAAACGGTTGCGACCTGGCGAATCTCTTCGCGGTCCGAGACCTTCTTGGAGATCTTGTGCAGCTGGGCGACGGCGGCCTCAACGGCCTTGTCGATACCACGCTTGAGGAAGATCGGGTTGGAGCCGGCGGCCACGTTCTTGAGGCCTTCACGGTAGATCGCCTCGGCGAGCACGGTGGCGGTGGTGGTGCCGTCGCCGGCGTTGTCGGAAGTGCGGGAAGCGACTTCCTTCACCATCTGCGCGCCCATGTTCTCGTAAGGATCGGGGAGCTCGATTTCCTTGGCGACGCTCACGCCGTCCTTGGTGACGGTCGGGGAGCCGAATTTCTTGTCGATGACGACATTGCGGCCTTTCGGACCGAGGGTGACCTTAACGGCGCGCGAGAGAACCTCGACGCCCTTCAGGAGCTTGGCACGAGCGGCTTCTTCGAAGAGGAGTTGTTTGGCTGCCATAAATGTAAGTTAAGTTGGGTTTTTGAGTTGGAGGAGCAGCGGCTGAATTAGCCGACGACGCCGAGGATGTCGTCTTCGCGGACGAGCTTGAACTTCTCGCCGTCGAGCTTCACTTCCGAGCCACCGTAAGGGCTGAGGAGGACCATGTCGCCGACCTTGACCTCGAAGGGAACAGCCTTGCCGTTCTCGTCCTTCTTGCCGGTGCCGAGGGCAATGACCTTGGCCTCTTGGGGCTTTTCCTTGGCGGAGTCCGGGATGATGATACCGCCGCGGACTTGCTCTTTTTCTTCGAGGTGCTGAACCAGCACGCGATCGCCGATGGGCTTGATTTTAACTTTAGCCATATGGATTGGGTTTGGGTTGAAGGAAGGGTTAAGAATTAACGGTTGATGGGTGAAAAGCACGCGCCCGAGGGCCCGTGAAGACCCGAGGGGCGCGTGAAAGGGTTACTTTTTGTCGTCCGACTTTTCGTCATCGACGACCTCGAAGTCGGCGTCGACAACGTCGGCTTTCTTCTCGGTCTTCTTCTTCGGCGCGTCTCCGGCCGCGGACGGATCCATGTCGGGAGCGCCGGCGGGGCCACCGGCGCCTTGCGCGGCTTCGGCGTAGAGCTCCTGACCGACCTTGGAGAGGTTCTCCATGGCGGCCTTCATCTTGTCGACGTCACCGGACTCGAGATCCTTCTTGGCGTCGGCGATGCCGGACTCGATCTTCGTCTTCACGTCGGCCGGGAGCTTGTCACCGGACTCGCCAAGCGTCTTTTCGAGTTGGTAGATGGTGGAATCGAGCTGGTTCTTCGTCTCGACGGAGTCCTTGCGCTTCTTGTCCTCGTCGGCGTGAAGCTCCGCTTCCTTGGTCATCTTTTCGACCTCTTCTTTCGAGAGACCCGACGACCCTTGGATGGTGATTTTTTGCTCCTTACCCGTCCCGAGATCCTTGGCGGATACGTGCAGGATGCCGTTCGCATCAATGTCGAAGGTGACTTCGATCTGCGGCGTGCCCCGTGGCGCGGGTGGGATACCGTCGAGCTTGAAGGTGCCGAGGCTCTTGTTGTCCTTGGACATCGGGCGCTCGCCTTGGAGGACGACGATTTCGACCCCAGGCTGGTTGTCCGCGTAGGTCGAGAAGGTCTGCGACTTCTTGGAAGGAATCGTGGTGTTACGCGGGATCATTGGCGTGGCGACGCCGCCGGCCGTCTCGATGCCGAGGGTCAGCGGAGAAACGTCGAGGAGGAGCACGTCGCGGACGTCGCCCTTGAGCACGCCACCTTGAATGGCGGCGCCGATGGCAACGACTTCGTCGGGATTCACGCCTTGGTGAGGTTGCTTGCCGGCGAGGCCCTTGGCCACTTCGACGACCTTCGGCATACGGGTCATGCCGCCGACGAGCACGAGCTCATCGATGCCGGAACCACCGAGATCGGCGTCCTTCATGCAGGATTTGAATGGCGCGATGGTGCGCTGGAAGAGGCTGTCGCAAACCTGCTCCATCTTGGCGCGGGAAAGCGTGACGTTGAGATGCTTCGGGCCCGAGGCGTCCGCCGTGATGAACGGCAAGTTGATGTCGACCGATTGCGTGGACGATAGCGCGATCTTCGCCTTTTCGGCTTCTTCCTTCAGGCGCTGGAGAGCCATCGGATCCTGGCGCAGGTCGATGCCTTGCTCGGATTTAAAGGTGTCGACGAGCCAGTTAATGAGCGTTTCGTCCCAGTTGTCGCCGCCGAGGTGAGTGTCACCATTGGTGGCCTTCACTTCGAAGACCCCGTCGCCAATTTCGAGAATCGAAACGTCGAACGTGCCGCCGCCCAAATCGAAGACGGCGATTTTTTCGTCCTTCTTCTTGTCGAGACCGTAAGCAAGAGACGCGGCGGTGGGCTCGTTGATGATACGGAGCACGTCCAGACCGGCAATCTTGCCCGCGTCCTTGGTGGCCTGACGCTGGGCGTCGTTAAAGTAAGCTGGAACCGTGATGACGGCTTGGGTCACCTTGTCGGCGAGATAGGACTCGGCGTCGGCCTTGAGCTTGCCGAGCACAAACGCGGCGATCTGCTGCGGGGCGAATTGCTCCGTCTTGTCGCCGACTTGCGCCTCGATGTAGGCGTCGCCGTTCTTGCCTTCGACCACCTTATAGGGCAAGTTCTTCGCCTCTTCCGAGACCTCCGAGAACTTGCGACCGATCAGGCGCTTGGCCGAAAAAATCGTGTTGCGAGGATTAGTGACGGCTTGGCGTTTGGCCGCTTGGCCGACCAGACGTTCGCCGGATTTAGTAAAAGCGACGACCGAGGGGGTCGTGCGCGCGCCCTCCGCGTTAGGAATGACGACGGGGTCGCCGCCTTCCATGACGGACATGCAGGAATTGGTGGTGCCAAGGTCGATACCGAGAATGCGACTCATGCCCTTTCCCCAGCAATGCATGTGCCCTCGAATCACATTCCGACTCAAGCGTTTCTAAAAAAACAACTTACAATTAAACAATCTTCAGCCCTAACGCACGATTGAGTCAAAAAGAGGGTCAACTTGGCACGACGTGGCCTCCGCCCGTTCCCGCTTCGCGCCCAACTGGCACAGTGGGAGGCCGGGCCACACTTGCGCGACCTGCGGGATCGGGACAACGTGAACACCATGGAAATGGAGATCGTTTTACCCGAGGAAGTGCCTGTGATGACCCTGCCCGAGACTTCGTTTTTTCCGCAAGCGCTTCTCCCCTTACATATTTTCGAGCCGCGCTACCGGCACATGTTAAAGGATGTTTTGGCGGCGGATCGCCTGTTTGCCGTGGCTGGGCTCGATCCTAGCGGTCCCGCCGATAGCCCGGAACCGCCTCATCGGGTTGCTACCGTCGGGATCGTCCGTGCTTGCCAAAAGAACGAAAACGGCACCTCCAACCTTCTCATCCAAGGCCTCTCCCGCGTGCGGATCATGGGAATCGCCCAAGAAGAACCCTACCGCCGCATTCGCATCGAGGCCCTCACCAGCCATGCCGGCGCCGAGGACGACGCCAATGTCGCGCTGAAGCGCACCGTGCGCCGGCTGATCCGCGCCAAAGCCCAGCTCGGCGGCAAC